>NZ_JABFDP010000016.1:0-199084 GCF_013179005.1 Bradyrhizobium denitrificans | reverse complement strand
TTGGGATTGACAAACCAAGGCCCGTTACAGAAGCCCGGATGGGCGCAGCGATATCCGGGGTCTCACGAACTAGACCGTTGATCCCGGATATCGCTGCGCTCATCCGGGCTCCGCGATGCAACTCCACGCCTGCAGATCGGGGCCTCCTGGTTCGAGAGGCGCCGCCTTGGGCCTCTTTGCCTTGGTTTGCATGGGAGCTCGGCGCTCCTCACCATGAGGGTCTGAGCTCTCGCTGCGATCTCACCTCTTCTCGCATCCAGCCTCGCCGCGGACCCGCGGCCCCCGCAAGGAGGCTCGTCATGGTCATATGTAGCTCCGGCTTCGGAGCCGGACCCTCATGGTGAGGAGCGCCGCGCCTATGAGCCAATCCAGCGAACCGTGCCGAGGGCGGCGCGTCCCGAACCATGAGGCTCCCGTCTCAGCCCTTCTTCGATGAAGTCTTCTTCGTCGTTTTCCGGCTGGTCTTCTTCGCGGTCTTCTTGCGCGATGTCTTCGACGCCGTCTTGGCGGTCTTCTTCGCCGCCGACCGCGCGCTCTTCTTCGGCGGCACCTTCTTGCCTTCGCGGCGCGCCTCCGACAGGCCGATGGCGATCGCCTGCCTTCGGCTCTTCACCTTGCGGCCGGAGCCGCCGCTCTTCAACGTGCCGGCCTTGCGCTTCTTCATCGCGCGCTCGACGTCGCGGGACGCGCCCTTCGAATATTTGCGTGCTGTTCGTGCCATGATGATGGTCTCCTTGTGACAGCACAGCAATCAACACACGCGGCGAAGGTTCCGATATCGCGGAACAGCCGGCAGGAAGAGTAGCTAATCCGGCGCGCGCAGGCGATAGCCGATGCCGGTCTCGGTCAGCACGAATTGCGGCCGCTCGGGATCGGCCTCGATCTTCTGACGCAGCTGGCGCACATAGACGCGGAGATATTGGGCGTCAGTCAGCTCGTCCCAGAGCTCCTTGAGCAGGAAGCGATGCGTCAGCACCTTGCCGGCGTGCTGCACCAGCACGCGCAGCAGATCATATTCCTTCGGCGACAGCTTGATCTCGCGCTCGCCGACCTTGACGATGCGGCGGACGAGGTCGACCGAGAGATCACCCGTGCGAAACACCGGGCGCTCGCCCTGCACCTGCAACTGATGCCGCAGAGCCGCGCGCAGCCGCGCCAGCAGCTCCTCCATGCCGAACGGCTTGGTGATGTAGTCGTCGGCGCCGAGATCCAGCGCCTTCACCTTTCCCGCCTCGTCGCCACGGCTCGACAGCACCACGATCGGAATGCTCTCGTTGCGCGACCGGATGGTGCGCAGGAGTTCGTGGCCGTCGATGTCGGGCAGGCCGAGATCGAGGATGATCAAAGCCGGCCCCTCGGCGAGCTTTTCGAGCGCGACCTTGCCGCTCGGCGCCTCCAGGATCTCGTAGCCCTGCGTCGCCAGTCCCATCCGCAAGAGCTTGCGGATCGGCGGCTCGTCGTCGATGGCCAGCACCTTGATGGGAGCACCTGTCATGCGGCCGTATCCAGCGGTTTGGCCTGCGCCGGCACCGGCAGGCGGATGGTGAGGATCGCGCCGCGCCGATCGGTGCGGTTGCCGGCGAAGATGCGGCCATGCATCGCCTCGATGAAGCCACGCGAGATCGCAAGCCCCAGCCCCGTCCCGGGGCGCACCTGGTCGCCCTTCTGCACCCGATAGAACTTGTCGAACACGTGCTCGATCTCGGCGGCGGGAATGCCGTCGCCTTCGTCACGGACGTCCAGCACGACCCAGTTGCCATCGCGCGCAGCACGGATCGCAATCGAGGTGTCGGCAGGCGCATATTTTGCGGCGTTGTCGAGCAGATTGAACAGGACCTGCTCGAACAGCACGGCATCGACCTCGACCATCGGCAGATCAGCGGCCAGATCGAGCGACACCCGGTGACCGGCAAGGATCTTGCTCGCGCGCCGTAGCGCGCTGCCGACAATTTCGCTGAGATCGTGCAGGGCGGTGTTCGGCTTGATCGCGCCGGATTCGAGCTTGGTCATGTCGAGCAGGTTGGCGATGAAGCGGTTGAGCCGCTCGGATTCATCGATCACGGTCGCGAGCAGATCGAGCTTCTCCCGGTCCGACAGCCGGGTCGCGAGATCGCGCATCGTCGAGGCGGCGCCGAGCACGGAGGCGAGCGGCGTCTTCAGATCATGGGAGATCGAGGTCAGCAGCGCCGAGCGCAACCGGTCCTGCTCCATCGTGCGCTTGACCTTGTCCATGTCCTCGACCAGCAGCACGCGCTCGATCGCGAGCGCGCCCTGGTCGACCAGCGCGTCGAGCAGCCGGCGCTGATCGGGCGTCAGCAGCGGGCCGGTGCGGTCGTCATCGATGCCGATGACCCCGATCGAACCGCGCCCGGTGCGCATCGGCAGGAACAGGCGCTTGGCGCCGGGCAGCGTGTCGGAGCCGCGGCCGGCGACGCGGTCGTTGCTCCAGGCCCAGCTGGCCGCGGCGAGGTCGGCGTCGTCGAGCTGATCCTCCGGCGGATAGCCGGCCATCACGGTGAGCTTGCCGTCCTGTGGCAGCAGCAGCACGACCCGGACCTTCAACATCAAAGCCGCCTGATAGGCAGTCGCCCACAACACGTCGTCGAGCGTCGCCGTGCCTGCCAGCTTGCGGCTGAACGCGTAGAGCTGTTCGGTGGTGCGGATGCGCTGGGTCGCCGTGTCAGCCTGCACGCGCACCCGGGCTGCGACGTTGGATACCAGCAGCGCGATCAACATGAAGAAGAAGAACGCCGCCACGTTGGTCGGATCGGTGATCGTGAACGTATAGAGCGGCGGCAGAAAGAAGAAATTGTAGCACAGCGAGGCGACGACGCTCGCCAGCAGCGACGGCCACAGGCCGTAGCGCGCGGCGACGCCGACCACCGCGGTGAGGAAGACGAGGTCGACATTCTCGATGCCGAAGAATGGCTGGATCAGTTCGGCGAGGCCGAGGCCCGCCGCCGTGATCAGCAGCGCCATCACATAGGGCTTTGGCCGCATCGGCTCGCTGCGAGCGCGCATCTGGACGGACGGGCTCGCGGGCTCGGTCGACTCCTCGCCGGGAATGACGTGAATACTGATGTTGCCGGCACGTCGCACCAGATCATGCACCACCGATCCCCTGATGATCTCGAACAGGCGCGAGCGCTGCGACTTGCCGATGATGATCTGGGTGACGTTGTTGGCCTGCGCGAAGCCGATGAGATCGTCGGCGATGCGGCGGCCGACGCCGGGGATCGTCAGCGCCTCGCCGCCCAGCGTCTCGGCCAGCCGCAGCGTATCGGCGAGGCGATCACGCTGCTTGTCCGAGAGCTGGAGGTTGCGCCGCGTCTCGATCGTGACCGCGGTCCACGGAGCATGGACGCGATCGGCGAGCCGCTTGGTGTAGCGCACCAGGCCGGCGGCACGCGGATCCTCGGAGACGCAGACGAGGATGCGTTCGCCCGCCGCCCAGGGTCCGGCGATGGCGTTCGCCTGCATATGGTTGAGCAGTTGCTCGTCGACCCGCTCGGCGGTCCGGCGCAGCGCCAGCTCACGCAACGCGGTCAGGTTACCGGGCGAGAAATAATGCTCCAGCGCGCGCTCGGCCTGTTTGGGCACATAGACCTTGCCCTCCTTCAGCCGCTGGATCAGATCGTCGGGCGTGAGGTCGATCAACTCGATCGCATCGGCGCGGTCGAGGATCGAATCGGGCACGGTCTCGCGCACCCGCACATGGGTGATCTGCGCGACGACGTCGTTGAGGCTCTCGATGTGCTGGACGTTGACGGCGGTGTAGACGTCGACGCCGTGCGACAGCAGTTCCTCGACGTCGAGATAGCGCTTCGGATGCCGGCTGCCGGCGGCGTTGGTATGGGCCAGCTCGTCGACGATCGCGAGCTTCGGCCGCCGCGCGATCACGGCGTCCAGGTCCATCTCCTCGATGACCTGGTCCCTGTAGACGATGCGCTTGCGGGGGATCACTTCGAGGCCACGCACCAGCGCCTCGGTCTCGGCGCGGCCATGGGTCTCGACAAAGCCGATGACGACGTCGATGCCGGCCTTCAGCTTGGCATGCGCGCTCGACAGCATCTCATAGGTCTTGCCGACGCCGGGGGCGGCGCCGACGAAAATCTTGAGCTTTCCGGCAGGACTGTCCTCCCGCCGGGCTGCTTCGAGCAGGGCTTCCGGCGAGGGACGTTGGTCAGGATCGCGGCGTTGACTGGCCATGCGGCATTATAAGCGGAGAGACCTCGGCGCCAAGGCCGAGGCCCGCGCGGACCTCATTGCAGCTTGGCAGCATCCAGCGCCAGATTGAGCGCAAGCACGTTAACGCGGGGTTCGCCGAGCAGCCCCAGCAACCGCCCCTTGACCTGCTGCGCGACCAGGGTCCGGATGCTGGCCTCTGGCACACCGCGGGCCTTGGCCACCCGCGGCACTTGGAACAGCGCCGCCTCCGGCGAGATGTCCGGATCGAGCCCGCTGGCCGAGGTCGTCACCAGGTCGACCGGCACCGGCTGCCCCGGGTTTTCCGCCTTGAGCTTGTCGACGTCCTCCTTCAGGCGGTCGGCCAGCGCCTTGCTGGTGGGTCCAAGGTTCGAGCCCGACGAGTTGGCCGCGTTATAGGGGGCCGGCACCGTCTTGGTTGAATCGTTGGGGTCGGCGGCCGTCGTCGCCGACAGCCGGCCGTGGAAATATTTGTCGTCCTTGAACTCCTGGCCGATCAGCGCCGAGCCGATCACCTGGCCGCTGCGCGTGATCAGGCTGCCTTCGGCCTGAGCAGGAAAGATGGTGCCCGCGACGACGGTCATGGCGAGCGGATAGAGCAGCCCGGTGATCAAGGTCAGCGCAAGCATGACGAGAATGGCGGGACGAACTTCTTTGAGCATGGGAGGTCTCCTGTATCTCTGCCGTCATTGCGAGGAGCAAAGCGACGAAGCAATCCAGAGTCGCGTGGCCCGGGACAGTCCTGGATTGCCTCGCTCGCAATGACGGCGGTGAGGGCTTAAGCCAGATGCAAGGCGGTCACGATCAAGTCGATCGCCTTGATGCCGATGAACGGGATGATGATGCCGCCGAGGCCGTAGATCAGCAGGTTGCGGCCGAGCAGCGCGCCGGCGCCGATAGCGCGGTAGGCAACGCCTTTCAGCGCCAGCGGGATCAGCGCGATGATGATCAGCGCGTTGAAGATGATCGCCGAGAGGATCGCGCTCTGCGGGCTGGCGAGATTCATGACGTTCAGCACGTTGAGCTGCGGGTAGAACGCCAGGAACATCGCCGGGATGATCGCAAAGTACTTGGCGACGTCATTGGCGATCGAGAAGGTCGTCAGTGCACCGCGCGTCATCAGCAGCTGCTTGCCGATCTCCACGACCTCGATCAGCTTGGTCGGGTTGGAGTCGAGGTCGACCATGTTGCCGGCCTCGCGCGCCGCCTGCGTGCCGGTGTTCATGGCGACGCCGACATCCGCCTGCGCCAGCGCCGGCGCGTCGTTGGTGCCGTCGCCGCACATCGCGACCAGCTTGCCCTTGGCCTGTTCGTCGCGGATCAGCCGGAGCTTGTCCTCCGGCGTCGCCTGAGCCAGGAAATCGTCGACGCCGGCCTCGGCGGCGATCGCAGCCGCGGTCATCGGATTGTCGCCGGTGATCATGATGGTGCGGATGCCCATGCGGCGCAGCTCGGCGAAGCGCTCGCGGATACCGCCCTTGACGATGTCCTTCAGCTGGATGACGCCGAGCAGCCGGCCGTCCTTGGCCACCGCCAGCGGCGTGCCGCCGGACTTGGCGATCTCATCGGCGATCGCTCTGGTCTCACGGGCCAGCTCGCTTTCCATGGGCTGGATCGCGCGCATCGTGTTACCGGACGCGACCTGGGTCGTGCCGCCGCTGATATAATTGAGGATCGCATCGACCGCGCCCTTGCGCACCGAAGAGCCGCCGGCATCGACGCCGCTCATGCGGGTCTGCGCCGTGAACGGAACGAAGGTGGCGCCGAGCTCGGCCATATCACGGCCGCGGATGCCGTATTTCTCTTTGGCCAGCACGACGATCGAACGGCCCTCCGGCGTCTCGTCGGCGAGCGAGGCGAGTTGCGCCGCATCGGCAAGCTCCTGCTCGCTGACGCCGCGGACCGGACGGAACGCGGTGGCCTGGCGGTTGCCGAGCGTGATGGTGCCGGTCTTGTCGAGCAGCAGGGTGTCGACGTCGCCGGCGGCCTCGACGGCGCGGCCGGACATCGCCAGCACGTTGAAGCGCACCAGGCGGTCCATGCCGGCGATGCCGATCGCCGACAACAGTGCGCCGATCGTGGTCGGGATCAGGGTCACGAACAGCGCCACCAGCACGACCACCGAGATCGAGCCGCCGGCATAGGCCGCGTAGCTCGGGATCGTCACCGTCGCGAACACGAAGATGATGGTGAGGCCGGCGAGCAGGATGTTCAGCGCGATCTCGTTCGGCGTTTTCTGCCGCTCGGCACCCTCGACCAGCTTGATCATGCGGTCGATGAAGGTCGAGCCCTGCGCGGCGGTGATGCGCACGCGGATCCAGTCCGACAGCACCTGGGTGCCGCCGGTCACCGCCGAGCGGTCGCCGCCGGATTCGCGGATGACCGGCGCGGACTCGCCGGTGATGGCCGCCTCGTTGACCGAGGCGACGCCTTCGATCACCTCGCCGTCGGACGGGATCGTGTCGCCGGCCTCGACCAGCACGATGTCGCCGACCTTCAGGCTGGTGCCCGCAACGAGCCGGTAGGTGTGATCCGCCGGGCTCGTCCCAGTCAGCAGCTTGGCCTGGCTCTCGGTGCGGGTCTTGCGCAGCGAATCCGCCTGCGCCTTGCCGCGGCCTTCGGCGACGGCCTCGGCGAAATTCGCGAACAGCACGGTGAACCACAGCCAGAGGATGATCTGGAAGGTGAAGCCGAGATTCGCGCCGCCGGTCACGACATCGCGCAGAAAGATGACGGTGGTGAGCGCGGCGACGATCTCGACCACGAACATCACGGGGTTCTTGATCATCAGCCGCGGATCGAGCTTGACGAAAGCGGCCTTGATGGCGGGCAGCACGATCTTCGCATCGAGCATCGTCGACATCGACGAGCGCTTCTGCAGTTTGACGGTTTCCATGGAGATTGCTCCGAGATCAGAACACGGTGCCGGCGGTCATCGCGAGATGCTCGACGATCGGACCCAAGGCGAGTGCGGGGAAGAAGGTGAGGCCGCCGATGATCAGGATGACGCCGACGACGAGGCCGACGAACAATCCGCCGGTGGTCGGCAGGGTGCCGGCCGAGGGCGGGATCGACTTCTTCTCGGCGAGCGAGCCGGCGATCGCCATCGCCGGGATGATCATGAAGAAGCGGCCGACGAACATCGAGCTGGCGAGCGTCAGGTTGTAGAAGAAGGTGTTGCCGGTGAGACCGCCGAACGCCGAGCCGTTGTTGGCGGTCGCCGAGGTGAAGGCGTAGAGCACCTCGGTGAAGCCATGCGGTCCGGCATTGGCCATCGACGCGACGGCCGACGGCAGCACCACGGCGACCGCGGTCCAGCCGAGATACATCAGCGGCAGCACCAGGATCGCCAGCATCGCCATCTTGACCTCGCGGGCCTCGATCTTCTTGCCGACATATTCCGGCGTGCGCCCGACCATCAGCCCGGCGACGAAGATCGCGAGCACGACGAACAGCAGCATGCCGTAGAGGCCGGCGCCGACGCCGCCGATGATGATCTCGCCGAGCTGCATGTTGATCAGCGGAATCATGCCGCCGAGCGCGGTGAAGCTGTCATGCATGGCATTGACGGCGCCGCAGGACGCGGCCGTGGTGATCACGGCGAACAGCGCGGACGCGACGATACCGAAGCGGACCTCCTTGCCCTCCATGTTGCCGCCGGTCAGGCCGAGCGCGTTCAGCACATCGGTGCCGCTTGCTTCCGCCCAATAGGTGACGGCGACGCCGGCGATGAACAGCACGCCCATCACCGCGAGGATCGCCCAGCCCTGGCGCTGATTGCCGACCATGCGGCCGAACACGTTGGTCAGCGCAGCGCCAAGCGCGAAGATCGAGATCATCTGGATGAAGTTCGACAGCGCGGTCGGGTTCTCGAACGGATGCGCGGCGTTGGCGTTGAAGAAGCCGCCGCCATTGGTGCCGAGCATCTTGATCGCGACCTGCGAGGCCACCGGGCCGACCGCGATGGTCTGCTTGGCGCCTTCGAGCGTCGTCGCCTCGACATAGGGCCCGAGCGTCTGCGGGATGCCCTGCCAGACCAGAACCAGCGTATAGACGATGCACAGCGGCAGCAGGATGTAGAGCGTGCACCTGACGACGTCGACCCAGAAATTGCCGACGGTGCGCGCCGAGGCCCGGGCGAAGCCGCGGATCAGCGCGATCGCCAGCACGATGCCGGTCGCGGCCGACAGGAAGTTCTGGTGCGTCAGGCCGAGCATCTGCACGAGATAAGAGAGCGTGCTCTCGCCGCCGTAGTTCTGCCAATTGGTGTTGGTCAGGAAGCTGATCGCGGTGTTGAACGACAGGTCCTCCGCGACGGCGGATTGGCCGGCCGGATTGAACGGCAGCACGGCCTGCAGTCGCATCACGGCGTAGATGACGAGGAAGCCGCCGACGTGAAACAGCAGCATCGCCACCGTATAAGTCAGCCAATGCTGTTCGCGCCGCTCATCGACACCGCCGATCCAGTAGATCGAGGTTTCGAGCGGCCGCAACACGGGCGAGAGAAAGGTGCGCTCGCCATTGAAGACGCGCGTCATGTACCAGCCGAGCGGCTTGGCAAGCGCGACGACGACGGCGCAATAAAGCAGGATCTGGATCCAGCCGATCACGGTCATGGGAATTGTCCTTGAAGGTGCGATGGACGGCGGTCAGAACCGCTCGGGCCGCAGCAGCGCGTAGGTGAGATAGATCAGAAGGCCGAGCGACACGACGCCGGCGAGCGAATAGTCGAAGATCATGGTGCGTCTCCTAGAGCCGCTCGCAGGCATAGGTGTAGCCGATCGCCAAAGCGAAGAAGCCGGCGGCCAGCGCCAGCATCAGGATATCCAGCATGGTTTGCTCCTCATGCGCGTCGGATGCGCGCAGCGCGTGGAGCGGACAGAGCAGCGCCGGGGCCGACACGGTCCGTCCCACCCGGCCAGATGGCACCCGGATCCATAGGTTTTCGAGACAGCGCCCGCTGCAACATTATAGGAATCCCATAAAGACCGCGGCGCAGCCCGGCCAAAAGCGCGCGGCGGCAGCGGCCGGCGCATAGGAATTGGCCGCCGGGCCGAGGCGCGTTTATGCGGCGCCTATTTCTGCCCTGCCCGCCCCCTCTCGCATTCCTACGGCGTCTGCCGCCAGATGCTCCGTGCGGCCGATCTCGCGCCGCAATCCACTGACCATGGAGCAACAGCATGCCGGTCCCGATCACCCTGGATGTCCCCGCACCGCCGCACGTCGCGCAGGAGGCGGAGAAGCTGCTGACGGACCTTCTCGGCGACGATGACGGCGCCTCGCCGCTGTCCGCGCGCGGGCGACGCCGGGCCCGCATCGACCATCTGATGCGGGCGGAGGCGCGGATCGATGCCGCGCTCGAGCTGATCGCCCTGCAATTGCCGCGATGGCACCTGCGCCGGCTCGCCTATGATGACGGCGAATGGCACTGCGCGCTGTCGCAGCGCCGCGAGCTGCCCGACTGGCTCGACCATTGCGCCGAGGCCAGGCACGCCGATCTCGCACTCGCCATTCTCCACGCCGCGGCCGAGGCGCGTCGTCTGGCCCCGGGCCTGGGACCCACGCAGGGTCAGCGCTCGGCCGAGCCGGCGCTCACGAACCTGCTCTGCTGTGATCATTTCTGAGATCGCGCGAGCGCAGCGATGATGCTCTCGGCTGACAAGTTCGCCGCGCTGTCCCCTGCCAGGGTGCTGCTTCGCTTCGGCCTGCGAATAGCGATCCTCACGCTGTTCGCGACGTTCGGCAGCATCGGCTTCGGCCGCAGCCTGGCAGCGCTGCTGTGGATGACCGTCATTCTCTGCGCCGTGCTCGCTATCCTGCGCCGCGAGCGCGTCTTCACCGCCGGCCTCAATCATTGGGACGAGATGATTGGGTACCTCGCGCTCTATTGCGCCGTCATGGCGGTCAACCAAGTCGCGGGATCCTAGAGCCGTTTACGCCGCGGCTATGACGCCGTGCGCCCCGCCGTCTCGCATTCCTATCCCTGCATCCCGATCATCGATCAACGCCCCGCCATCATCATCTCACAGGGCTGCGGGCACCAACCGGAAGGACCACCGCCATGAAGCTCGTCGAACCTCCCTCGTGCCGCAAGTCTGCTGCGGCGCTCGTCCTGATCGGCCGCAACAGCCGCGGCCAATGGGTCGTGCAGGAGCAGGCCGGACTTTATGGCGGCCTGTTCGTCAGCCGCGCCGAGGCGATCAAATATGCGCTGTTCGAAAACGGTCATCATCCGGAGACGATCGTCGAGTTGTCGCGAACGATCGAGCTCGACACCAACGGACGCTTTGCGCCGATCGGTCTGCTGCTCGGCAACGGCAGGCGACCGGTCGCATGACCGCAGCCTCCCCTATGCAGCGCGAAGCGGCTCGCGGATGGCTCGCTGGCGCGATCGCCGATATCCCGACGCCGTTCGATCGAAGCGGGGCGTTGGACATCGCAGCCCTCGCCAGATTGTGCGAGCGGCAGATCGAGGCCGGCGCGAGCGCGATCCTGGTCTGCGAGACCGCGGGCGAAGCGTCCACGCTCACTGCAGCCGAGCGCGAGGCCGTGATCCGCACGGCCGTGACCGTGGCCTGCAATCGGATCCACGTCATCGCCGGAGCCGGATCCAATTCGACGCTGCAGGCCGTGCAGAACACGCGGCAGGCGGCCGCCGCGGGCGCCGACGCAATCATGTCGGTGGTCCCCTATTATAACCGGCCGACCGCGGAGGGGATCTACGCGCATTTCCGCGCGGTCGGCGACGCGACGGCCCTGCCGATCATCCTGCATGATTGTCCGGCGCGCACGGGACGCGGACTGCCGGACGAGACGCTGATCCGCCTGGCACAGTGGGCGCAATTCATCGGCCTGCGCGACAGCACCGGCGACATCGCGCGTGTCGTGCATCTGCGCGCGCGCGTCCCCCTGGGCTTCCGTTTGCTGGGCGATGACCTCACGGCGGTGGCTTATGCCGCCGCGGGCGGCGATGGCTGTTTCTCGCTGGCAGCAAATATCGCACCGCAGCTCTGCAATGCCCTCCTCGAGAGCTGCCGGCGCGGCCGCTGGCGCACAGCGCGACGGCTGCATCAGCAATTGCTGCAACTGAGCGAGGCGACCAGCCGCGAACTGCCGGCAGCATTGAAATATGCCCTCAGCCTGCAGGGCCTGGCTATGCCGCACGTTCGCCTGCCATTGACCGAGCTCGACCAACCCGCCCAGGCCATGGTGGCGCAAGCGATGGCGGAACTGAACGCGTGGCTTGCCACAGCGCCCGGAATACCAGCCTGCCAATCCTGATTGGCTGCGCAACCGGTCCGGTCGAGGCGGATCCATGGCCGCAAAAAAAAGGGCGGCCTCACCGGCCGCCCCGCTTGGCTGAGATACCTATCCGCTCAGAAGATCTTGACGGCGCTTTCCAGCGTCTTCCAGACACCCCACGCCAGCGGCACGCCGACAAAGGCCCAGAATAGCGCCGACTTGGCGTCGAGCCCGCCCCTGCCGATGCCGAACGATCCGTGCTGGATCGCCGACTCGTTCCTGGCGAGTTCAGCCTGGTAGCGAGCGACCTCGTCGGGGCTCATGTTCCATTTGTGGTCGACCGGCTTGATCAGGAAGTTGCAGATCAGGCCAGCGAGCAGCATGGCACAGAGGATGTACATCGTGGAGTTATACAGCTGGTCGCGCGGCACGCCGGCGGCAAGCTGGAACTCGCGGATGTAGTTCACCACCACCGGACCGATAATGCCCGCAGTCGCCCATGCCGTCAGCAGACGGCCATGGATGGCACCCACAAACTGGGTTCCGAACAGGTCGGCGAGATAGGCCGGCACCGTCGCGAAGCCGCCGCCATACATCGAGAGGATGATGGCGAAGGCGCCAACGAACAGCAGTTTCGACCCCATCGCCGCGAAGGTCGGCGCCAGCGCGTAGAGCACGATGCCGATCAGGAAGAAGCAGTAGTAGGTGGCCTTGCGACCGATATGGTCCGACATCGACGCCCAGAAGAAGCGGCCACCGATGTTGAACAGCGAGAGCAAGCCGGCAAATCCTGCCGCGATGCCCGCGACGGTTGCCTTCTGCGTGGCATCGAGCTGGTTGAAGCTGACGTCAGGCAGCCCGATCAGCTTGCCGGCGAAGATCTCCTGAAGCATCGGCGAAGCCATACCGATCACACCGATGCCCGCCGAGACGTTCAGGCAGAGCACCCACCAGACCAGCCAGAATTGCGGCGTCTTGTGCGCGTTGTCCAAATGCACATGATGCTCCGAGATCATCGCCTTCTTGACCGTAGGCGGCGTCCAGCCTTCGGGCTGCCAGCCGACAGGGGCCACGCGATAGGCGAAGGCGCCGATCATCATGAACACGAAATAGATCACGCCCATGGTGACGAAGGTCTCCCAGACGCCGACCGAGGTCGGGGTCTTGAAGTAGTTCATCAGCAGGTTGGCCAGCGGAGCGCCGATCATTGCACCGCCGCCGAAGCCCATGATGGCCATGCCGGTCGCCATGCCGCGACGGTCCGGGAACCATTTCACCAGGGTCGAAACCGGCGAGATGTAGCCGAGACCGAGGCCGATGCCGCCGATCACGCCGGCGCCAATCCAGGTGATCCAAAGCTGATGCACATAGACGCCGAACGCCGCGATCAGCAGACCGCCGCCCCAGCAGCAGGCTGCAACGGCGCCGGCCTTGCGCGGTCCGGCCCGCTCGAGCCAGCCGCCCCAGACGGCGGCGGAACCGCCCAGCAGCACGAAGAACAGCGTGTACATCCAGCCCAGGCTCGCGACCTTCCAATCGCAACTGGTGGTGAACAGCTCCTGCACCAGCGTCATGTCCGGGCAGGCCTGACTCTGCGTCACGCCGATCGCGCGCGACAGCGGCAGCCAGAACACCGAAAAGCCGTAGGCCATGCCAATGCAGAGATGGATACACAGCGCAGCCGGCGGAACCAGCCAGCGATTGAACCCCGCTTTGGCGACCGTGTGCTCACGATCGAAGATCCCTGCTTGTGCGCTCGGCAGCGCTCCCGCGCTTTCAACACTCGCCATGCATTCCTCCCCTACGGACTCCCGCCCAACGCAACAACGTCATGTTCTGTCCCCTTGATCAGAATCAATACGCTCACTCACCCCGCCCGCTATTGACGTATCAGAGCATTTCCGCAACGCACAAATGTTCAGAACTGGTTCCAAGCGCATAACACCCCACCCACGGAGTTATGCCCTCATCATGATTACGCCGCGGTTCTACCTAGGCCGCCCCCGAGCGGGCAGGGCTCATCTTCCGCAACCTCCGCGGAAGCGCCCCAATTGGTGCAGAATCCGGGCAAATTGTCGATAGTAAAATGGTAATAGTTCGGCAAACGCCGTGGATGACTGCAATGCAGCACGCCGATGCTGCTAATAGACACACAAAACCACGTGCATCTGAAGTCATCGCCACTTTCGGCTGCAGTCAAAATTAACTTGGACTACTTGCAAGACCGGCAAGCGTCGTCGAGCGTTCATCAACTAACGCAGCCGGCGGCAACGGGTCGGCTGATCTCACCGCGCGCGCTGTTGCTCAGAAAAAGTGAACGGCAGACAACCTTCCCTTGCCTCACGGCAATCGCGCAAGCCTGGACTGAGAACGCGGCATTGTTATGAGCGCGCCTTGGCACCGATGCGACGATAGGAAGCAGCCTACCCACTTGACTTCGACATTCCTGGATCAATCGAAGACTACTTAGTAGGTGGTCGGAGCGTCTGCCGGTGCCGACGAACGTCATCCAGGAACCGCCGCCTTCTCGACCAAGAACACAACATGGCTGTCGCTGCGCGCGAGCAGCTCGATCCGATCGCCGGTTTCGCGAATCAGGTTGGGAATGTCGATCACGGCCAGTGGATCGGTACAGCAGATTTCGAGCCGCTCTCCTGCGGCGAGCGACTGCAGCGCCTTGCGCGTCTTGAGAACCGGCAGCGGGCATTTCAGTCCCGTCAAATCCAACCTGATCATCGTCATCCTGAGACCTTGGTCCCGCATCCTGCGGGGCAATCGGGTTCCATTACCTCACAATGGAACCGCAACCGGACGCTTCCAAGCGGCTTGATCTCTGCCGCCGAAAAGTTGCGCTCGGATGAAGTTCCCGGGCAATCGGGAACCGCACGGGACTCATGGCCATCATCGCCCCGCATGCGATGAAGCCGCGGGCGGCCGCGCTGACTGCAGGAGCAGCGTCGCGATCGCCGCGATGTCGTCGAGATGGACCCATGGCAAAGCGGTCTCGACCGCTACATCGGCGGCGATTCCCACGATGCCCGCATCCTCCGGGAACAGCAGCGGCTTGCCGTTGGCCGCCCGATGCACCTCGATCCTGCGATGCGGCCCCGCTTTGTAGCCTTCCACGACCACCAGGTCGACCGGCGACATTTTCGCGAGCAGATCGTCGAGCCCCGGCTCGGGGGCGCCGCGCAGCTCGTGCATCAGGGCCCACCGCGTGCCCGAGGACACCAGGACCTCCTGGGCGCCCGCCTCGCGATGGCGCCAGGAATCCTTGCCGGGCACGTCGACATCGAACTTGTGATGCGCGTGCTTGACCACCGAAACCCGCACACCCTGCGCGTTCAGCAGCGGAATGGTCCGCGTCAGCAGCGTGGTCTTGCCGGCGCCGCTCCAGCCGGCGAGGCCGATCACCTTCATCGCCCGCTCCAGAATTCCAGCGGCACCCCCACACCCCTCATATCCCCGTCGCTTCGCTCGCACACCGAGATCGCCGCCGAGCCAACCGACCGAAGCTCTATAATGCCGACAGCGCAATGTCATGCCGCGCGGCTGCGGGACCGTGCTTCGTCCCCTGCATGGCGGCCGCGCTCCGGCCGACGGGTCGGACGCTGACCTCGCGGCGCAGGCGTGATAGTCGAGATCGCCATGACCGAGCCCGTCCCACCGACATCGATTCCCGGCGTGCTGCTCGCCGGCGGCCTGGCGCGCCGCATGGGCGGCGGCGACAAGCCGATACGCATGATCGGCGGCCGGACCCTCCTGCAGCGCGTGATCTCGCGGCTGGCACCGCAATGCAGCCGCCTCATCCTCAACGCCAATGGCGATCCCGCGCGATTCGCCGCTTACGGCCTCACGGTCGTGCGCGACGGCGTTGCCGGCTTTCCCGGACCGCTCGCCGGCATCCTGGCCGGCCTCGACTGGGTCGCGGCGCAGATGCCCGAATCGCCGTGGATGCTGAGCGCGGCCGCCGACTGCCCGTTTTTGCCGCGTGATCTGGTGGCTCGGCTTGCCGGCGCGCGTGCAACAGAGGGCGCCGCGCTGGCGCTGGCCGAATCCGGCGGCCAGACACACCCGGTGATCGGGCTGTGGCCGGTCAGCCTGCGCGAGGACCTCCGCCACGCTTTGGTGGCGGAGGACATCCGGAAGGTCACCCGCTTCACTGCGCGCTATCAGGTTGCGCGCGTGTCCTGGCCGGTGCTTCCCTTCGATCCCTTCTTCAACGCCAACACCGCCGCGGATCTCGCCGAAGCGGAGCGGCTGGCCGCACAGGATGATTGAGTACGCGTGATGGATACGACGACCCCCGTCCGCCGCGCAGTGCTTGCGGTCGCCGCGCTCAATCTCGGTTATTTCGGGATCGAGTTCGCCGTTGCGCTGTCGATCGGCTCGGTCTCGCTGTTTGCCGACAGCGTCGACTTCCTCGAAGACGCCTCCGTCAATCTCCTGATCGCGCTGGCGCTGCGCTGGAGTCCCACGCGACGCGCGCA
Source organism: Bradyrhizobium denitrificans (assembly GCF_013179005.1). Lineage (NCBI taxonomy): Bacteria > Pseudomonadati > Pseudomonadota > Alphaproteobacteria > Hyphomicrobiales > Nitrobacteraceae > Bradyrhizobium > Bradyrhizobium denitrificans. Next base: position 183,146 of record NZ_JABFDP010000016.1, on the reverse strand, counting down.
GCTCGGCAAAGTGCTGGCGCTGATCCTGCTCGCGCCGGCGCTCGCCGGATTGTGGACCGCGGGCGAGAAGCTGTTTGCGCCGGAGGTGCCGGCGCCGCTGCCGCTCACCATCACGGGCCTCGGCGCACTCATCGTCAATCTCGGTTGCGCGCTGATCCTGGCGCGCGTTCGCGATCATCAAGGCAGCCTCACACGGGCGGCTTTTCTGTCGGCGCGCAACGACGCCTTCGCCAATATCGCCATTATCGCCGCCGGACTCGTCACCGCATTTCTGTGGCGCTCGGTCTGGCCCGATCTCATCGTCGGCGTCGGCATCGCGCTGATGAACGCCGACGCCGCGCGCGAGGTCTGGGAGGCCGCGCATGAGGAGCATAAGGCCGCCAAGGCCTGATCGCGCGCATGGCTTGCGCCCGTGCTGAGCGAGCGAGCCGATTGCGCCGCGCTGCAGCGCACAGGATCCCTCCACCGGCTGGTGTCCCGGGATGATTGACGGGCGCTTCGGTTTGCTTTGAGATAGGTGGAGCGGCCGGCAGAGCCGCGACCAACAACCGCGCCATGCCGCGGTCAGAAACGCGGTCAGTGGAGGACGAATGCAGCTCACTGCTTTGAAGCGCGCGGCGTGGGCGGCCGCGGCGCTGCTGGTCACGACGGCAGCGCAGGCCGAGATCTCCGACAACGTTGTCAAGATCGGCGTGCTCAGCGACATGAACGGCCCCGCCTCGACGCCGACCGGCCAGGGCTCGGTCACCGCGGCGCAGATGGCCGTCGACGATTTCGGCGGCAAGGTGCTGGACAAGCCGATCAGCGTCATCGTTGGCGACCATCAGCTCAAGCCCGACATCGGCGCCGCGATCGCGCGCCGCTGGTATGACACCGAGCAGGTCGATCTCATCGTCGACGTGCCGGTCTCGGCGGTCGGCCTGGCGGTGCAGACCATCGCCACCGAGAAGAAGCGGCTGTTCATCACCCAATCGACCGGTGCGGCCGATTTCCACGGCAAGTTCTGCTCGCCTTACGCCATGCAATGGGTGTTCGACACCAGGGCACTGGCCACCGGCACCGCGAAGGAGGTCGTCAAGCGCGGCGGCGACAGCTGGTTCTTCATCACCGACGACTATGCCTTCGGCCATTCGCTGGAGCGCGATGCGGCTGGCGTCGTCACCGCCAATGGCGGCAAGGTCGTGGGCGCGGTGCGCCCGCCCTTCGCGACGCCCGATTTGTCCTCCTTCATCCTGCAGGCGCAGGCCTCCAAGGCCAAGATCATCGGCATCGCCGCAGGTCCCCCGAACAACATGAACGAGATCAAGACGGCGGCGGAATTCGGCCTGCTCAAGGGCGGCCAGCAGATGGCGGCGCTGCTGGCGCTGATCACCGACATTCATTCGCTGGGACTGCCGGCGGCGCAGGGCCTCCTGCTCACCACCTCGTTCTATTGGGACATGGACGACAAGACGCGCGAATGGTCGAAGCGCTATTTCGCCAAGATGAACCGGATGCCGACGATGTGGCAGGCGGGCGTCTACTCCGCGGTCACGCATTATCTCAACGCGGTCAGAGCTGCCGGCAGCGACGATCCGCTGGCCGTGGCCGCGAAGATGCGCGAGACCCCGGTCGAGGACTTCTTCGCCCGCAACGGCCGGCTGCGCGCTGACAATCTGATGGTGCACGATCTCGTGCTGGCGCAGGTCAAGTCGCCGGACGAGAGCAAATATCCGTGGGACTACTACAAGATCCTTGCGACCATCAAAGGCGAGGAGGCGTTCGGCCCGCCCGATCCGGCCTGCCCGCTGATCAAGAGATGACGGCGCACTGACGTCCCGGCGGCCGGTGCCGTCGGGCCGGCCCACATGACCCGCAAACGGCAAGATCGGGAGGCAACGATGAAACTGGCACGCGCGATATTATTCGGTGTGATCGTTGCGCTGGGACTGGCCGCCAAGCCCGCTTTGGCCGCCTACCCCGATCGTCCGGTACGCTGGCTGATCGGCTTCGCCCCGGGCGGTCCGGTCGACATCGTCGCGCGCATCATGGCGCAATGGCTGTCGGAGCGCTTCGGCCAGCAATTCGTGGTCGAGAACCGCACCGGCTCCGGGGGCAACATCGCCGCCGCCGCGATGATCAATGCGCCACCGGACGGCTATACGCTGCTGTTCGTGGCGCCGAACAATGCGATCAGCACCTCGCTCTACAAGAAGCTGCCCTACGACTTCATCCGCGACACGGTGCCGGTCGCGAGCATCATGCAGCTCACCAACATGCTGGTGGTCAGCAACGATGTGCCGGCCAGGACGGTCAAGGATTTCATCGACTATTGCCGGGCCAATCCCGGCAAGATCGCGTTTGCCTCCTCGGGCAACGGCACCTCCGTGCACATGGCGGCCGAGTTGTTCAAGGCGATGACCAAATGCGACATGCTGCACGTGCCCTATCGCGGCTCGGCGCTGGCCTTCCCCGACATCATTTCGAACAAGGTGCAGTTGATCTTCGACAATCTGCCGACCGCGCTGGAGCAGGCGCGCGGCGGCAGCGTGCGCGCGCTCGGCGTCACCTCGCCGCAGCGCTGGCCCACGGTGCCGGACGTCCCGGCGATCGCCGAGACCGTGCCGGGTTACGAATCGGTCGGCTTCTACGGCATCTCCGCGCCCAAGGGCACACCGCCAGAGATCGTCGAGATCCTCAACAAGGCCGTCGGCGAGGCCCTCAAGGACCCCAAGCTGGTGGCCCGCCTGACCGAGACCGGCGGCATTCCGCGCGCCATGACGCCAGCGGAGTTCGGCAAGCTGGTCGCCGAAGAGACCGAGAAATGGCGCAAGGTGGTGGAATTCGCCGGCGTGTCGGTCGATTGAGGCGACGCCCGGCCCCGACCACCGGGCGGCTCCGACCGGCGCGCTGCCGCCCACAAAACCATCCGGCTGTGGCATTGCCCGATCGTCACCGGCGCTGTAAACGGAGCCCGCACCGTCGCCGGGTCGTTTCCGCCGCACCGGGCAGGCCCCCAGCCTCCCCACAGCCGCAAACACCTCCGCGCCGCGGGGCCTGTAGCTCAATGGTTAGAGCCGGCCGCTCATAACGGTCTGGTTGCAGGTTCGAGTCCTGCCGGGCCCACCAGCGATTTCAGCGCCACGCTCGATCTGATCCTGCCGCGATTGGCTCCCGCATGCGCAAGGCCGGCATCCGTTGGCTCACGGCAGCGTCGGGACGGCTCGATCGTGCAGGAGAGCTCCTGGCAACGGAGAGGCTGCCACAGCGACGCGTCGTGACACTGCTGTCGTCAGTCAAATGAATGACGCGGCGAGTCATCGGCATCGCTAAGCAGAGCGCCGACATGAATCGGTAGCTCTCGGATGTCCTTGCCTCAATCTGTTGCAACGCTCATCGCCGGCGTCGGGGTTGGGCTGACGGTCGCGGCGCCGGTCGGACCGATGGGGATCCTCTGCATTCAGCGGACATTGACCTCCGGCGCAGCGGCGGGGCTGGCGACGGGGTTGGGCGCGGCCACGGTTCACCTGGCCTACAGCGCGCTCGCAGTCGCCGGCATCGGAGTGATCGTCCAGCCGTGGGTCGAAACCAATTCGCTCGTGCTCGGCACACTGTCGGGCTTCGCCCTGCTCTGGTTCGCCATGCGGATTCGCCAGCAGCCTGTCGCGCTTCCCGCCACGGATCGAGGCGATCACATCCGCCTGATCAGGGCCTATGCGAGCGCGATCGGACTCGGCGTGACCAACCCGCTTACGATCGTCCTGTTCTGCGCCGCGCTGCATACGCTGGTCGGGCATTCGGCGGGACTTCTGCTGACGGCGGGTGTGTTCCTCGGTTCGGCGCTGTGGTGGACCCTTCTGAGCACGACGATCGCCATCGTCCGCCTGCGCTTCGATTCGGACATCCTCAACATGAGCAACAAGCTGGCCAGCCTGCTGCTGATGGGGCTCGGCGCGCTGGCCCTCGCCAAGGCGTGTGGACGCCTGATGACCTGACCGGAAGGGTCGCTCGCCTAGTTGCGTGGCAGCGTCACTTGCACGCTTCGCAACAGCGCAACGAGCTGGCTCTGCTGGCTGGTGCCGGTCTTGCCGAAGATCCGCCCGAGATGGGTGCGCGCGGTGCTCACCCGAATCCCGATCAGGCCGGCGGCCTGCTTGAGCGACTGACCGGCTGCGACGGCTGCGGCGACGCGGGCCTCCTGCGGTGTCAGCTCGAAGAACTGGGCGATCGCTTCGGCAAACCCTGCGGGCAGCTCCTGTGAGAACCTACGCGCAATCACGACCGCACATGGCTCCAAAGCAATCGTCGGGGTGCCGACACTCATCGAGGGACCGACGGAAATCGCCAGCGCGGCCGGATCACCCGCCGGGAGGGCCGGAACGATAAGAAGATCACCGCCGACACCCGGAAGGCTGCCGCGCCCGGCGGAACAGGCGTCGGCAACAAGCCGCTGCAGCCTGGTCGTGCTCTGAATGTCCGATGTCAGCAGCACGCCGCGCCTCTGGGACAGGCCGCTGTCGCGGTCCGACAGGATCTGCTCAGCCGCCTCGTTCCTGGCAAGAATGCGCAGGCCTGCGTCGACGGCGATGAGAGCGAACGGCAGATGCGACAGGCTCGTGGACACCAACTGCCCGATCCTGGTCTGCCGCGAGATCTCGACCGCGCGGGTGAGATGCGGCACGATCGTCCTCAGGAGCGCGAGATCGGCCGCGTCGAACGGGGCCTGATTGCGGCCGCGTTGCACGTCGAAAAACCATGTCGACGGCCCGGACGAGGCCAGCTTGCAGGTCAAGCCGCCATACATGTCCTGCGGCGCCATCCATTCGTTCCAGAGACGGCTCGCTCGCAGCGTCTCCCTGCCGATGAAGCTCAGATCGCTGTAGGTCGCACCGACCTCCGCCTTTGCGACCGCGTGCTCGATGATGTTGGGCTCGTCGGCGAACTCCACGAGATAGCGGTCCTGGAAGGCCGGATCGTTGCTGGGCGCAATCAGGTCGTCGGGCCTCCGCTCGGGCCCGATCCGCACCAGGCAGGCTTTCGATCCATCGAACAGCGTCCGGAGCGATTCGACGGCTTGCGGCCAGAGCTTCGGGTCGTGAGCGGCCTGATAGATGTTGCCGATAGAGGCGATGACCGAACTCTCCGGAACGTGCATGGCTCAGTGATTCCAATTCGCGTCGAAAGGACCAAAGGTGGATGCGGGCTCGCGCTGCGACGCGCAGACGCTCTCATCGCAGAAAACGGTCATGTGCGATCGTCCTATTCCGCTGCCATGTCCGAGCTCAGAAGCGCGCTGAGCCGGATCGGCTGCACCGGCTTGCGCAACAGCAGCACGCCGCGCTGACGGGCGCCTTCCGCGATCTCCGGACCGATGTCTCCGGTCATCAGAACCAGCCGCGTGCGGTCCGCGTGAGCCGCGATGATCTTGTCAGCAATATTGAGCCCGGTTTCCGTGCCGGCCAAGCGGTAGTCGAGCAGGACGAGCCATCGCTTTCGTGCCGCCGCCTGGCCCAGGAAACGAAGTGCAGGCGCTCCGCCCTCGAAGGGCGCGCATTCATAGCCCCAATTGGTCAGCAGCCGACCGAGCGAATCGCGTGTCGTCGCGTCGTCGTCGATCACGAGCACACCCGGCTGATCCGACCGATCCGGCACGCTTATTTCCCGATTCATCGAATCGGTGTCGACGCTTGCCGGCGCGGCATCCGCCACCGGCACGGTAAGGCTGAAGCTGGTGCCGCGTCCGATCACCGACTTCACCTCGAGCTGCCAGTCCATCGCCTTGCAGAGGCGCCGAACGATGGCGAGCCCGATGCCAAGCCCCCTGTCGCGGTTGCGTTCGGGATTTCCGACCTGAAAGAAATCATCAAAGATCGCGTTGAGATGGCGAGGCTCGATGCCAATCCCGGTATCGACGATTTGGATTCTCACAGCTCCGGCGCGGCGGCGTGCGCCGATGAGGATGGCGCCCGTCTCGGTGTACTTGATCGCATTGCCGACGAGGTTGAGCAGAGCACGCTCGAGCAGAGCCGGATCGACCGAGCACCACAGATCGGACGGCCGCACCCGCAGGCGCAACGACTTGCGCCGGGCCTCGAGATCGAGCGTCGAAGCCACGCTGAGAAAGATCTCATGGACAGGCACGGCCCTGACGCTCGCGTTCCTGATATCGGCATCAGTGGCCGACACGCCCATGATCGCGTCGAATTGCCGGAGCAGGCTCGTCGCACAATCCTGCAGCCGCGCAATGATCTCGTTGCGGTCCTCCTGATCGGGCGAGCGTGCGAGAAGTTCGAAATACAGCCCCATCGCGTTCAGCGGCTGCCGCAGATCGTGGCTGGCCGCGCTGAAGAAGCGGGTCCTCTCCGCGAACAGCTCCTCGATCTGCTGCGCCTGCCGCGCCTTGACGTCGAGGAGTTCGGTGATGTCGAGGCGGATGTTGATCGCAGCCTCCGCCTTTTTCGCCGCCTTGGTACCGGTCGCCAGGACGAAGGGCAACAGCGCCAGGAGGGTGATGCCGGCCACCCGCTCGAGCTCGCCATCAAAGCTCAGGAACGACAGCGCCGCCGGAACGATCGCCGCCACCATCACGATCCACATGCTCGGCGTATAGTCGGCTCCGACGATCCACGTCGCACTCGTCACGAAGAAGATGACGGCGGTCAGCGGCAACAGCACCGATGCGGGAGCACCGTCGACGTGGAGAAGCAGAGGACTGAGCGACCAGGCGAACGCGTTGAGACCGAACAACGCCGCCTTGGCCCAGCCCCAGCGCCACAGAGTTTCGTCCGGGGGGCACACGACGCGGAACGCGTCGTTGATGTTGGTGATGAGGCACTCGGTCAGCACGACGAGAAAGGTCCAGATCGCCGCCCGGACCGGCGACAGGTCGCACAACAGCCAGACGAGCAGTCCGGCGGACGCCGCGCCACTTGTCGAAATCGCCTGGAGAACGCGGATGCCGCCGAGATAAGGAAGGGTCCGCGTGCCGAAGAAGAGATGGATGCGCTCGCGGTAGAGCGCCCGCATGCGCGATGCTGTTCCGGCGGGCATTCAGATCAACCTCTGCCGCAAAGCCCGGGTGACGGCCTCGGTGCGATTGCCGACCTGCAACTGCTCGAAGATCCGCCCCCAATGCGCCCGGATCGTGCTCTCACTGACGCCCAGCAGCTCGCAGATCTGCTTGTCGAGCAGGCCCTGGCTCGCATAGATCAGGATCTCGCGTCGTCGAAGCGACAGCGTGGTGCCGTCCGAAGCGGCGCCGACGGAGTCGTAGACCCGGCCTCCCGAAAACGCGATACGGATGGCAGCAACCAGATCTGCCGAGGTCTTGTCCTTGGAGAGACAGACCACGGCGCCCAATGACGCCGCGCCTTCCGCAAGCGCAGGCGAGAGATCTGCACAGAGCAGCCCCACCGCGATGAGCGGGTATCGCGCCCTGACCTCCTTGAGCAGCGACAATCCATCGCCGTCCGGGAGACGATAGTCGGAAAGACAGAGGTCGACCTCGTGGGCGGCGAGCAACGCCAGTGTCGCGCTGCAGTTCTCCGCAGTTGCCACACTGAGATCCTCGATCTCGAGTTCAAGCGTGCGGCGCACGGCATCCCTGTAGATGGGATGATCGTCTACGAAGAGGAGCGACCGCACCAGTTCCACCTTGCCACTACGATAATACTTCTTTCCCGCTTTTGGCCTGAGACGGACGGCCGGCGCCGCTTATTCGTCGCCAGACAGCCCCATCCAGACGTGTGCAGGCGCTGCGCTATGCACCTTTTTTTACATAGATCCACCAGATGGGGGAGCTATCGAAAACAACAGCTCGCGCCCGGCCGCCGATTCGGCTGAGACGATGCGAATTCCGTCGCGGTGGGGGACACACCCGATGATCGGGCACAAAAAAAAAGACGACTGGGGAGACGACCGGATTTCACCCGGGGCGGCGCTGACGAGAAGCGCGTTCATCACGGCGATCGTCGCCGTGATGCTGGTGTTGCTCTGGCTCGTCCGGTGATCCGGAACAGCACGGCCGGTCAGCGCGGCGCGTGCAATCCCTGTTCGCGAGCTTCACCTGGACCTTCGAACCGAAGAGCCCCAACTATCACCTTCAAATCGCGGACCGCGCTCACGTCATCTTGACCGGCGTGATAGCTCCCACCCCGGCTTCGCCATGTCGGCGCAGAACGGCCGATCGGCTCACGCGAGCGTCTCGCCCGCCAATTGCAGCGACTTCAGCATGACCGCGGCACCGCACTGCGCTGAGACCGCATTCTCATCATAGACGTGATCGCGGACAAATTTGCCCCGGGTGTAATGCGTGGAGAAGCTCCACAAATAAGGCGAGTTGATCCCCTTCGTGCGATAGCTGAAGCCGTTGTATCCCTCGAAGCGATACAGAGTGCGCGCGATGCTCCAGTCCGACTGTCCGGCAAATCCCTCGAACGTGATGGCGTCGATGGCACTCGACAGCCAGTCGTTTGGCGGGTTCCAGCGCGGTGGCCGATTGGCCGGCACATTGACCGTGCGCGCGCGGAGCGGATCGCCATTATGCAGATGGCCCTGAAAGTTGAAGCTGGCCTCGAGCGCATGGACGATGCCGATGAACCACCATGGCGCGCCGGTCGCCGCGCTGACCTGTTCGTAGCGCGGCTTGTTCTGCAACAGCTTCGCGCGATGCCAGGCAACGCTGTCCGCGCGCTCCGGGCGAATCCGACAGCTCGCCCACAGCTCCTCATAGCCCGCCTTGAGCGTGTCAAAGCTTGGCCGCGCCGCCTCTTCGTCCTCCTCCGCCCGAACCGGGCGCTCACTGGTCGCATAGGAGGCCAGCAATCTCGCGATCTCGTCCTGGGCATCGATCAGCCGCTCGAAGATCGGGCGGTCGGCATTGCCCGGCAATGAGTCAAGCGCGGCAGCGAACAGGTCGGACGGCGTCACACCCGCCTCCCCACCGGCAGATTCCAGGTCAGGACGCGGCCGAATATCCCAATCCTTCACATCATCATAGGCTGCCTTGTCCGACTTCACCGAGATATGGCAGTGATGATTGTGCGGATTTGAGCCCGTATATGTTCGCCAAGCCCAGGCAGCTGCGGCGCCGACCGGCTGCGAATTGGCGATCCTGCGATTCGAGATGATGTATTTGACGCGGTCGTCCCGGCTGGCGCGGATCGCTTCGGCGAGTTTGCCGGCATCGCAGCCATGGGCAGGGTCGTGTGTCACGTCCAGAGCCGTGACGACGCCGATGCCCGCGTCAACGATCCAGGGATTGTGGTCGGATTCTCGGCTCTGGTGGCGGATATCACCGATCGTACCGTCACTGGCGGTGCTGCGATTTGGAAAGGCCGCATTGACCTGGGCGCGCAGGCGTTCGAGCGACTTCGCGACGCGCCAGCGGCTGACCGCAGCCTCAAGCATAGGTTCCGGCGGCGCGGCGGGATCGACATGCAGATCGTCTCCCGAGCGCATGATCTCTTGCGCGACTTCCGCCGCGGGTCTGACGTTCAGCTCAAAGCTTGCATTGGGCCCTTGGCCGCTCGCCGGATCGCTCATGCCGTGCTCCTCCGTTTTGCCGCGTTTCGCGTTTATCGTGTTTCAGGTGCTCGCGGCCGCAGGTCTCCCAGTCCCCGTCGTGACAGCGAGGGCCATTTGTGATCGCCATCATGGCGGCGATCCGCGCCGAGGCCACAATCAGATTCATCCGCTGTCTTCCGAGCATTCATTCGGGAAGACATGCCAAGCGGTCGTCATCTGGCCAGCACCGCTAAGGCAACCAGACTGACCCATCTGCTATTGATCAACACGCGACAGCGAAATGCACTGTCGAAAAAGCCGTAATATAAGAGTTGCATTCCTAAGAGGCGTCGTCAGAGCTTCACGAGCCTGTGGAACTCAACAAGCGACCTATCGCTCGTTGAAACAAAAGACTTTTATACGTCCGAGCAACCAGACCATCTGGCTGCTTCGCCCGTGACCATGATCAATGCCGATTTGAAAATCGAACAATCGCGATCAGATGCCACGGTCGAGAATGGCGACCGTAGACGTGTGTCACGTCACACGAGCAGCGGTTCAACTCAGCGGTCAAAACATTTCTATGCCGGTCGCGACCTCATGATGCGGCGCGCAAGCTCCGCGAACTACCAGGACGCAGGACGCAGGACGCATCTGCAGCACGGGCTTCTGTATTGTCTACAACTACAATTTGCATTATCATTTTGCGACATGCTTGGCTGACGGCCGCAAATTCCTTTTCATTTGTCGATTAATGCTCCCGCCTGGACGCTGGAGAAGTGAGGCAGCCTCAACATTGGGAGGACCACGCCATGAGTCTCGAAGCCGTTTCAAAGGCGCGTGACTTCGTCCAGGCCGCTCCGTTGCCGCCTCGCCTTGCCGTTCTGGAAGACGCTGCCTCTCCGGTCGATCAGGCGCTGTCGCGGGCGAAGGATCAAGCGGCCGTGGTCGGCTCTGACGTCATCTCCTTCGTCAACGGCGTGACCACCGAACAGCGACAGGATCTGATCAACTCGGCGCTGCTGGCGCAGCTGGTCGCCAAGGTGGAGGTGCCCGACGCGAACAGGATCTATGAATGGTACCAGTCATATTTCACCGTGTTGAAGAACATCGGCTGGGTCGTTCAGGTCGATCAGTTCGCAACCTACCACACCGACAGCGCCGGCTTTCAGGCGCATGAAGCGATCATCGGCCTTGCGACGACGCTGCTGGGACCGGGCACAGGCGCGCTCGCCGTCGTGAAGGCCACGCTCGACGCCCTCAAGAGCATGGATGCGAACAGTCCGTGGATGACGATCTTCAATCGCGAGAGCCAGACCGGCAAGACAGCGCGGTTCCAGGTGACGCTGGCCGAGCCCGATGACAAGCACGGCTTCCTGGTGACGCTGATGGCGTTCGGATTGGAAGCCCGCTCGACCCTCACCCAGGTTCTGTTCTTCAAGTTCCGCACCAGCGAGGCCGAGCTCAAGCATTTCGAAGGGAAGGTCACGATCGACGCGGACGTGCTCGCCGGCGTGCGCGGAGACATCAAGTCAAAGCTCGCCGATCACGTCGCCAGCTACGTTCGAAAGCTGCCGGACCTGAGCGTGCTCCGTCGGCCTCCTCCGATCCCCACACGGGACTCCCTGGAGAGCTTGTCGCCGCTGTCCGAGCAGTTGCTCGGAAATATCACTGATGAGGCCGTGACGGAGGCTGCCGGATTCCGCGAGGACCCCATTACCGAACTGCCAGGCGCGCCACAGCTCGAGTCCACCGAACTGCCGGCGGACTGGCGTGCGACCATCTCGCTCACAGGATACCAATTCATCGTTCGTTGGGAGACCGGCGGACGATCCTATTATGAGAACGTCATCAAGGGCCGCCCGATCTGGCCTGGCTATTCGTCCGGCATTACGATCGGCTGCGGCTGGGATCTCGGCTACCACACGAAGCAGGAGTTCCTGTCGCAATGGGGCGCGCAGATGGCGCGCGCCGATTTCGACCGTCTTGCCCCAACCATCGGCTTTCGCACGGTCGAGCCTGGTCGCGCCGCGAAGGTGACGCAGGCGCAAGCCCTGATCCGCAGCCTCAGCGATATCGTCGTGCCCTGGTCGGTGGCGATCGACCAGTTCGACAATGTGAAATATCCCGCCCTGATCCGTCAGTTCTATCAGGCGCTCGACAATCTCGACCGGCTCCATCCGCATTGCAGGGGCGCGCTGCTGAGCCTGACATTCAATCGTGGCGCGGCTTTTGCTGCGCCCGGTCCGCGCTTCACCGAGATGCGCGAGATCGGAGCCGCGATGCGCGCAGGCAGCCTGGACGATGTCGCCCGGATTCCGGACCTGATCCGCGGCATGAAGCGCCTCTGGGGCGCCAGCTCCAGCCTTTCCGAACGGAGAGAAGGCGAGGCTCGCTTGTTCGAAGCCGGGCTCGCCGAAATGCGGATGGCCGCGCGGATCGCGGCCCATGCGACGGGGACGACCGAGAGCGCGCTCGAAAGCGCCCCGATCGTGGAGACGTTCGAGAGCGCTGAGGCCACTCAGAGCGATGACGCCGACGTCGCGGAGATCAATGCGATCCTCGCCGACCAGGACCTCGAAGCGGCAGGCCTGACTGTGGCGTCGGTGCGCTGGAACCCGAAGGATGACGAGCAGCCGGACTATCGGCACCTCGACACGTCGCTGGCCGGCAGGGCCTTCGAGCTCACACCCGGCGATCTCGATGCGCTGATCGCCGCCAATGAATTCGCGCCGCTGCCGGGCAAGATGATGTTCGCGCTGCGCGGCGCCTCATTGGGCGCGGCCAAGCGCGAGGACGCGACCAGCATCGTCATCACGGACCAGCGACCGGATCACCGCAACTTCCGTTGCATCATCGGCGTCTATGATCGCGAGCGGAAGACGCTGAGCGCCTATCAGGCCTCGACCGTTCCCAACGCGGCCTATGTCTTCAAATGCTATGCGATGGCTCAGGTCGGCGCGAGCACGGCCAACCTGACCGGCAACATATTGCCGACCGGCTGCTATACCTACACGGTCGGCACACATCATCCCGGCACCAATCGGGAAATACCCACCGCGTTGCGGCTGTCGGACAGCGCCAGCGGCGCGTCATCCGCCGTCGTGCTCCGTTCGCTGACCGACACGATCTACGACCGGCTCGATGCGTTCATGATCACGGCGCCGGCGGACAATGTTCATCCCGGCCAGATGTCACGCGGCTTCTCGTCGGCCGGCTGCCTGACGCTGCCGGGCTTCTATGCGAACGGCCAGCATACCGGCATCTGGAGCGACTTCCGGGTGGCCCTCGGAGTTACCTCCGGCTCGAACGGCAAGCAGTTTTCCATGATGCTCCTCACCGGGCTCGACGCCGCCGTCGCCGCACAGGTCAGGGCCGGGACGCGAACCAGCGCGGACATCAGCCGGCTGCGCCACGGCTCGTCCGGCGCGCGGGTCGCCGCGCTCCAGCAGGCGCTCGGCATCGCGCCGCAAGCGAACGCTCAGCTCGGACCGAAGACGCGGCAGGCCCTCATCGCGCGACAGGTCAGCAAATTGGGATGGGCCGACGGGATCTACGCGCCGGTCATGGACGGCATGCTCGGACTTCAGATTTACCCCTCGACCTGAACGGTCGAGCCACGGGGAGCTTGCGATGTCAGCCGATACCGCCATCGTCGCGATCATGTCGGCCACCTCGCCGAATGTCGTCAAGCCGCAAGCGCCCCCTGCCCGCTTCTTCCTGGTGGCGCCCGCGGGAGATGACATCGCCGCGACCAAGACCAAGATCGCATCCCAGCTTGCTCCGCTGCACGCCACCGTGTCGGCGCTGTCCAGCGCCGCGCCGCGCGATCTTGTCATCACCATTCCGGACCGCACCTTCGTCGGTCCCGCTCAGGGCGCTTTCCTCGCCGCGCACGCGCTCGAAGACGCGCTCGGCCTTGCACCGATCGAGCCTGAGCTGATTCACGCAATCATGCCGATCGATCAGCTCGACGACCGGCGCGAGCTGGAGGCGGTCGAGAAATTCCCGCCAGGCTGCTGGGTCGACGAGGAATCCGAGATTGAGCAGAACAAGTCATGGGCCGTCAGCCGCTTGCGGCTGCAAGACGCATGGAAGCTTTCCGACGAGTTGGGACGGCCCAGCCGCGGCGCGGGCGTGGCGATCTGTCAAATCGATACCGGCGTCATCAGCCACCCGGAGCTGGCGGGGGTCGTTCGCGCAGGCTCCTACAACGTGATCGGCGACGGCACGACGCCGGAAGATCCGACCGATCCGCTGAACTACGCGGGCAATCCCGGCCACGGCACCGCCACCGCCAGCGTCGCGATCAGTCCGGAATCTCTCGACGTCGTCGGCGCGGCTCCCAAGGCCAGGCACATTCCCATTCGCGCGATCGAGAATGTCGTCCGCATCTCGCAGACCAGCGTCGCCGAGGCGATGGATCGGGCCGTCGCATTGGGCGCGGACGTGATCTCGCTGTCGCTTGGCGGCATCTGGTCGTGGGCGCTGCAGCGCGCGCTTGAGCGCGCCGTCGCCGCCGATGTGATCGTGGTCGCAGCGGCCGGCAATTGCGTCGGGCTCGTCGTCTGGCCGGCGCGCTTCGACGACTGCATTGCCGTGGCCGGAACGGACTTCCACGACAAGCCATGGATCGGCTCCTGCCGGGGCCCCACGGTCGCGATCTCGGCGCCGGGACAGAATGTCTATCGCGCCGCTGCGACCACTGGACGATCCGGCCAGGGGCAAGGCACCAGTTTCGCGGTGGCGCTGATCGCAGGTGTTGCCGCCTGCTGGCTGGCACATCATGGTCGCGGCACCATCATCGCCGAAGCGCGCCGTCGCAAGGAGACCGTGCAGGAGATGTTCCGGCGGCTGCTGCGCGCCACGGCGCGCAAGCCGGCCCCGGATTGGGATTCATTCAACATGGGCGTCGGCATCGCCGATGCGCTTGCTCTGCTGCAAGCCGGTCTTGATGCCGGCATCGGCATCGAGGCGCCGCGCGCGCCCGACATGGTCCGTCGGGGCGATGAATCGCTCCGGCAATTCGCCCTCGAAGCCTTCGGTCCGCCGGCCCTGAAGGCTGATGTCGACTGGATGAAATTCGGCGGCGAGACCAGCCTTGCCGTTCTTCAGCAGAAACTGAGAGGGACCGCGCCGGGTCTGGAGTCGGCGGCCGGCGCGGAGGTCGAGGTCCCGCTCAAAGTGCGGCAGGCGCTCGAGGCCGTCACCGACAGCAGCATCGCGCCTGCGATCCGTCCTGCGCGGAGCGATGCCGGACAGCCCGCTGACGGGCGCATCGTCCAGTTGAAGCAGATGATTGCGGCGCGCCATGCCGCCGAGCGCTCAACCGGAAATCTGGAGAGTGCCGGGGCCGGCGACCTGCGGCTCGCCGATGCGATCGATCTCGAATCATCCTTGCCGCCGGACGCACCCATGCCGCATCCCGACGACATCCTTCAACGTGTATCAGCGGTCATGGCCGCGATGCCGCCCCGCGAAATCGGCGACCCCGTCGCCTTTGGCCAAGCCTTGGAGGTCATGTACCGGCACGGCGGCCAGGCGCTCAGCAAGCTTCCCGACGTCGGGCTCGGCCCGCCGCAGCACTTCGCCGCCAGCGAGCGCATGGCGCTCGAGGCGATCGTGATCGCGGACGGCTCGCGGCCCAGCTTTCTGCTGGAGAACGGGCTGCCGCCGGCGTCGCATCCGTTCCTCGGAATCTGGGCCGCGACGATGGCCGCACGGCGCGAGGACATTCAGCGCGTCGCCGGATGCGTCGGACGCGTGCAGCCGACGCACGGCAATGCGTCCAACTTCATCGGCACCGCCACCATCGTCGACGCGGCACGAGGCCTCGCGCTCACCAACTATCACGTCGTCGACGATGCCAGACGGAAGTGGCTGATTCCAATGACCGCCAACGGCAACCGCTTGTCGATACCGGCCGGATTGGAAGTCGATTTCGCCGGAGAAGCGGCGACGCTCGACCAGAGGCGGTTCAAGGTGGTCGAGGCCATCCTGCCCGACGGCTTCGGGCGAGGTTTCGGCAGCGTTGACGCGGCTCTGCTGCGGCTTGAGCCGATCACGGCGGGCGATCGTCTGCCGGCAGGACAGGTCCATCTCGACGCGCGCGCGGCCTTCGCCAATGGTGGCGTTCCGTCCCTGGCGGTGATCGGTTTCCCCGGCCCCGCGCCCATGAGCGGCGGCACGGACGTCGATTGGAATTTCGTCACCAATGCGCTGTTCGGCAACCTGTTCGGCTTCAAGCGGCTCGCGCCCGGCAAATTCAGGCGCAGCCTCGGTTTCGACGAGCACGACACACTCGGCTCGGTGTTCGGGCATGACGCAACGACATTCGGCGGCGCCTCGGGCTCGTTCGTGCTGGCCTGGACGGACCAGGAGATGCCCGGCTTCGGAATCCATTTCGCGGGCGTCACGTCCGATACCAACTCGGCGATTGCCGTGGCCAAGATCGCCGACGTTCTGCGAAAGCTCGAGGTGTCGGTGGCTTAGGTGAGTCTTCCGCCGCATTGCCCGCAATTAGTTCGCTTGGGATTGACCGCACCTCGAACGGCCTTACGCACGTCTATGAGTAAACGAACCTCGGCTGAGTGCGGCTTCTCGGCTTGAGAGACAAATGGCATTCTGAGCAAGACAACAGTCAGGGCACGTACAATGGCGAGCTGCTCTTGCTCGTAAATTTCGAGGTCAGGCTCAGCGATTTCGGTTTTTTTTCATGATCTCCCAGATTCCCGGCGAGTAATTCTCCAAGGCCAAGATAGCTTCTCGGATTTGTTCGTCGGTATAGAATGTGCTCATGAAAAGTCACCTGCTTGGCCCATCGCCGTTCTGCATCCTAAGCGCCGACAGAAGATCTTGCCGGTTAGGGGACGTTGTAGCCAGGTTGTCCGCTGCGTTAGACAATGCAACCTCGGAGACCATTCATACTTCAACCGCTGTCGACGGCGAACCAGACGTCAGGCGGCGCACCGCCTAATGAGCATCTGCCCAAGCGTCCTGCCCCAAACTTCGAGATGCGAGACTGTGACGGCTCGCGCAGTCTCGCATCATCATCAGATTAAAGCGCCGAGATCACCACCAGGGGCCGCCCCAGCCACCATAATAGCGATGGTGCCAATAGGGTCGGCCGTAATAGGGCCTAGCGTAATAGGGGCGGGCGTAATACGGCGCATAGCCAATGCCGACATAGCCGTAGCCTGGGCCGTCGTAATAATCATAGGGGTCACCCCAGGCAAAGGGCGTTGTCGTCGCGGCAATCCCTGCGCCCAACAAGGCGCCGGCGGCGAGTGCTCCACCACCCCAGCCCCAGCCCCAGCCGCCACCGCGCCAGCCACCGCCGTGCCATCCGCCACCATGCCATCCGCCGCCGAAACCGCGACCGCCATAGCGAACCGCAACCGTGCCAGAGGCGGCGGCGTCAGGCTTGGCGGCCGCGGACAGCCCGGTCATGGGCGCAGATGAGGCCGGCGCACTCGCACCGGCCAGCAGCGCGCCCGACAGGGCCAGCGCCGCAACATAGTTGAAGCTTCGCATTGCAACACTCCTCGACCGAAGGTCATCACGCTTGACCGTGCGCCGAAAATCATCCGCCACGGTCCTCCGTCGCGACGGCGACGGCCTCGAGCACGTGAGTTGCTCAACGCTACGAACCGCCGGTACGCACCCGGGTTCCAATGGAGAAAGCTGATCAGCCCGCGCGCATAGCGGCTATCCGCGCAGTGCCGACGCGGACTGCTCGAACCGCCGGAACGATCAAGGCCGGTGCTGGCACGTTCGGTTCTGAGCGCGCCGGTCGCGTCCTGCGCGATGGCGTGCGGCGGCCGCTGGGTCAGTGATATGTGTGCGCGGCGCGGCGGCCGTCAGATAAGGCGACCCTGAGAACATGCCCACCGCGTCACAGCCTCGCGGCAAGCAAGGCGGGGGAGGTCGATACGATCAGCGGCTCACCTCCGCCGCTTACGTCCCTGCCCCACATTGGCCTGTTTGCGCAGGCCCTCTGCGGCGCTGCCCACGATCTCTGAAATCTGCAGCAACTGCTTGGCCAGCGGGCTGGTCTTGCGCCAGACCATGCCGATGGTTCGCGAGGGCTGCGGCTCGGCAAAGCGCGCCAGCGATACCGCGGCCGAGCGCGTCTCGACGCCGACCGCCATCTCCGGGATCAAGGTCACCCCCATGCCGGCGCCGACCATCTGCACCAGTGTCGAGAGCGAGGACGCATCGAGCATCTCGCGCGGCGCCTGCATATTGCAGAATGACAGCGCCTGGTCGCGGAAGCAGTGCCCCTCCTCCAGCAGCAACAGTCGCATCTCACGCAGGCTCTCGCTGCTCGGCACCGGCGCGCCTTCAAACTCGGGCGGCCGCACCAGCAGAAAATTCTCCGCAAACAGCGCGACCTCGGTCAGTGACGGCTCGGACACCGGAAGCGCGAGAATGGCGGCATCGAGCCGCCCCTCCAACAGCTCTTCGAGCAGGGTCGGCGTCTTCGATTCCCGCACATGAATGTCGATCTCAGGTTGCTTGCGCATCAGGCTCCCGATCACCCGCGGCAGCAGATAGGGCGCGACTGTCGGGATGATGCCGAGGCGGAGTCGGCCGATCAACTTATCGCGAGACGCGCGGGCGAAATCGCCGAGCTCGTCGACCGAGCGCAAAATCTCGCGCACGCGCTCCGCGAGTTGCTCGCCAAAACGCGTCAGCACCACCTGCCGCGCATTGCGCTCGAGCAGGACGCCGCCCAGCGCGTCCTCCATCTCCTTGATTTGCATCGACAACGCCGGTTGCGAGATCGAGCAGGCTTCGGCCGCGCGGCCGAAATGGCCGAGACGCGCCAGCGCATCGAAATAACGGAGCTGTCGCATCGTCAAATGTATCATCAGATTATCTTATCGTGACAATCACCAAAGTCAATTTCCCCTGATCGATCTCACCGCGTAGGGTCCGGCCGCGCCCGTAGGGGGAAACCATGCCGATCAGGTCAGGAGGCAAAAATGGATGATGTCAGCAAGTGCCCGTTTTCGGGCGGCGTGAAGGGATTCAAGAACAAGGATTGGTGGCCGAACCAGCTTGATCTGTCGGTGCTGCATCAGCACTCGAACCTGTCCGATCCGCTCGGCGAGGCGTTTGATTACGCCAAGGAATTCAAGAGCCTCGATCTCGACGCGCTGGTGAAGGATCTGCACGCGCTGATGACGGATTCGCAGGAATGGTGGCCGGCCGATTTCGGTCATTACGGCCCGCTGTTCATCCGCATGGCCTGGCATGCCGCCGGCACCTATCGTATCGGCGACGGCCGCGGCGGCGCCGGGACCGGTCAGCAGCGTTTCGCCCCGCTGAACAGCTGGCCAGACAATGCCAACCTCGACAAGGCCCGTCGCCTGCTGTGGCCGATCAAGCAGAAATACGGCCAGAAGATCTCCTGGGCCGACCTGTTCGTGCTGACCGGCAACGTCGCGCTGGAATCGATGGGCTTCAAGACCTTCGGCTTCGGCGGCGGTCGCGCCGATACCTGGGAGCCGGAGCAGGACATCTATTGGGGTCCGGAAGGCAAGTGGCTCGCCGACGAGCGCTACAGCGGCGATCGTGAGCTCGCCGGCTCATTGGCCGCCGTGCAGATGGGCCTGATCTACGTCAACCCGGAAGGCCCGAACGGCAACCCCGACCCGCTGGCTGCCGCGCGCGACATCCGCGAGACGTTCGCCCGCATGGCGATGAACGACGAGGAAACGGTGGCGTTGATCGCCGGTGGTCACACCTTCGGCAAGACCCACGGCGCCGGTGACGCGTCGCTGGTCGGTGCGGAGCCGGAAGGCGCCGACATCGCGCAGCAGGGCCTCGGCTGGGCCAGCAAATATGGCTCGGGCAAGGGCGGCGACGCCATCACCTCGGGTCTCGAGGTGATCTGGACGACGACGCCAACCAAGTGGAGCAACAACTTCTTCTGGAACCTGTTCGGCTATGAATGGGAGCTGACCAAGAGCCCGGCCGGCGCACACCAGTGGAAGCCGAAGCACGGCGCTGGCGCCAACACCGTGCCGGATGCGCATGATCCGTCGAAGCGCCACGCGCCGTCGATGCTCACCACCGACCTCGCACTGCGCTTCGACCCGGCCTATGAGAAGATCTCGCGCCGCTTCCTGGAGAACCCGGATCAGTTCGCCGACGCCTTCGCCCGCGCCTGGTTCAAGCTGACCCACCGCGATATGGGTCCGAAGGTGCGCTATCTCGGCCCGCTGGTGCCGAAGGAAGATCTGGTCTGGCAGGATCCGGTGCCGGCGCTCGATCATCCCGTCGTCGACGACAAGGATGTCGCGACGCTCAAGTCGAAGATCCTCGCTTCGGGCCTGTCGGTCGCGCAGCTGATCTCGACCGCCTGGGCCTCGGCCTCCACGTTCCGCGGCTCGGACAAGCGGGGCGGTGCCAATGGCGCGCGCATCCGTCTTGCTCCGCAGAAGGATTGGGCGGTCAACAACCCGGCCGAACTCGCCAAGGTGCTCTCGACGCTCGAGGGTATCCAGAAGGAGTTCAATGCATCGGCCACCGGTGGCAAGAAGATCTCGATTGCCGACCTGATCGTGCTGGCCGGCAATGCGGGTGTCGAAGCCGCGGCCAAGAAGGCCGGCGTCGAGGTGGCAGTGCCGTTCGCACCGGGCCGCACCGACGCCTCGCAGGAGCAGACCGACGTCGAATCGTTCGCGGTGCTCGAACCGACCCATGACGGCTTCCGCAACTATCTCAGCGGCAAGCAGTGGCTGTCCGGCGAGGAGCTCCTGGTCGACAAGGCTCAGCTGCTCACGCTGACCGCGCCGGAGATGACCGTGCTGGTCGGCGGCCTGCGCGTGCTCGGCGCCAATGCCAATGGCTCCAAGCATGGCGTGTTCACGGCGCAGACCGAGACGCTCTCGAACGACTTCTTCGTCAACCTGCTCGATATGGGCGTGGCCTGGACGCCGGTCGACAAGGGCGAGCACACTTTCGAGGGCCGCGACCGCAAGTCCGGTGCCGTGAAGTGGACCGCGACCCGCGCCGACCTGATCTTCGGCTCGCACTCGCAGCTGCGCGCGCTGGCTGAAGTCTATGCCAGCTCGGACGCCAAGCAGAAGTTCGTCAAGGATTTCGTCGCCGCCTGGACCAAGGTGATGAACCTCGACCGCTTCGATCTGAAGGCCTGAGTTTAGCGTCACGGCCGATCGGATCAGAGAAGAGCGGCGCTTCAGCGATGAAGCGCCGCTTTTTCATGTTTACATACCCGGCGCTGAGGGCACGTCTTACCGCTGCGCGGCTGAGCCACCACCGTCGATCTGGCGGCCCATCAGGGCGATGGCCTTCTGGTAGACGCCGGCGGCGTTCCAGGCCTCGATGGCGGCGAAGTTCGGCTCGCCGGGCTGATAGCCAGCGCCGGCCTTCCAGCCATTGGCGCGCAGGAAGTTGGCGGTGGAGGCCAGCGCGTTGGCGGCGACGTCGAGATTGCCGACGCCATAGGCCAGGATGTTCTTGGGCATGAACTGGGTCTGCCCGACCTCGCCATGCATCGAGCCGCGCGTGGCGCCCGACAGCACGCCGCGGTCGATCAGCTTCAACGCGGCATAGAGCTGCTCGGTGAAGAATTCCGGACGGCGGCAGTCGTAAGCGAGCGTGGCGATCGACGACAGCATGTGCTGGTTGCCGCGCTGGCTGCCGAACGCGCTCTCCATGCCCCAGATCGCGATCAACGGGCCCGGCGGTACGCCGTAGCGCTGCTCGATGGAGGCGAACATCGCCGCCTGCGACTGCTTCAGCTGCCGGCCGCGCGCAACGATCGCAGCGGCCCCGCGCTTGGCCAGGAACTGGTCGAGCGACAGCTGGAAGCTGCGCTGACCGCGATCGGCGGCGATGGTGGCGGACGCGTAGTTGGTCTGCATCAGCGCCGCGATCGCGGTGCCGCCGACGCCCTTGGCCCTCGCCTCCTCGCTGAACTCGCGCTTCCAGGCATCGAAGCCCGCAGGCGACGTACCGCACTGCGCCGCCTGCGCACCACTCAGTCCCGCAAGCAGCACCATCGCGGTCAAAGCCGTCCTGATCATGGCCTGGCCCTTGGTCATTCCGCCGTCCTCTTCTCTGGTCTGTGGCACGAGCGCTCTTGTGTTTCCATGAGCGACTCATGCGCCTGCACGCGCGATCAACGCGGTGATCGGCATTGCTGTGCCGCGCTGTTGAACCGCCGCAACCTATCGGAAATGACGTCCATGTCCTAGCCGCAGGCGTTGGATCGCACCCAGGCCGGTTCCCATCTACGCGGTGGCTGTCGCGGCGCATGCATCGCTGGGCTCAACAGCCTGCTTATGCGATCGAGGTCCGGTCTGCGCGCCACGATGGGCGGCGCTCCTTTCAGGCTTGATTAATATACATGA
Organism: Bradyrhizobium denitrificans; assembly: GCF_013179005.1. NCBI lineage: Bacteria > Pseudomonadati > Pseudomonadota > Alphaproteobacteria > Hyphomicrobiales > Nitrobacteraceae > Bradyrhizobium > Bradyrhizobium denitrificans. The sequence goes on along the minus strand of NZ_JABFDP010000016.1, from coordinate 161,277 downwards.
ACGATACTATACGGTATCGTTTTTAACAGGTGGAGTGCGGCGTGAAACCAGGTTCCAAGCAGGCGGGCAGCGTGGCCGTCGCAATCTGCGTTGCCGCGCTGCTGCTCTCGGCCTGCGCGTCCGTTCAGCGCGCGACCTACTCGGCGGATGAGGCCAAGCGGGCCCGCATCGACGGCTTCGGCGCAATCCGCATGTGGGCCGATGCGCCCCCCGAGACCTTCAACGTGGCGTCGTTCACGCCGAGGCCACAGCCGAACCGGCCCTTCGCCTATCTTGCGCTGTCGGGCGGCGGCGGCGACGGCGCGTTCGGCGCCGGAATTCTGAACGGCTGGAGCGAGAGCGGCGCGCGTCCTGAATTCACGGTCGTCTCGGGCGTGAGCACTGGCGCCCTGATCGCGCCGTTTGCGTTTCTCGGACCGGCTTACGATCCGACGCTGAAGGAGATGTATACGAGCGGCCTCGCCAGTTCGTTCGCCGCCTCTCCCAATGCGCTGGGGGCGGTATTTGGCTCCGCACTGTTCGATAAGCAGCCGCTTCGCGACGCCATCAGCCGGTATGCAACGGCCGAACTGCTGGAAGCGATTGCCAAGGAACACGCAAAGGGGCGACGGCTGTTCGTCGTGACCACCGATCTGGATGCGGGCCGCCCGGTGCTATGGAACATGGGTGAAATCGCGTCGGCGCGAACGCCGCAGGCGCTCGCTTTATTCCGGCAGGTGCTGACGGCATCGGCCAGCGTTCCCGTCGCCTTCCCGCCATCGCTGATCGCCGCCTCCTCCGACGGCAAGCCGATCGAGGAGATGCATGTCGACGGCGGCGTTTCGACGCAGGTCTTCACCTTTCCCGATCGCCTGCTGATGCAGCCCGACACCTCTCGGCGCATGGCGGCACCGAAACCGGCGATTTACATCATCATGAACGGCCGGATCTCGACCGAATTCCAGCCCGTCGAGAACAGCACCAAGGCAATCGCGATCCGCTCACTGGGAATGAAGAGCAAGCGCGAGATCCAGGGCTATCTGTCGGCGACCTATCAATTTGCCAAGCACAACGGGCTCGCCTTCAACATGACCGCGATCGACTCATCCGTTCCCGAAGGCCCGGGAGTGGGATTCGATACCGACTATATGCGCTCGTTATATGCACTTGGCTATGACAGCGCCCGCTCCGGGCAGTTCTGGGTCCAGACCCCCACTCCGCCGCGATCTTGACAGCGGCGAGGAAAGGAATTATAAAACTATACAGTTTCGTTTTATCTTACTGCTTTGGCGGGGAATCCTCTACAAGCACCGACCGATGTCCGAGACAGCGGGGAGCCATGAGACGAATCATTCTGTTCACTTTGATGCTGTTGTCGTGGAGCTCCCTGGCCCATGCCGTCCCCGACGCCTCGACGGCGGGGGGGCAAGCCTCGGATCCGCAAACCTCCAGCTCGAATGATCCGGCGCTGAGCCAGGAAACCATCGACCGCGAGCTCGACCGGTTCCGCCGCACCGAGGTGTCGCTGCACCAGGCGCTGCGGATCGCCGAGAAGATTCATCCCGGCTCGAAAACCGCAGACATCAGCTTCGAAGGCGGACTCGACGTGCCTGTCTACAAGGTCCGGACGCTGCAAAGCGGACAGATCTGGGAGTCCGATATCGACTGCTCCACCGCCAAGGTGCTGAATAGCGTGCTGTTCTCGACGGTCCAGGGGCTGAATGAAAGCGACCGCAACAGCCTGACCGCGCTCGATACGGTGTCTCTGAAGATGTCGGATGCGATCCGGATCGCCGAGCGATCCGCGGCAGGCAAGGCCATCAGCGGTGGCCTGATGACCAAGGACGGCAAGCTCGCCTTTGTCGTGGTGGTGGTCAGCGGCAAGGATCTGAAGCAAGTCACGCTGGAGCCCACGTCGCCACGGCGGCGCTGATCGCGCTCCCTAATCCTTGCCTTGCAGGGCGAGGAAGATCTTGACCCGCTCGCGAATGAAGACGGGCATCTGCTTGCGAAGGGTTTTCTCGTCCAATCCCATCAGCGCGCGCATCATCAGCGGCAGGACGGTCAGATCGATGAAGATCTCCGCAGAGGCCTCCCAGGCCTTTGCAGGCGGGCGTCTCGCCCCGCTTCCGGGGGAGCGAAACGTTTCGGCCAGCAGCACGGCCACCGCGTGCGCCGCACGTTTGCGCGTGACCTCGTGAACCTCGCAGCTGAGATCGGGAAAGCGATAGGCCTCTCCGATCGTTACGCGCAACAGGCCGAGCGTCTCCTTCAACCCGCGATTGACGATGGTCGTCGCCAGCCCGACCAGTTTCTCCTGAACAGTTCCGGCGGGCGCCGTGTAGGAGCCGAAATTCATCAGTTCATTGAGGGAGCGCTCGATGATGGCCGCAAACAAGGCCGGCTTGCCGGAGTATCGCGCATAGATGGTCGGTTTGGACGCCGGCGCCCGTTCCGCGATCTCATCGATGCTGGTGCCGTCGAAACCGCGCTCCAGGAAAACCTCGCGCGCGGCATCCAGGATCCGCGCTTCGATGTCGCCGGCCAATGCCTTCGGAGGCCGGCCCACCCGACCGCGCACGGCATCCCGCGCTACGGCACTTCGCTTAACCTTGGCCAGCGTGCGGGCCATACTCCCGGACCTCGAGTCGACATGTGAACATGTCGATAACGCATTACACGGTCTGGGCGCCGCCGCGATAGAACGCGATTGTGGGAGCAGCTATGCGCACGCATAGTGGCGTACAACATCGGAAACCCTTGAAGACGCTCACTTCATCGAAAGACCTCAAACGCCGAGCTCGCTGAGGTCGTCGAGCACTGCGAGCGCGCCGTCGAAAATATCATCGTGAAAGTAGAGGCTCCGCGTGATGAGCACCGGCACGCCGGCGCGGGTCGCCGCCATAAGCCCATTGCCTGAATCCTCGATCGCCAGGCAGCTTGCACCAGGCAGATCGAGTTGTGACAGCACCTCGATGTAGACGTCCGGCGCCGGCTTCTTCCGCGCGACGTCGTCGGCAGCAACGACCGCTGCGAACATCGTCTCCCAATCCTGCCCCAAGACGGGGGCCAGCAGCGCATCAATATTGACCCGCGTGGTGGTGGTCGCAATTGCCATCCGCTGCCCGCGACCGATTGCCGCGTCGAGCAGCGCCCTCACTCCTGGGCGCAATGGACAGCCCTTGTCGGCCATCAGCGCGGCAAAACGCTCGGTCTTGACCCGATGCAGCCGGGCAATGATGGCATCGCTCAATGGCGGCCCCGTCCGTCGCATCTGGTCGAAGGCGCGAATACGTTCCTTGCCGCCAGCCACCCGCAACAATTCCTTGTAGACACGGCGTCCCCAGTGCCAATCGATGCCGGTCGCCACGAAGGCTTCATTGAAGGCCTCGCGATGCAGCTCCTCGGTTTCCGCCAACGTGCCGTCAACATCGAAGATCAGCGCACCGGCATCGGCGATCCGGCGCTTGAGGTCGTCGAGCGGGGCGTTTTTCACCAGCGCGAGACTCATGGCTGCGCCTCCGTCTTACCCTGCCCGTGCGCGAACACGCGGCTCGCCAGCACGTCGCTGGCCTCGATCGACATCACTTCATCGGACGTCAACACACGGTCGAGCCGCGACACCAGGCGGTTGGCCTGACGCAGGCGGACGCGATCCAGCGCATTGCGGATGGAGCGCGCATTGGAGAACAGCGGCTGCGTGCGGCGCACCGCGATATATTTTTCGAATGCTGCGCGCGCCTCCGGCGAGAAGCGGTAGTTCTGCCCTTCCAGCATCATCTCGGCGATCGTCAGCAGCTCGCCCTCGGAATAGTCCGGGAAGTCGATATGATGGGCGATGCGGGAGCGGAAGCCGGGATTGCTCTGAAAGAACTTTTCCATGCGATCGGCATAGCCGGCGAGGATCACCACGAGGTCCTCACGCTGTGACTCCATGATCTGCAGCAGGATCTCGATCGATTCCTGGCCGTAGTCCCGCTCGTTCTCGGGCCGATAGAGATAATAGGCCTCGTCGATGAACAGCACGCCGCCCATCGCCTTCTTCAGCACCTCCTTGGTCTTCGGTGCGGTATGGCCGATATATTGACCGACGAGATCGTCGCGGGTGACGCTGATCACGTGGCCGCGGCGGACGAAGCCGAGCCGGTGCAGGATGCCGGCCATGCGCAGCGCGACCGTGGTCTTGCCGGTGCCGGGATTGCCGGTGAACGACATGTGCAGCGTCGGAAAGGTCGTCGCCAGCCCCATCTTGCGCCGGATGCGCTCCATCAGCAGCAGCGAGGCGATCTCGCGGATCCGCGTCTTGACCGGCGCAAGACCGACCAGCTCACGGTCGAGCTGTTCCAGGACGGGGGCGATCTCGACGCTCTCGAACTCGCGGCGCAAGTCGATCGTATCGACCGGAGTCGCCTGGCTGGCGTCCGCCTGCGTAGCCTGCATCATGGATCCGTGCTCCGCTTGCCGAAGTTCGCATGCACTGGCGGCAGCTCCTCCCGCGAACTCCGGCAAACAGGGGACGCCGTCAAATCGGATTTCGTCGTTGCGGCAGAGTCGGCGCTGAAGTCCCGCTCTTCCCGGGGGACTTCAGCGCTTCCGTCGTTATGAGTAGCGCTCGCCTTCCGGGCGCTCGGCCGCGTAGGACCGCGTCGAGTAACGCAGATTGCGGCCGACGGTTTCCTGACGATCGAGCCGGAAGCCAGGTTCATGCTTCGGCCGGTTGACGATGAAGGACAACCGGGTCGATTCCCAGCCGTGGCTGGAATCGAACGCCGAGATGCGGATGTAGCGGTCGCCATAGATCTTCCGGCACTCGGCCAACTCGTGCATGATGCCGGCCGCATCGCGCAGGTCGAACATCGGCAGGCCCCACATCTCCCAATAGGTATTGCGGGGGTGCGGATCGTCGGTGAACTCGATGTTCACGGCCCAGCCCTTTTCGAGGGAGTACTGGACCTGGGCCGCGATCTGGTCGTCGGTCAGATCGGGAAGAAAAGAGAAGCAGCCTTGGGTCACGCGCATGTTGATATCTCCTGATGTGGCGCAGCCTGGCGAGCCGGTGTCCGGCCCGCAGCGCGGCGGCGGTTCGAACCGGGTTAAGCGGCGGGAGTGACGGTCGGCACGAAGTCCGGCGAGTCGGTGGATTCGTAGTTGAAGGTCACGTCCTTCCAGATCTCCAGCGCCTCGCGCAGCGGCGTGCAGGTCTGCGCCGCCTTGGCCAGGATCTCCGGGCCCTCATGCACGTAGTCGCGGCCCTCGTTGCGGGCGAGGATCATCGCTTCGAGCGCGACGCGGTTGGCGGTCGCACCGGCGGCGATGCCGCGCGGATGGCCGATGGTGCCGCCGCCGAACTGCAGCACGACATCCTCGCCGAGCAGATCGAGCAGCTGGTGCATCTGGCCGGCATGAATGCCGCCGGACGCCACCGGCATCAGCTTGTTCAGGCTGGCCCAATGCTGGTCGAAGAACACGCCATGCTCCAGCCGCATCGGATTGAAGTCCTCGCGGCAGATGTCGTAATAGCCGCGCGTGGTGTTCGGATCGCCCTCGAGCTTGCCGACCACGGTGCCGGCATGGATGTGATCGACGCCGGCGAGCCGCATCCATTTGGCGATCACGCGGAACGACACGCCGTGCGCGCGCTGCCGCGTGTAGGTCGAGTGTCCGGCGCGATGCAGGTGCAGGATCATGTCGTTGCGGCGCGCCCATTTCGCCATTGACTGGATCGCGGTGTAGCCGATCACGAGATCGATCATGATGATCGTCGAGCCGAGCTCCTTGGCGAACTCGGCACGCTCATACATGTCCTCCATGGTCGCCGCGGTGACGTTGAGATAGGTGCCCTTGATCTCACCGGTGGCCGCCTGCGCCTTGTTGACCGCCTCCATGCAATACAGGAAGCGTTCGCGCCAGTGCATGAAGGGCTGCGAGTTGATGTTCTCGTCGTCCTTGGTGAAGTCGAGACCGCCCTTCAGCGCCTCGTAGACCACGCGGCCATAGTTGCGGCCGGACAGGCCGAGCTTCGGCTTGACAGTGGCGCCAAGCAGCGGCCGGCCGAACTTGTCGAGCCGCTCGCGCTCGACGACGATGCCGGTGGCCGGGCCCTGGAACGTCTTCACATAGGCGACCGGCAGCCGCATGTCCTCCAGACGCAGCGCCTTGAGCGGCTTGAAGCCGAACACATTGCCGATGATCGAGGCGGTGAGGTTGGCAATCGAACCCGGCTCGAACAGGTCGAGATCATAGGCGATGTAGGCGAAATAGCTGCCCGGCGAGCCCGGCACCGGCTCGACCCGGTAGCACTTGGCGCGATACTTCTCCGCGGCAGTCAGGCGATCGGTCCACACCACGGTCCAGGTCGCCGTCGACGACTCGCCGGCGACCGCGGCGCAGGCCTCGACCGGATCCACACCGTCCTGCGGCGTGACGCGGAACAGCGCAATCACGTCGGTGTCCTTGGGCTGATAGGACGGCTCCCAATAGCCCATCTTCTTGTATTCCATGACGCCGGACTTGTAGCGATCCTTGCCGCGCACGGTGATGGATTGATCGTTCATGTGTTCCTCCTGATTGTCGTTGTGGTGTGGGTCTCACGCGGCCGCAGTCATTCCCCCAATTCGTGGATCGAGCGCGCCGGAGCGATAGCGCTTGGCCATCTCCGACAGCGGCAGCACCTTGATCTTCGAGGCATTGCCGGCGGCGCCGAACTGCTCGAAGCGCTCGCGGCACAATTCGCGCATCGAATCCATCGCCGGCTTCAGGAATTTGCGCGGATCGAACTCGACCTTCGACGACGCACCGACCTTGCGGAAGATCGCGGTCATCGCCAGCCGGCAATCGGTGTCGATATTGACCTTGCGTACGCCGTGACGGATGCCTCGTACGATCTCCTCGACCGGCACGCCCCAGGTCTGCGGCATCTCGCCGCCGAACTGGTTGAACATGTCCTGCAGCGCCTGTGGCACCGAGGATGAGCCGTGCATCACAAGATGCGTGTTCGGCAGCCGGCGGTGGATCTCCTCGATCACGTTCATGGCGAGGATCTCGCCATCCGGTTTGCGCGAGAACTTGTAGGCGCCATGCGAGGTCCCCATGGCGATCGCCAGCGCGTCGACCTTGGTGGCGCGGACGAAATCGACCGCCTGGTCGGGATCGGTCAGCAGTTGCTCGCGGCTGACCTTGCCCTCCAGACCGTGGCCGTCCTCCTGCTCGCCGCCGCCGTGTTCCAGCGAGCCGAGCACGCCGAGCTCACCCTCCACCGAGGCACCGACCCAATGCGCCATCTCGACGACCCGCCGTGTGATGTCGACATTGTATTCATAGTCCGCGGCGGTCTTGGCGTCGGCCTTGAGCGAGCCGTCCATCATGACAGAGGTGAAGCCGTATTTAATCGCCGTCGCGCAGGTCGCCTCGTCATTGCCGTGGTCCTGGTGCAGGCACAGCGGGATCTGCGGATACATTTCCTCGAGCGCGTCGATCATCTTCGACAGCATGATGTCGCCAGCGTAAGAGCGCGCGCCGCGCGAGGCCTGGATGATCACGGGGGCGTCGACGGCAGCGGCCGCCTCCATGATCGCGAGCCCCTGCTCCATGTTGTTGATGTTGAAAGCCGGCACGCCGTAGCCGCGCTCGGCGGCATGGTCCAGCAATTGTCTGAGCGTGATCCGCGCCATGGTTCGTCTCCGTCCCTGTTCGTGTGTTGTGTCGTGTCGCTCTCGGGCGTCCGCTCAGGACGCCCGCGCCCGGATGATGTTGCGCATGGCGGCATCGGCCACCGCCGCGGGCGTGATGCCGAACTCTCGGTACAGCACATCGGCAGGCGCCGAGGCGCCGAAGCCCTGCATGCCCACGAACTCGCCGCTGTCGCCGAGCCAGCGCGCCCAGTCGCCCTCGATGGCAGCCTCGACGCCGATGCGCGGCGCGTTACCGAGCACTTGAGCGCGATACTCCGCCGTCTGCTGGCGGAACAGTTCGAAACACGGCGCCGACACCACTGCAGCATGCACGCCTTCGGCCGCCAGCAGCTTCGCCGCCTCCAGCGCGATCGCCACCTCAGAGCCGGTCGCGATCAGAGTGACGTCGCGGCGAGTTTCCGGCTCCACAACCACATAGGCGCCGAGCGCCACCTTGTTGTGGTCGGATGCCTCGGTGCGGAAGGCCGGCAGCGCCTGGCGCGACAGGCAGAGCACCGAAGGCGAGGTTTCGGCGCGCAGCGCGCAGTCCCAGGCTTCCGCCGTCTCGACCGCATCAGCCGGACGGAACACCAGGAGATTGGGAATGGCACGCAGGCTGGCGACATGCTCGACCGGCTGATGCGTGGGCCCGTCCTCACCGAGGCCGATGGAATCGTGAGTCATCACATGGATGACGCGGATGCCCATCAGCGCAGCGAGGCGGATCGCCGGCCGGCTGTAGTCGGCAAAGGCCAGGAAGGTGCCGCCATAAGGAATGAAGCCGCCATGCAGCGCGATACCGTTCATCGCCGCCGCCATTGCATGCTCACGAACGCCGTAATGCACGTAGTTGCCGTCCATGGTCGCCGGCGTCACCGACTTGTGTGTCTTCGCCTTGGTCAAATTCGAGTGGGTCAGATCCGCGGAGCCGCCGAGCAGATTGGGTAGCACCGTCGCGATCACATCGATGACGTTCTGCGAGGCCTGGCGCGTCGCGATCTTCGGCCGCTCGGCCGTGAGCTGCGCGATGAACTGCGCCATGCGCTCGGTATAGGCCGCCGGCAGCTTCTTGTTCAGCGCATCGTGGCATGGCGAGCGGTCCGCAGTGCACAGCTTTCGCGCCCGCTCCTTCCAGGCCTGCCGCACGCTGTGGCCGCGCGCGCCAATCTCGCGCCAGCTCACCAGCACATCGGCCGGAATCTCGAACGGCCGGTGCGGCCAGTGCAGGGCGGCGCGAGTCTTCTCGACCTCCTCCGGCCCGAGCGGCGCGCCATGCGCCTTCTCCGAACCCTGGCGTCCAGGCGAGCCGAAGCCGATCGTCGTGCGGCAGGCGATCATCGTGGGCCGGTCGCTCTGCCGGGCCGCGGCGATCGCAGCCGCAATCGCTTCGGGATCATGGCCGTCGATACGGGACGTCGCCCAGCCCGAGGCGGCGAAGCGGCCGAGCTGATCGTCCGAACAGGCCAGTCCGGTCGAGCCGTCGATCGAGATGCCGTTGTCATCGAACAGCACGATCAGGCGGTTGAGCCGCAGATGCCCGGCGAGCGAAATCGCCTCGTGGCTGATGCCCTCCATCAGGCAACCGTCGCCGGCAATGACGTAGGTGTAATGATCGATCAACTCGTCGCCATAGCGCGCGTTCATCAGGCGCTCGGCCAGCGCCATGCCGACAGCCGTGGCGATGCCCTGCCCGAGCGGGCCGGTCGTGGTCTCGACGCCGGGCGTGTGACCATATTCCGGATGCCCGGGCGTCTTGGCGCCCCACTGCCGGAATCGCTTGATCTCGTCGATCGTGACCGCCTCGTAGCCGGTCAGATGCAGCAGCGCATAGAGCAGCATCGAGCCATGACCGGCCGACAGCACGAAGCGGTCGCGATCGGGCCAGGCCGGATCGGCCGGATCGAACTTCATGAAGCGCGAGAACAGCACGGTGGCGACGTCGGCCATGCCCATCGGCATGCCCGGATGACCCGACTTCGCCTTCTCCACGGCATCGATCGCCAGAAAGCGGATGGCGTTCGCCATCTCGGCGTGAGCCGGATCAGCCTTTGCGGCAGGCTTTTGCAGAGCAGTGGCGGTCATAGCGTGCGCCTCTTTCGGTCCATCAGTTGCATGATCATCGGTGTGAGAATGAGCTGCATGGCGAGATCGAGCTTCGAGCCATGGATCACGATCGAATTGGCGCGCGACATGAAGCTGCCCTGGATCATCGAGAGCAGATAGGGGAAGTCGATGCCGCGCGGGTTCTTGAGACGGATCACGACCATCGATTCGTCCGGCGTCGGGATCCAGCGCGCGATGAACGGATTGGACGTATCGACCGTCGGCACACGCTGGAAGTTGATGTCGGTCTCCGAGAATTGCGGGATGATGTAGTTCACATAATCCGGCATCCGCCGCAGGATCGTGTCGGTCACGGCCTCGGTGGTGTAGCCGCGCGAGGCGCGGTCGCGATGCAGCTTCTGGATCCATTCCAGGTTGATCACCGGGACGACGCCGATCTTCAGATCGGCATGCTGCGCGATGTTCACCTTCTCGGTGACGACGGCGCCATGCAGGCCCTCGTAGAACAGAAGATCGGAATCGTCCGGCAGCCGGCTCCACTCGGTGAAATTGCCCGGCCTCGTATCGTAAAGCCGCGCCTCCTCCTCGTCGTGCACATAATGGCGGGTCATGCCGGTGCCGGTCTCGGAGTAATCGCGAAACGTCTTCTCGAGCTCCTCGAACAGATTGGTATCCGGGCTGAAATGGCTGAAGTGCTTGTTGCCGCGTTCAGCCTCCTCGACCATCTTGCGGCGCATCTCTTCGCGGTTGTAGCGGTGAAACGCATCGCCCTCGATATAGGCGGCCTTGACGTTCTCGCGGCGGAAGATGTTCTCGAAGGTCTTCTTGACCGAGGTGGTGCCGGCTCCCGACGAGCCGGTGATCGAGATGATGGGATGACGACGTGACATGAACTTTCTCCGGAAGTCTCGCTCGGTGGCCGCTCAGCGGAACAGGCCGCGCCGCGCGAACAAAGGCGCATCGCTGGTCTCGAACAGCGGCTCGACGCCCTCATGCAACTGGTCGACGTCACGAACGAGGCGAACATCGCCCATGATCAGCGGCGCGCGCTGATGCGGTGAGCGCGCCGACAATTCGAGAATCCGCGAGCGGCCGCTCGACGCCGAGCCACCGGCCCATTCCATGATCAACGCCATCGGATGGGCTTCGTAGACCAGCCGCAGCCGGCCCTCGCGATAGCCGGGGCGGGAATCGGCTGGATAGAGGAAGACGCCGCCACGCATCAGGATGCGATAGGCCTCCGCCACCAGCGAAGCGATCCAGCGCATGTTGAAGTCGCGGCCGCGCGGACCCGCGGCACCGGCCAGGCACTCGTCGACATAATTGCGCACCGTGCCGCTCCAGTGCCGGCGGTTCGAGGCGTTGATCGCAAACTCCGGCGTATCCTGCGGAATGCGCAGGCCGGACCTCGCCAGCACGAACTCGCGCAGCGTCGGGTGCAACACGTACAGGTCGACGCGATGGTCGATCGCGAGCACCAGGCAGGTCTGCGGTCCGTAGACGAAGAACCCGGCGGCGCGCTGGGCCGTGCCCGGCTCGAAGAAGCTGGAGAGAACGTCGCGTCCCCTGGGCCGGATCGAGAAGATGGTGCCGACCGAAATGTTGTTCTGCAGATTGGAGGAGCCGTCGAGCGGATCGATCGCCACGCAAAGTGGGGCAGCAGCATTGACCGTTTCCGGCCGATCGACCTCTTCGGACAGGATGCCTGCCACCGGCGCCTTTCGGAGCGCGTCACGCATCAGATTGTCGGCGACGATATCCAGTGCCTTCTGCACGTCGCCGTCGGCGTTCACCGTCGCGGCGCCCTCATCGAATCCCGCAAGCGGCGCGATCGCGATCTGCCGGGCGAGCTCCCGCGCGGCGTCGGCGAGAGCCTCGATGACGGCGGCGCAGTCGGCGTCTGCATTCTGCAATGCGAGATGAGCCTGCAATGTTGGGCTTTGTTCCATGGGCCACTCCCTTGCCATCAGCTCCTCTATGGGGGGAGCTTGATGAAGCTGCACGAAGGCGTCGTGCGGCGCTGCTATGAACACTCGAATTGCACGATTAGGGAAATTTCAATATCTTTGGATCGGCCAAAGTTTTCCTTATGTCGAGAGTTCCATGAGCCGGCGCTTCTCCCGCGACCTCACCATTCGCCAGCTTCGCGCGCTCGTCGCGGTGCAAAACTCTGGGTCAGTGACCTCGGCGGCCGGCCGGTTGCATCTCACACAACCGGCGGTCACGCTGCAAATTCGCAATCTTCAGGAGCTCGCCGGGCTGCCGCTGATCCAGCGCACCGCCGACGGCATGATCCTGACCGAAGCCGGGCTCAGCGTGCTGGCTCTGGCCGAACGCGTCGAGGCGGCGCTGCTGGATTGCGAGCAGGCCCTCGACATCCTGGCGGGCCGCAGCGGCGGCCGCGTCGCAATCGGCGCCGTCAGCACCGCGAAATATTTCGTGCCGTTTGCGATTGCGGAATTTTCGCGGCGTTTTCCCAAGATCGACGTCACCCTGCGGATCGGCAATCGCGACAGCCTGCGCGAGGCCTTGCGCGGCTATGATCTCGATATTGCCATCATGGGCCGGCCGCCCGCCGACATTCCGGTCGACATGCGGCCGTTCGGCCAGCATCCGCACATCATCATCGCCCCGGCGGGCCATCGCCTTGCACGCCGCAAGCGAATTGCCGCCGAGGACCTCGCAGACGAGGTTTTCATCACGCGTGAGCCTGGCTCCGGGACGCGGCTGCTGATGGAGACCTTTTTCGAGAAGAAGGGGCTGCATCCGAAGACCAGCATGGAGATGGACAGCAACGAGACGATCAAGCAGGCCGTCATCGCCGGTCTCGGCATCGCCTTCATCTCGCAGCATACCGTGTCGCATGAGCTGAGCGAAGGGCGGCTGGTCACCTTGCGGGTCACCGGCCTGCCGATCATCCGGCAATGGCATGCGGTGCGGCGCGCCGACAAGCTGCTGCTGCCGCCGGCCCAGGCGATGCTGGATTTCTTCGGCAAGGAGGGCGCACGCTTCCTGCCGCGATGAGAACCATGTCCGAAGCTGGCGCATCCTCGCTTCGGGCATGATGTCGTCTCACCAGTCGATCTCGAACCGGCAGGCGGAGGCGCCGGTCGCCTGGCAACTGATCTCGCGGGCACGCGCATGGGGGTGTACCAGTTCGGCGAACAGCGTCGCGAACGTCGCGGCGTAGAAGTCGCAGAGGGCATGGTCGGCGCTCTGCCCCCGGCACAGCGGGCAATGGCCGATGTCGTAGATCGTCGGCTTTCCGGGACGGGCGGTGAAGCGCCCGGTGCCGGCAAAGGTCCAGGCATGGGCCGAGATGGCGCGCGACAGCGCATGGCTGGCGAGCCGCGCCGGCAGCAGGCGAAGCAGGCGCTGGGCTGCCGGCGGGATGCGATAAGCGAGCAGATAGGCCGCCGTCAGTTGCCCCGCTTTGATGCTGGCCGCGCGGGCCGAATCCTCGTCCAGCGCGGCGCGGAGCGCGCGGTGCAGGCGGATGACCTCGGCCTCATCGACCATGTCGGCCGGCGGCGCGGTCAGATACGCCTCGAGCCCCGCGGTCGCGAACACGCTGCGCGCGGCCGCATCGCCTCGCAGCAGGCGCAAGGCCTCCGCGGTCTGGATGATCGCATTGGGGCCGATGCGCCCAGCGGGGCACAGGCCGTAGGATTGGTGCTTGAAAGGGGCCGCAGGCCCGTCATCGTCCGCCGAGACGCCCGCCTCCGCCGGGCTGCTCGGAACGACAGCTGGTCTTGCGGCACGACCGACGCCGCTCATGACGGGGCGCCCCGGGTGAAGCCCCCACCCGACGATGCTTCGCATGGCCGGGAGGCCCATGAGGCCTGGAACGGCCCCAGGCGCGAAGACCGTGCAGCAGCAAGCGAGACGCGGCCGCGCACGGCGCCAGCGCGCGGCAGCTGAGTGTGCTGAGCGCGCGTACCATGCATCTCAATGCACCCTCGTCTCGGCCTCTTCGCTCATCTGCTCGGTGCCGCCGCCGCAGGCCATGACCTGCGCCTGCTGCGGTCCGGTCAGCTTGCGATTATGGCTGGTCTTCCATTCGACCTTGCCGGGCTCGGCCCGCTTGCGCGAGGTGTCGAAGCCGAAATCGACCTTGCCCTTCGACTGCGGGCCCCAATAATTGACCCGACCCAGATCGTAGAATTTGCGCTCGAAGCCGGACTTCAGGAACGCCTTGAGGCAGCCAAGCAGATAGCGGCGGCGCTCGCCGGAGCCGGCCCAGGGATAGGAGAACAGCGCCTTGTGCATGTAGAAGCGGCGATAGTTATTCATGACGCCGTCGAGCAGCTCGCCGCGATCCATCGCGTCCGGCTTCATGATCGGCGTGACGAAATTGTATTTCTCATAGTCGAAGATCTCGACCTTGTCACCGAGGTCGCGAAACAGGTCGGAGAACGGCCACGGCGTATACATCGCCCAGTTGGCGAGATCCGGCTTCCAGTCGCGCGCCATCTGGTAGGTCTCTTCCAGCGTCTCGCGGGTCTCGTTCTCCAGCCCGACGATGAACTGCGCCTCGACGACGATGCCGACGTCGCGCAGGAGCTGGATCGCCTTCTTGTTCTGCGCGACCGTGGTCTCCTTGTTGAAGCGGTCGAGCTTCATCTGCGCCGCGGCTTCGGTGCCGAGCGAGACATGGATCAGGCCGGCCTTGCGGTACAGCGGCAGCAGCGCCTCGTCGCGCAGGATGTCGGTGACGCGGGTGTTGATACCCCAGAGGATCTTGAGGTCGCGGCGGATCAATTCCTCGCAGAACGCGACGAACTTCTTCTTGTTGATGGTCGGCTCCTCGTCGGCCAGGATGAAGAAGCCGACATCGTGCTCGCGCATCAAGGTCTCGATCTCGTCGACCACCTTCTTCGGGTCACGGATGCGATAGTCGCGCCAGAACTTCCACTGCGAGCAGAAACTGCAGGTGAACGGACAGCCGCGCGCCATGTTGGGAATAGCGACGCGCTTATTCATGGGGATGTAGATATATTTGCTCCATTCGAGCACGCTCCAGTCGGGCGTGATCGCATCGAGGTTCTTCACCGTCGGCGCCGCCACGGTCGCCACGACCTCGGTGCCGTCGCGATAGGCGATGCCCTTGATGCTGCGGCGATCGCGTTCCCAGCGGCCGTCCTCGCGCGCCCGCATCAGGTCGACGATGATCTCCTCGCCCTCGCCGCGCACGATGGCGTCGATCCACGGCGCCTCGGTCAGCACCTGCTGATACATGAAGGTGGCGTGGATGCCGCCGAGCACCGTGAGTGCTTCAGGGTGCTCCTCCTTGGCAATCTCCAGCAGCCGCTCGGCCTTGTAGATCGAGGGGGTGATCGCGGTGCAGCCGATCACGTCGGGCTTTTCGCTGCGCAGGATGGCGCGGACCTGCTCCTCGGAGAGGTCGTTGGTCATCGCGTCGATGAAGCGGAGATCGGTGAAGCCAGCGGCCTTCAGGGCGCCGGAGATGTAGGCCGCCCAGGCCGGTGGCCAGTTGCCGGCGATCTCAGCGCCGCCGGAGTGATAATTCGGATGCAGCAACAAAATCCGCACGGCGCCCTCCCCGATTGTCAACTTGTTATTACAGCCTAACGTCAGGCTAAATTGACAAATTGATCTGGCTCAAACGCCGCGCGAAAGTGTCACCTCAAGCCGCCTGAGCCAGCCCCATCTCGGCCCAGATTTCCGACAGCGCCGAGACCAGATGCTCGATGTCGGCGTCGCTATGATAGGGCGACGGCGTGATGCGCAGCCGCTCGGTGCCGCGCGGCACCGTCGGATAGTTGATCGGCTGCACATAGATGCCGTAGCGATCGAGCAGGATGTCGCTGATCCGCTTGCACAGCACGGGATCGCGCACCATCACCGGAACGATGTGGCTGGGATTGTCGAGGTGGCTGACGCCGGCCTCGTCGAGGCGGCGGCGCAGCCGCGCGACGCGATCCTGGTGCCGGGCGCGCTCGACATGGCTGGCCTTGAGGTGGCGGATGCTGGTCAGCGCGCCCGCGGCCACCGCCGGCGGCAGCGAGCTCGAGAAGATAAAGCCGGAAGCGAAGCTGCGCACGAAGTCGCAGACCGTGTTGGACGCGGTGATGTAGCCGCCGATGACGCCGAACGCCTTCGCCAGCGTGCCCTCGATCACGGTCAGCCGATCCGCGACGCCGTCGCGCTCCGAAATGCCGCCGCCGCGCGGGCCGTACAGGCCGACGGCATGGACCTCGTCGAGATAGGTCATCGCGTTGAATTCATCGGCGACGTCGCAGATATCCGAGATCGGCGAGATGTCGCCATCCATCGAATAGACGCTCTCGAACGCGATCAGCTTCGGCACCTTCGGATCGAGGTCCGACAGCTTGTCGCGGAGATCGGCGACGTCATTGTGGCGCCAGATGCGGGTTTCGCAGCGGCTGTGGCGGATGCCTTCGATCATCGAGGCGTGGTTGAGCTCGTCGGACAGGATCACGCAGCCGGGCATGCGTGCCGCCAGGGTCGACAGCGAGGTCCAGTTCGAGACGTAGCCGGAGTTGAACAGCAGCGCCGCCTGCTTGCCGTGGAGATCGGCGAGTTCGTCCTCGAGCAGGATGTGATAATGATTGGTGCCGCTGATGTTACGGGTGCCGCCGGCGCCGGCGCCACAGCGGTCGAGCGCCTCGTGCATGACTTCCAGCACCTTCGGATGTTGACCCATGCCGAGATAGTCGTTCGAGCACCACACGGCGACGTCGCGCTCGCCATGGGGACCGCGGTAGGTCGCGATCGGGAAGGCGCCCGCCTTGCGTTCGAGGTCGGCGAACACGCGGTAACGCCCTTCCCGCCGCAGGCCGTCGAGCTGGCGGCGGAAATAGTCTTCGTAGTTCATGGTACTCCCCCCTGTGCTGTCGTATTCGGATCGACCGGTGTCGTGATGGATGCTGCGGCCAGTCCGGTGATGGTCTGCGCCTGCGCCTCGGCGCGGGCTTGGCGATAGGCCTGGCGAAACTGCTCTTCGAGCCGTTGGCGGGCCTGGGCTGCGGCGGTCTTCTGCGCCGAGACCGGGCGCTCCGGTGGCGTCGGCACGACGGCAAGCACGGGCCGCACCATCGGCGTGACAGGAACAGGCGCAGGCGCGGCAGCAACGGCAGCGATCGCCGGCATGACCGGCTCGACCGGCGCGCTCCAGCGCCAGAGGTTGATGACCGGCATTGGCAGCGCCATGAAGCCGTGTTCGAGCAGGCCGAGCGCGATCAGCGAGGCGAGCAGCGACAGCGCCACGCCGTCGAACGAGGATTTCGCGCCGAGCGCGGCGGCCGCGACCAGCACCGTCGCAGCGAAAGCTGCCGCGAGCGAGAACGGAAACAGCAGGTTGATCGACTTCTTCGCAAAGTAGCTGCGCATGAAGCGCACCTGTTGCGGCAGGAGCTCGTCGTTCAACGTGCGGACCCCGAGGAACAAATTGATCTTGGCGCTCTGCCTGAGCACCAGCAGCGCGGCGAAGGTCCACCAGCTCAGGCGGTTCGGCGCGCCTGACGTGACCGCGAACACCAAACCCGCGGTCGCGATCAGCGCCAGCTCGTGATAGGCGATCGCCTGCAGAGCGAAGCCGATGCGGGACGCCGGCGTGCAGTCACCAGGGCACGGCTCCGGCCGCGGCCCGGTGATCCAGCCGGCGAGCAGCGACATCTCCACCGTGCCCCACAGCAGGATCGCGCAGGTGAAGGCGCAATAGGCGTTGGCATCCTCGGCGGCTTGGCTGGAGACCGCCACCCCCGACAGGGCCGCGACGAAGGCCGCGGCCGTGCCCCATTTGAACGCGGCCGGATGACGGGCGGCGAGCCCGACCAGCGCCAGCACGGCGCCGGTCGAGAACCACCAGACGAACACGACATAGGGAATGGCAATCGCGGTCGCGCCCATGTCCGGCTCCTTGTCACCAGGCGGGTTGCAGCCTGATCTCCCGTGGCAGCTCGTTGCTCTTGGCCGGCAGCATATAGAGCCGGCCGAAGGTCAGCGCCGCCTTGAGCGGCAGCACGGCACGCTTGATCGCCCCCATGACCCCGCCCTGCGCCTTCGCATCGGCAATCGCCTCCGACACCTTGCGCAGCTGGTTCAAGCCGGCCCAGAAGCGCGGATTGTCGATGTCGAGCATGACCGGGAAGACCTGGCGCGAGATCTCCGAGGTGATGCGGAAGACGCGCATGTCGTACTCGTCCACGGGCATGCCGAGCGCTTCATAAAAGGCCGGCCGCATGTGGTCGCGCACATGCATGGTGGCGAACACCGCGAGCAGGAAGAACTTGATCCAGAGCTTGTTGAGCCCGCTGAGCAGCTTCGGATCGGCGCGCATCAGAAGCGCGAACGCCTCGCCGTGGCGGAACTCGTCGTTGCACCACCTCTCGAACCACTTGAAGATCGGGTGGAACTGGCGCTCGGGGTGGCGCTCCATCTGCCGATAGATCGTGATGTAGCGGGCATAGCCGATCTTCTCGGACAGATAGGTCGCATAGAAGATGAACTTGGGCTTGAAATAGGTGTACTTCTTCACCTTGGTGAGGAAGCCGAGGTCGACGCCGATGCCGTGATCCTTGAGGATCTCGTTGATGAAGCCGGCATGGCGGGCCTCGTCGCGGCTCATATAGGAGAACAGCTCGCGGATATCTGGGTTGGTGATCCGCTTCTTGATCTCGGCATAGAGCACGCAGCCGGAGAACTCGGCGGTCAGCGATGACACCAGGAAGTCCTTGAATTCCAGGCGAAGCGCCTCGGGCAGTTCGTTCAGATCCTTCTCGAATTCCGACGTGCGCACGAAGTGCTTGCGGTTGTGGTCGGCGCGCAGCTCGGCCATGACCGCATCCCATTCGCGGCGCACCAGATCGACGTTGAGCCGGTCCATGGCCGCGAAATCCGTGGTGTAGAAGCGTGGCGTGAGGATCGTGTCCTCCAGCGCCATCTTGGTGGAGATGTTGCCGGCTCCGCCTTCCATCGCGATCATCTGACCCTCCCGTCCGAAAAGCTGACGTCGTACAATTCCGTGAGCTCGAGATAGCCCGCGACGTGCATCATTGCGCGCTTCCAGGGCCCGGCCCGCACCACCGTCGCGGTCCGGCGCAGGTTGAGCTGCTCGCCGAACTTGACCGTGATCGGCTCGCCATGGATCACGACCTCGTCGCCCGGGCGGATGCCGACGTCACGGTCGAGCGTGACATGCGCATGCAGGGTCTCCGAGGTCTGCTCGACCTCGATGCTGCAGCCGATGTCGAAGCGGCGCGGTTCGCTGGCCCATAATCCTCTCATCGCGTCTCTCCCATCGTCATCAGCTCCGCAAAGCGGCGCTTGTTGTCGGCTCCGAACGGCGCGAGATCGACGCGCCGCCCGGTCGCCGGATCGTCCAAGCTCAGACGACCGTCGGACCAGCGATTGATCGTGAACGCCGGTCCCGAGCCGATCGCGTGACGCTGGCGATCGAACGCCATGCTGCGCAACACCGTGCGCAGCAGGCCATCGCCGCCGGCCTCGACGACTCCGACGACCTTGCCGCTGTCAGGCGACACGACGGAGATGCCGCCATCGGGGCGATCCTCGAACCGCAGCGCCACCGTCTGCACGGCAGCGACGTGATCGTTGCGCACGGTGCCCATCCCCGTGAGGCGACCGACGCCGGCCGCGACCAGGGCAAAGGCAACCAGCGCGAAGGCCGCGCGCAGCGCGCCCTTCGGAATGATGATCTCGGCTTCGCCGTGATCCTCGACATGGCCCTCGGCTTGGCTCATGACGTCCTCCTCCTCGTTACGCCGCGCTGACGACCGCGCCCGAAGGCGCACCCTGCGGCTGGCCATCGCCTGCCGGCAGCGGCTGGGCCGCACCAACCCCATCCGACGCCGCAACCAAGGCCTTGGCGAGGATCTCGGCGACGTTGCGCGCGTCAGGCACACCGCGCAGCATCGGCTCGACCTCGTTCAACCGCCACGGCCGCGCATGGGGCCACAGCAGCAGGTAGGACAGCCGCTGCTGGGCGGTGACGCCGAGCGGCAGGTCGCCGGAACCATCGGAATGCAGTTTCACATCGGCGCGGACGACCTGCTTGAACGGTACATTCAAGGTCATCGGCAGCACGGCACCGAACTGCAGCAGCACGCGCCGGCTGGTGATGGTGTAGCGGGTGGTGCGGCTGTAGAGTATCGCGAGCCCGGTGAGCAGCAGCGTCGCCAGGGCCACCGGCGTCACCAGCGACGAGGCGCTGGCGACCGACGCCGCGAGCGGCTGATGATCGAGCACGCCCGCCACCACCCGCGCGCCGAACAGCGCCGCGAAATAAGCCAGCACCAGGCGCAGGTGGAAGACCCGCAGCAGCAGCGCCTTCACCGTCGGCTGTCCTTGCCAGAGCAGTCGCTCGCCTTGCGGCAGCAACAGCTGGTCTTGCTCCCCACGCGGACTCACAGCAGCGGCTCCTGGCGTGCAGCGGTCGCGTAGAGATGTCCGCCACCGAAATAGCCGACGATCTTGTCCTCCTCGAGCTTGGTGACCTGGTCGGGATTGGCGAGGCCGGGCACGTTGGCGAATTGCGAGCCGAGGATGGCGTCGACCAGCACCGCCTTGCGCGACTTGTCGACCACCGCCATGGTCATCGGCAGCAGCACGTGGCGGCCGACGGTGCCCTCGACCTCTACTTCGAGATAGCGGATCAGCATCTCGGCGCGGTCGACCCAGACCTCGCGGATCTTGCCGCCGAGTTGGCCGTCGCAGCCGAACACCGGCATGCCGCGCGGATCGGGATCCTCCGAGGCGATGAAGATGCTGCCGTCGACGCGCAGCGGCACGATCGCCGGGATGTTGTCCATGGTCAGCTCCGGCTCGTCCCTGCGCGCGGCATAGGAGCCCGGGCCGACGCCGTCGAGCATCGGATTGCCGGTCGGCAGATAGGGCGTGCCCGGCCACGAATACATCGGCGTCACCGGCGCATCGGCGCGGTCATTGTCCCGGTTCGGCAGGGTCGCGGTGCGCCCACCATGCATGTGATA
The DNA here is from genome assembly GCF_013179005.1 of Bradyrhizobium denitrificans. Classification (NCBI taxonomy): domain Bacteria; kingdom Pseudomonadati; phylum Pseudomonadota; class Alphaproteobacteria; order Hyphomicrobiales; family Nitrobacteraceae; genus Bradyrhizobium; species Bradyrhizobium denitrificans. The sequence goes on along the minus strand of NZ_JABFDP010000016.1, from coordinate 140,570 downwards.
GGTCTTCGGCGACGGCGGCGTCGGGAAGCCGTGACCGCTCGATGCGGTCTGCCGGCCGATCCGGCCCTCGAACTGCAACGGATAGCCTTCGCGCTTGTCCTCGGTGCGCAGGTAGAAGATCAGGGCCGCGAAGAATATCCAAAACCCGTAAAGTACCACCTGGGCGACATCGATGTAGCTCGTGAAAGACGTCTGCATGGTTTCCTCCCCGACTGGGCTAACCTGGAAATTCAGCTATTCCGAATTGCAACTGTTGTGGCGATGACGGCGCGTGGCGCCGCACCAGCGGTCCGATGACCGCGAGCGTGACGAACAACAGGCCGATCTCGATGTGGTAGACGATGCTGTAGCCGGTCGCCGGCCCCGCCAGAGCGACGCCGAGACGGCCATCCAGCGCGAGCTGCGACATCACATCGCGAATGGCGCCACCGCCGGCGATCGCAACGCCGGCGGCCGTCGCCTGCACCGCGCCCCAGGCCCCGAGCGCAAGCCCGCTCTCGCCGTTCTGCACGAGCGCCATGGCCGCCGTCAGCGTGCCCACCGCGAACAGACCGCCGCCGAAGCCGATCGCCGTCGTGCCGATCCGGAACAGCAAGGGCGAGGCCAGCGGCGCCGAGAAGATCACGCAGGAGAAGGCGAACAGGCCGACGAGCCCGCCGAGCGCCGCGATCCGATATGGATCGGCGCCCTTGCCGAGACGGCGCGCCGAAAGGCCGAAGCCGACCAGCGTGCCCGCCGCGAACAAGGCGGTCAGCGCCGTGGTCTCCCCGACCGTGAGATGCAGGATTTCGGCGCCGTAGGGTTCGAGCAGGATGTCCTGCATCGTAAAGCCCGCGGTGCCGAGCCCGACGGCGACCAGCACGCGCAGCGAGCCGCCGGCCTCGCGGAAGTGACGCCAGGAATCGCCGAAGCGCGGCCGCTCGCGGGCAGCCGAGGTGCGCGACGGATCACGCGCCTCCTGCTTCCACAACGCGATGACATTGAGCACCATCTCGGTCACCGCGGCGCCCTGGATCACCTGGATCAGACGCATCTCGCTGAACTCGGCGAGCAGCCCGCCGAAGGTCAGCGCGCTCGCCATCATGCCGAACATCAGCATCACATAGAGGAACGCAACGACGCGCGGCCGCGAGTGCTCGGGTGCGATGTCGGTGGCGAGCGACAGGCCCGCGGTCTGCGTGGTGTGCAGCCCGGCACCGACAAGCAGGAAGGCCAGCGCCGCGCCGATGCGGCCGGCGATCACCTGGCCCGGCGCATCGCCCGACGACAGCAGCAGCAGCGCGAACGGCATGATCGCGAGGCCGCCGAACTGCAGCAGGGTTCCCATCCAGATGTAAGGGACGCGGCGCCAGCCGAGCACCGAACGATGATGGTCGGACTTGAAGCCGATCAGCACGCGCAGCGGCGCGAACACCAGCGGCAGCGCCACCATCGTGGCGACCAGCCAGGAGGGCACGCCGAGTTCGACGATCATGACGCGGTTGAGCGTGCCGTTGAGCAGCACCACCGAAATGCCGATCGAGACCTGGAACAGCGACAGCCGCATCAGGCGCGACAGCGGCAGTTCGGTCGAGGCGGCATCCGCAAACGGCAGATAGCGCGACGACAGCCGCGTCCACAGTTGCAGCAGCGATGGTGCGCGCGCGCTCATGACGGGCGAAGCTCCAGCGCTTGCGAGATGTAGAAGCCGTTGGCGATGCGGCAGTTGCGGGCGCAGCGCCAGTCGGCGAGATCTGGGTGATCGGCGATGAGGCGGTACAGCTTCTGTTCCGTAACCGGCTCGATCGCCGGCGCGCGATTGCCGCGCGGAAACACGCCGCCGACCGCATGCATGACGGCGAGCAGCGGCGTCCGAGGCGCGTAGGTCATCAAAATGGATTCGGAGGTGCGCGCGGCCAGACCAGCCACGATCCGCACGGCATCCTCGGCGCGGTAGTGAATGAACGAATCCATTGCCACGACGAAGTTGAAGCCACCGTGCCGGGGATCGAGCATGTCGCCGGCGACGAAATGGATCGCATTTCGGCTGATGTCGTCGGGCAGCCGGCGCTGTGCGATCTCGATCAGGGTCGGCGAGATGTCGACGGCAACGACCTCGGCGCCGCGGCGCGCCGCCTCGATCGAAAAGCTGCCGGTGCCGCAGCCGGCATCGAGCAGCCGCGCGCCACGCAGATCGAGCGGCAACCAGGACAAGAGTGTCCGCCGCATCTCGTCGCGGCCGGCGCGCACCGTGGCGCGGATGCGGCCGACCGGCGCATCGGAGGTCAACCGCGTCCAGGCGGCGACCGCGGTGCGGTCGAAATAGGTCTCCACTTCACTGCGGCGGGCGAGATATTCCGCTGTCGTCATCGCGTAGCCCCACTCAATCGAAGCCAAGGAGATCAAAGATGTCGCGGTCCTTGAGCGGCACCGCCTGCATCGGCTCGACGCCGGCGAGCAGCGACGCCGCGAGGCGCAGATACTCGTTCTGGGCGCGCTCGACGTCGGGCGAGGGCTCCATCTCGAACAGCGTGCACTTCTTCAGCCGGCTCTTGCGGATGACGTCGAGATCGGGAAAGTGCGCCACCGTCTTCAGGCCGGCACGCTCGTTGAACTTGTCGATCTGGTCGGTGGCGGCGCTGCGGTTGGCGATGACGCCGCCGAGCCGCACCGGATAGTTGCGCGACTTGGCCTGGATCGCCGCCACGATGCGGTTCATCGCGAAGATCGAGTCGAAATCGTTCGCGGCCACGATCAGCGCGCGGTCGGCATGCTGCAGGGGGGCAGCGAAGCCACCGCAGACGACGTCGCCGAGCACGTCGAAGATCACCACATCGGTGTCCTCGAGCAGATGGTGCTCCTTGAGCAGCTTCACCGTCTGGCCAACGACATAGCCGCCGCAGCCGGTGCCGGCCGGCGGACCGCCCGCCTCCACGCACATCACGCCATTGTAGCCCTGATAGACGAAGTCCTCGGGGCGCAGCTCCTCGGCGTGGAAGTTGACCTGCTCGAGGATGTCGATGACCGTGGGCACCAGCCGCTTGGTCAGCGTGAAGGTGGAGTCGTGCTTGGGATCGCAGCCGATCTGCAGCACGCGCTTGCCGAGCTTGGACAGCGCGACCGAAAGGTTCGACGACGTCGTGCTCTTGCCGATGCCACCCTTGCCATACACCGAGAACACCTTGGCGGTGCCGATGACGACGTTCGGATCGAGCTGCACCTGGACGCTGCCGGCGCCATCGGGGCGTCGCGGCGCGGTTGTCAGCGGCGGTCTCAAGGTCACGTTCATGCGGCAACTCCTACGCCTTCGAGGCGATCTTCGAGCTCTTCACCGGCCTTGCGCAGCACGTCGAGCATGTCGGGGTCCGGGGTCCAGTAATTGCGCTCATGCGCCTCGATCAGGCGGTTGGCGATCTTCGCCGACGCAGCCGGATTGAGCGAGGCGAGCCGCTCGCGCATCGCGGGGTCGAGCACGAAGGTCGTGGTGATCTGCTGATAGACCCAGGGTGCAACCTGGCCCGTGGTGGCCGACCAGCCGACCGTGTTGGTGACGTGCGATTCGATCTGGCGCACGCCCTCATAGCCATGGGCGAGCAGCGCCTCGTACCATTTCGGATTGAGCGTGCGCGTGCGCGTCTCCAGCGCGACCTGCTCCGACAGCGTGCGCACCGTGCCCTCGCCGCGGGTCTGGTCGCCAATATAGACCGGCGCCGCCTCGCCCTTGGCGCGCTTCACCGCGCGGCTGATGCCGCCAAGCGTATCGAAATAATGATCGATGGTGGTGACGCCGAGCTCAACCGAATCGACGTTCTGATAGGCGGCATCGACGCCGGCGAGCACATGGCCGAGCAGCGCATCTCGGCGTACGGGGCGCCCGTCGGTGCCGTAGGCAAATCCCTTGCGCCGCGTGTAGACGTCAGCGAGTTCGTCCTCGTCGGTCCATGCGCCGCAGTCGATCAGCTGGTTCACATTGGCGCCATAGGCGCCCTCGGCATTGCCGAACACGCGCAGCGCCGCATCCGCGAGCTCGCCGCCGTGGGCGGCCTGGAAGGCGAGCGCGTGCTTGCGCACATAGTTGGCCTGGGCTGGCTCGTCGGCAGAGGCCGCGAGCAGCGCGGCTTCGGCGAGCAACCTGGTCTGCAGCGGCATCAGGTCGCGGAAGATGCCGGAGAGCGTGATCACGACGTCGATGCGCGGGCGGCCGAGCCGCTCCAGGGGGATCAGCCTGGCGCCGCAGAGACGGCCATAGGAGTCGTGGCGCGGCTCGGCGCCCATCAGCCACAGCGCCTGCGCGATCGGGCCCCCCTCGGTCTTGAGATTATCAGTGCCCCACAACACCAGCGCGATCGTCTCCGGCAGCCCATGGCCCTCGCCGGCATGGCGCGCGAGCAGCCGCGCGACCTGGCGCTCGGCGTCCTTGAGCGCGAAGGCGCTGGGAATGCGGAACGGATCGAAGCCATGCAGGTTGCGCCCGGTCGGCAGCACGTCGGTGTTGCGCAAGAGATCGCCGCCCGGCACTGGACGAATGTAGCCGCCGTCGAGCGCGTGCAGGATCGCCGGTGTCTCGCTATCCGTCGCCAGCAGCCGGTCGAGCTCGGCGCGCTTGCCAACATCGGTGATGCCGGCGAGGTCGAGCAGCTCGGCGCGCTGCGCCTCGGGCGGCGGCGAGCCGACGACGTGCAGGCCGTGCGGGATCAGCGAATATTCCAACTCCAGCACACTTGCCGAGAGCGATGCGATCTGCGCGTCGCGTTCATCGCCCCAGACCGGCTCGGCGACGGCGAGATCCACCGCAGCCGCCTGCGCCTGAATCAGCGCGGCGCTGTCCGCGCGCACCTGCTCGGTCGCATCCGGCGACAGATTGCGCCATGCGTCGAGCGACGACTTCAGGTCGGCAAGCCCCTTGTAGAGGCCGGCGCTGGTGATCGACGGCGTGAGATAGCTGATCAGCGTGGCGCCGCCGCGACGCTTGGCGAGCGCGCCTTCGGACGGGTTGTTCGACGCATAGATGTAGAAGTTCGGCAGGTCGCCGATCAGCCGCTCCGGCCAGCACTCGGCCGACAGGCCGGCCTGTTTGCCCGGCATGAATTCGAGCGCGCCATGGGTGCCGAAATGCAGCACCGCGTGGGCGCGGAAATCCTCACGCAGCCAGCGATAGAACGCCGCGAACGCATGCGTCGGCGCGAAGCTGTGCTCGAACAAGAGCCGCATCGGATCGCCCTCGTAGCCGAAGGCGGGCTGCAGGCCGACGAACAGGTTGCCGAACTGCTCGCCGAGCACCAGCAGGCTGGAACCGTCGCTCTGATGGCGGCCGGGCGCCGGGCCCCATTGCTTCTCGATCTCGGCGAGATGCCGCTCGCGCCGCACATGCTGGTCGACTGGAATGCGCGCCGCGACATTGGCCGCCGTGCCAAACCGCTCGGCATTGCCCTTCAGCACCCGCGCACGCAGCTCATCGACCGAGGCCGGCACGTCGATCGTGTAGCCCGCCGCGCGCAGCGAGGTCATCACATTGTGCAAGGACTCGAACACCGACAGATAGGCGGCCGTGCCGGCCGCGCCGCCATTCGGCGGGAAGTTGAACAGAACAGCTGCGATCTTGCGCTCCGCCCGCGCCGAGCGGCGCAGCTCGACCAGCCGGCCGACACGCGCCGCGAGTTGGGCCGCGCGCTCCGGCAGCGAGGCCATGTCGCGGCCGGCATCGGCCATCGCCGAGCGGCCGCCGAACACGGTCGGACCGACCGCGCCGTCGAGCTCGGGGATCGCGACCATCATGGTGGCTTCGACCGGCGTCAGGCCGCGCGCATCGGCGTGCCACTGCTCGACGGTCTGGAATTCGAGCGGATGCGCCGCAATCAGCGGCACGTCGAGCCCGGCCATGACCTCTTCGGCCGCGCGCGCGTCGTTGTAGGCGGGCCCGCCGACCAGCGAGAAGCCGGTGAGCGACACCACGGCATCGACGGCCGCGACGCCGTCCTTCTGGAAATAGGCCTCGATCGCCGGGCGCGAATCGAGGCCGCAGGCGAACACCGGCACGACCGTGAGCCCGCGCACCTCAAGTGCCGCGATCACGCCATCATAATGCGCGGTGTTGGCGGCGAGCAGATAGGAGCGCATCAGGATCACGCCGACGCGGCCGACCGGCTTCGCCAGTGCGGGCAACTGGTCCGCCCGCTCCACGATCCGCTGCGGCAGCCGCGGATGATAGAGGCCGACATCCGGATAGGTCACCGGCTCGGCCGCACTCAGCTTGCCGCGCAGCGAGGCACGCGGACCGTCGGCGTAGCGGCCGACGAGATAGCGTACCATGTTCGCAAAATTCTGCTCGGAGCCGGCGAGCCAATATTGCAGCGTCAGGAAGTAGGCGCGCAGGTCCTGCGCGGTGCCGGGGATGTAGCGCAGCAGCCGCGGCATCCGCTGCAGCATCTTCATCTGGCCTTGTCCGCTGGAGGCGCCACCGGGCCGGCTGCTGCCGCGCAGACGCTTCAAGAGGCCGAGCACGCCCGTGGCCGAGCCCGCCATCGTCAGCTTGCCGAGACGGGTCAGGCGCACCACCTCGCCGGCCGAGAGACAGCCGATCATCGCATCGCAATGGTCGCGGCGGGCCTGCAGCGCAGGCAGCACCGGCTGGATGTGATCCTCCATGAACAGCATGGTCGCGACGACGATGTCGCCGGTGGCGATGTCGGCAAGGCAATGTTCCAGCGCTGTCGGATTGCAGCCCCACTCGTCGGCCGCATGAACCTTCAGATCGAGGCCCGGCAGCTCCGCCCGCAGGGTCGTGCGCGCGCGCACGGCAGCCGAGGCGAGATGGCTGTCCATCGTCACGATCACCACCCGGATGGGTGTGACGTCAGCGACCGAAATGCGCTTTGGCATCGTACAAGGTCTCGAGTGTGATCAGATTGACGTTGCGCTCGCGCGCGAAGCGTTCGGTGTTGCGGCGGGCCTTGCCGCGCACGAAGAAGGGAATCTTGGTCAGCTCGCGCTCGGCATCGGAAGCCCAGGCGAGCTCGGTCGAGGTGACGGTCTCGACGACGCGCAACGGCGCGGGTGCCGGCGCGGCGGATGCGGCGCCGAGATGCGAGGGCGCGTGATCGGCGAATTCGTGGTCCTCGCGGAACATGCCGAGCAGATGCTCCTCCAGGCCCATCATCAAAGGATGCACCCAGGTGTCGAACAGCACGTTGGCGCCTTCGAAGCCCATCTGCGGCGAGTAGCGCGCCGGGAAATCCTGCACATGGCACGGCGCCGAGATCACGGCGCAAGGAATGCCGAGCCGCTTGGCGATATGGCGCTCCATCTGCGTGCCGAGCACGAGCTCCGGCCGCAGCTCGCCGACGCGGGCTTCGACCTCCAGGTAATCGTCGGTAATCAACGGCTCGACGCCGTAGACGGCCGCAGCCTCGCGGATCTCGCGGGCGAATTCGCGGGCATAGGTGCCGAGACCGACGACCTCGAAGCCGAGCTCCTGGGTCGCGACGCGCGCCGCGGCGACCGCATGAGTCGCGTCGCCGAAGATGAAGACGCGCTTGCCGGTGAGATAGGTCGAGTCGACCGAGCGCGAATACCATGGCAGTCGGCTCTGGCTGCGCGCCAGGACCGGCGATGCATCGACACCGGCGAGCGCCGCAACCTCCGCAATGAAGTCACGCGTCGCGCCGACCCCGATCGGAATGGTGCGCGTATAGGGCTGGCCGAACTGGCGGTGGAGCCACTGCGCTGTCGTCAGCGCGATCTCGGGATACAGGACGATGTTGAAATCGGCCTGCGGCAGGCGGGCGAGATCGGCCGGCGTCGCGTTCCAGGGCGCGACGACGTTGATCTCGATGCCGAGCTCCACAACCTGCCTGGTCACTTCCGCGAGGTCGTCGCGGTGACGGAAGCCGAGCGCCGTCGGACCAAGCAGGTTGCAGACTGGACGAGCGCCCGCCTCCCGTTCACGGCGGGGGGAGCCATCAGCGGAAGACGCAGCCAACGCCCGTACAATCCGGTAGAACGTTTCCGAGGCGCCCCAATTCTCCTTGCGCTGATACGCCGGCAGTTCGAGCGGGATCACCGGAATCGGAAGCTTCAAGGCCTGCGCGAGCCCGCCGGGATCGTCCTGGATCAGCTCGGCGGTGCAGGACGCGCCGACCAGCATCGCCTGCGGCTGGAAGCGCTCATAGGCGGCGCGCACCGCGCTCTGCAGCAGGTCAGCCGTGTCGCCGCCGAGATCGCGCGCCTGGAACGTGGTGTAGGTGACCGGCGGCCGACGGTCGCGGCGCTCGATCATCGTGAACAGCAGATCAGCGTAGGTGTCGCCCTGCGGCGCATGCAGCACGTAGTGCACGTCGCGCATGGCCGTCGCGATGCGCATCGCGCCGATATGCGGGGGGCCCTCATATGTCCAGACCGACAGCTGCATCTCACACCGCCAATCTGGTTTGGCGCAGCAACGGCCGCGCGAACAGCTCGGCGAGATCGCCGGCCTGCTCGAAACCCTGGATCGGCGTGAAGATCAGCTCGATCGACCACTTCGTCGTGAGCCCCTCGGCCTCCAGCGGATTGGCCAGGCCGAGCCCGCAGACGACGAGATCGGGACGCGCGTCACGGCAACGATCGAGCTGCCGCTCGACATCCTGGCCCTCGCTGAGTTGCGTGCCACCCGGCAGCAGCGCCAGCTCGGAAGCAAGATGATCGCGATGCAGATAGGGCGTGCCGACCTCGACCAGCTCCATGCCGATCTCGCGCGACAGGAAACGCGCCAGCGGGATCTCGATCTGCGAATCCGGAAACAGGAACACGCGCTTGCCGGCGAGCTGCGCGCGATAGCGCGCCAGCGCCCGCTCCGCTCGCGCCTTGAGCGGCGCGATGGTCCGTTCGACATGGGCGTGCGAGACGCCGAAGGCGTCGGCCGCGGCCGCGAGCCACAACGCGGTGCCTTCGCCGCCGAGCGGGAACGGCGCCGCGATGCGGCGGCAGCCGCGCTCCTCGAGCGCGCGCGCGGTGTCGCCGAGGAACGGCTGCGCCAGCAGCACGCGTGTCTCCGGGCCGATCGCCGGCAGTTCCGACGAGCGCCGCGGCGGCAGGAATGCGACCTGGTCGATGCCGAGCGCGGCGAAGGTCCGCTTGAACTGGTCCTCAACGACATCCGCCAGCGCGCCGACCACGAGCAGCGACGGCCGCGCCGAGCGATCCGCCGCCGGCAGCACCGGCACCAATGATGCGAGGCAGGCATCCTCGCCCTGGGTGAACGTCGTCTCGATGCCGCTGCCGGAGTAGTTGAGCACGCGGACGCCGGGCGAGAAGCGCTGCGACAGGCGCAGCGCCGCGCGCGACAGATCGAGCTTGATCACCTCCGACGGGCAGGAGCCGACCAGGAACAGCAGCTTGATCTCCGGCCGCCGCGCCAGGAGCTGGGTGACGATGCGGTCGAGCTCGTCATTGGCGTCGACCAGGCCGGCGAGATCGCGCTCCTCCATGATGGCGGTGGCGAAGCGCGGCTCGGCGAAGATCATCACGCCGGCGGCCGACTGAATCAGATGCGCGCAGGTGCGCGAGCCGACAACGAGGAAGAAGGCGTCCTGAATTTTCCTGTGGAGCCAGACGATGCCGGTCAATCCACAGAACACTTCGCGCTGGCCGCGCTCGCGCAGCACGCCGTCCGGCGAAGCGGCTGATGTCACGGCACAGGCCTGCGCATGAGCGTTCATGACGCGCGCTCCGCACCAGCCTGCGCCATCGCCTGCTCCTGCAGGCGCGCCGCGCGCAGCTTGAGCAGGAATTGGGTAGCGTTGATCGCATAGGCCGCGTAGGCGGCGAGCACCAGCAGCATCTGCTGCTGCGCCGTGCCGATGTGACCAATGATCGCGGCGAGATAGGCCGTATGCAGCGCGATCACCAGCATCGAGAACACGTCCTCCCAGAAGAAGGCCGGTGCGAACAGATAGCGCCCGAACACGACCCGTTCCCAGATCGAGCCGGTGATCATGATGGTGTAGAGCAGCGCCGTCTTCAGAACGACCGAGGCGGTGGCGAGCCACAGGCCCTCGCCGGTCGCGAGATAGCGCGCCACCAATCCGAGACTGATCAGGAAAACGAGGAACTGCAGCGGCGCCAGAACGCCCTGCACCAGGGTCCATGGCGTGGCGTCGCGTCTGCGCTTTTCCTCAGCGGTGTAAAGCGGTTGCCGCTTTGCACGCGGCGCGGACCGAGGTGTGAAGCAGAGTTGACTCCACAGCGACGGATCAGCGGCAGACGTGAATTGCGCGTCACACGATGTGTAAAGATGATTTGACAACACCAGTTCCCGGTGCTGCGATGACGACAACCACAGGGACATTATTGGTGCACCGCACTCGGTTTGATCAACGCTACGTTGTGCAGTTCGCAGGTGGCGCATCGCAAATCCCCGAGTGCGAGCCCGATGAGGAAACGCTAGACCTGGGCAGAAAGAGTGTCAATCAAAATTGACGTCAAATAATATTGACGCAACGAGTGACGTGCGCTCATATGGAGGGGAGGCGCTTATGACCGAGCTCAATGAGACAGCCCGATTTCCACGAGCCCGCTTCCGGACGAAGCGGGGACAATCCGGCTTTCACCCGCCGGCGCCGCCGCGCATCAGCGTGCCCTTGCAGAGCACGCGTCATCCGCAACTCAACGACGCGATCGAAGCCGAGATCATTCCGCGGCTCGTGATGGCCCACGCCGCAGCCATCGAGCGCGTGCCCGCGATCATCACCGCTTCGGCGCAGGAAGCCGCCGACTTTGCCGAACTGGTGCTGGACGCGGATGATGATCGCGCGGTCGCCTGTATCCAGTCGCATCGCGACCATGGCGAGACGCTGGAGCGGATCTATCTCGATCTGCTGGTGCCGACCGCGAACCATCTGCGGCATCTCTGGGCCGACGACGAGCGCGATTTCGCCGACATCACGCTGGCGCTGTGGCGGCTGCAGCAGCTGCTGCGCCATTTCAGCCCGGCCTTCTGCGCCGAGCTCGCAGTGGCACCGACCGGCCTGCGCGTGTTGTTGACGACGGCGCCCGGCGATCGGCGCGAAATGGGCCACATGATGTTCGGCCTCGTGCTGGCGAGCGAATTCTTCCGTCGCGACGGTTTCGAGACATGGATCGAGCCCGATACAACCGACCGCGGTTTCGTCGAGGCGCTTCGCACGCAATGGTTCAACGTCGTCGAGTTTTTCGCCACGAGCGACAAGAAGCTTGACGATCTCGCCTCAAACATAAGGATGGTCCGGCGCGAGTCCTCGAACCAGGACATCGGCGTGCTGGTCTGCGGTCCTGCGTTTATTGAACGGCCTGAACTCGTTCTCCTGGTCGGCGGCGACGGTGTCGTCTCCGATCTGAGCAGAGAGGCTTCGCAAGCCCGGCACGTCGTCAGTCTTCTGACCGAACGGCGATAGCTGAGGGTGCAGTGAAGATGAATGCTGGAACGAGACTTGCCGCGCGAGGGCTCCTTGATTGGGAGGACAACGGCGTTGGTGAGGGCGTTCAGAGCTCCAAAAGAGTCGCTTGGCGATCTCAATGCGGATGTCGCGGCCATGCTGGTGGCCGCAGCGTCCGACATTGCGCTCGCGCTCGACGCCGACGGCAACATTCAGGACCTGGCTTTTCAACAAGCCGGTCTACCGCTTGAATTGAGAAACACAGACGAGTGGATCGGCAGATCCTGGCAAGCAACAGTGTCCGAGGAAAGCCAGACCAAGCCAGAGCTGCTGCTCGCCGAAGCCTCCCAGCGCAAGGTGTCGCGCTGGCGCGAGGTGCGTTATCCGGCCGCGCGCGGGCCTGACATTCCAATCCTGTTCGCGGTCGTGGCGATCAAGGGCGCGGCCCGCTTCATCGCCGTCGGTCGCGATGTCCGCGCCACCGCCGCGCTCCAGCAGAAGCTGATCGAGGCGCAAGTGGCGATCGAGCGCGACTACTCGCGCATGCGCAACGCCGAATCGCGCTATCGGATCCTGTTCCAGATCACCTCCGAGCCGGTGCTGATCATCGACGCGGTCAGCCATCGCATCGTCGAGGCCAACCCCGCCGCAGCCGCCCTGCTCGACCATGGCGCAGCCAATCTGATCGGCAAGCTGTTTCCCGACGCCCTGCTGATCGACGACAACGCGCTGTCGCAATCGCTGTCGCTGGCGATTCGCTCCCAGGGCAAGATCGAGCGCGCCAAGATCACGCTCGACGGCGGCCGCGAATATCTGCTCGACGGCACCTTCTTCCGCCAGGATACTTCGTCGCTGTTCCTGCTGCGGTTCTCGCCGCAGTCCACGCAGCCAGCCATCGCCAAGGCGTCCGACGTCAACACCCAGCTGGTGCAGTTCGTCGAATCGGCGCCCGACGGCTTCGTCATCACCGACATGGACGGCAGACTGCTGCACGCCAACGCCACCTTCCTGCAACTCGCCCAGATCGAGAACATGCATCAGATCCTGGGCGAGACCATCGACCGCTGGATCGGCAAGTCGGCGATCGATTTCTCGGTCATGCTGACCAATCTGCGCCAGCACGGCAGCGTGAAGCTGTTCTCCAGCGTCGTCCGCGGCGAGCATGGCTCGCCGGTCGATGTCGAAATTTCCGCCACCACGGTCGGCGCACCCGGCCAGGCCCGGCTCGGTTTCACCATCCGCAATGTCGGCCCGCGCATCTCCAGCGACGGCGGCGACCACGGCTACATTCCGCGCTCGCGCGAGCAGCTCGCGGAGCTGATCGGCCGGGTGCCGCTGAAAGAGCTCGTGCGCGAGACCACCGATGTGATCGAGCGAATGTGCATCGAGACCGCGCTCAAGCTGACCGGCGACAACCGCGCCACCGCGGCCGAGATGCTCGGGCTCAGCCGGCAGAGCCTCTACGTCAAGCTGCGGCGCTACGGCCTCGCCGAGCCGAGCGAAGAAGACAGCCAGTTGGAATAGTGGAAGAGCAGCCATGACCGAGATCGCGCCCGCCCCGCTTGCTCCCCGGATCCAGCCCGCGGCCGTTCTCGAGCTGTTGAAACCGATTACCTGGTTTCCGCCGATCTGGGCATTCGGCTGCGGCGTCGTCTCGTCCGGCGCAGCGCTGGCGCCGCGCTGGCCGATCGTGGTCGCCGGCCTCGTGCTGGCCGGACCGATGGTCTGCGCCACCAGCCAGGCGGTCAATGATTGGTTCGACCGCCATGTCGATGCGCTCAACGAGCCGCACCGGCCGATCCCGTCGGGCCGCATTCCCGGGCGCTGGGGCCTCTATGTCGCGCTGATCTGGACCGTGCTGTCGCTCGGCGTCGCCACTTTGCTCGGCACCTGGGGCTTCGCCGCAGCGGCGCTCGGGCTTGCGCTGGCGTGGGCCTATAGCGCGCCCCCGATCCGGCTGAAGCAGAACGGCTGGTGGGGCAATAGCGCGGTCGGCCTGTGTTACGAGGGCCTGCCCTGGATCACGGCCGCTGCGATCATGAGCGCAGAGGCGCCCTCCTGGCAGGTGCTCGCGATCGCGCTGCTGTATAGCGCCGGCGCCCATGGCATCATGACCCTGAACGACTTCAAGTCGATCGGCGGCGACCGCGTCAGCGGCGTCAACTCGCTGCCGGTGCTGCTCGGCGCCGAGCGCGCCGCGCGCCTCGCCTGCATCACCATGGCGCTGGCCCAAATCGCGGTGCTCGCGCTGCTCGTGGCCTGGAGCCGCCCGTTGCATGCCGCGATCATCGCGGTGCTGATCGCGGCCCAGCTGGTGCTGATGCGGCGGCTGATGACCGACCCGCGCGCGCTTGCGCCCTGGTACAACGGGACCGGCGTGCTGCTCTATGTCCTCGGCATGCTGGTCACGGCCTTTGCGCTGGCGGGGATGTCGGCATGATCGGCGCCGCGCCCTCCCCGCTCTCCTGGTTCGGCATCGTCAGGCTCGGCCTGGTCCAGACTGCGCTCGGCGCGGTCGTGGTGCTGACGACCTCGACCTTGAACCGCGTGATGGTCATCGAGCTGGCGCTGCCGGCGATGATCCCCGGCCTGCTGGTCGCGATCCATTATGCGATGCAGGTGCTCAGGCCCTGGCTCGGCCACGGCTCCGATGTCGGCGGACGGCGCTTTGCCTGGATCGTCGGCGGCATGGCGGTGCTCGCGGCCGGCGGCCTGCTCGCGGCCGTTGCCACCGCGCTGATGGCGAGCCAGCTCGTGCTCGGCCTGGTCGTCGCCGTGATCGCCTTCATCATGATCGGTATCGGCGTCGGCGCTGCCGGCACCTCGCTCCTGGTGCTGCTCGCCAAGCGCACCGCGCCGGAGCGGCGCAGCGCCGCCGCCTCGATCGCCTGGATCATGATGATCGCCGGCTTCATCGTGACCACGGCCGTGGCCGGCAAGGCGCTCGATCCATTCTCCGGCGAGCGGCTGATACTGGTCTCCGGCGCCGTTTCGGCGATCGCGATGGTGCTGACTTTGCTCGGCGTCTGGGGCATCGAGCAGCCGGAGATCTCCGCCGAGGCGTCCGCCGCCAAGGCCGAGCGCGGCGGCTTCATGGAGGATTTCCGCGAGATCTGCCGGGAGCCGCAGGCGCGGCGCTTCGCGATCTTCATCTTCGTCTCGATGCTGGCCTACAGCGCCCAGGACCTGATCCTGGAGCCGTTCGCCGGCAGCGTGTTCGGCATGACGCCGGGCCAGACCACGCAGCTCTCGTCCGTGCAGCACATGGGCGCGCTGATCGGCATGATCCTGATGCCGGCCTTGGCGAGCCTGCGCGCGGACTGGCGGACGCGGCCGCAGCCCTGGATCATCGGCGGCTGCCTCGCCTCGGCACTGGCGCTGCTGAGCCTCGCCACCGCCGCGACCGTCGGCCCGTCATGGCCGCTGCGCGGCTCGGTGCTGCTGCTCGGCATCACCAACGGCGTCTACGCCATCGCGGCGATCGGCGCGATGATGAACATGGTCAGCGAGGGCCGCGACAATCGCGAGGGCACGCGCATGGGGCTGTGGGGCGCCTCGCAGGCGATCTCGTTCGGCATCGGCGGCTTCGTCGGCACGGCCGCCGCGGACGCCGCGCGCCACTTCATGCCCTCGACCGCCTCCGCCTATGCGACGGTATTCGCCGCCGAAGCGGCGCTGTTCGTGCTCTCCGCCTGGCTGGCGATCTGGATCAAGCGTCCGCGCACGCAGACATCGACGCTTCCGGCGCAGCCGGCCAACCAAGGAGCCTAGCGATGAACCCCTCGTCCTCCTCCGAGACGTTCGACGTGGTGGTCGTCGGCGGCGGCCCCGCCGGCGCGACCGCCGCCAATGATCTGGCTCGCCAGGGCCACCATGTGTTGCTGCTCGACAGAGCCGGCCGCATCAAGCCGTGCGGCGGCGCCATTCCGCCCCGGCTGATCGCCGAGTTCGAGATCCCCGATCATCTGCTGGTCGCCCGGATCTCGTCGGCCCGCATGGTGTCGCCGAGCAACAGGGACGTCGACATGCCGATCGACGGCGGCTTCGTCGGCATGGTCGATCGCGAGCATTACGACGAATGGCTGCGCCAGCGCGCCGCCGAGGGCGGCGCGGTCCGCCGCACCGGCACGTTCAATAGACTAGCCCGCGAGGCCGATGGTACGGCCGTGATGCATTACGAGCGTCGCATGGACGACGGCAGCGTGCGCGAGGACAGCGTGCGTGCCCGCGCCGTGATCGGCGCCGATGGCGCGGTGTCGGCGGTGGCGCGGCAATGCATCCCGGAAGTCCGTGAGATCCGCTACGTGTTCGCCTATCACGAGATTATCCGCTCGCCGGATCGCAGCCACCCGGTGTTCGACGCGACCCGCTGCGACGTCGTCTATCGCGGCAAGCTCTCCCCCGATTTCTACAGCTGGGTGTTCCCGCACGGTCCGACCACCAGCATCGGCACCGGAAGCGCCTGCAAGGGCTTTTCACTGCGCGGCTCGGTCGCCGAGTTCCGGAAAGCGGCCGCGCTCGACGATCTGGAGACGATCCGTCGCGAAGGCGCGCCGATCCCGCTGAAGCCGCTGTCGCGCTGGGACAATGGCCGCGACGTCGTGCTCGCCGGCGATGCCGCCGGCGTGGTGGCGCCGGCCTCCGGCGAAGGCATCTATTATGCGATGGCCGGCGGTCGCGCCGCCGCGCAAGCGGTGGCGCTGTTTCTGAAGACGAGAGATGCCGCGGCCCTCGCAACCGCCCGCAAGACTTTCATGCGCAAGCATGGCGCGGTGTTCTTCATCCTCGGCATGATGCAGCGCTACTGGTACACGAACGACGCCCGCCGCGAGCGCTTCGTCGCCATCTGCCGCGACCGCGACGTCCAGCAGCTGACCTGGGACGCCTACATGAACAAGGAACTGGTGCGGGCCAAGCCGCTGTCGCATGTCCGGATCTTCTTCAAGAATATCGCCCACCTCACCGGGCTCGCGAAGGCGGCGTAGCAACTCGGGCAATGGATGAGCTGTTTCGCAGTCCGCATCTGGTCGATCTGATACTCGCGGTCGTCGCCCTGGAGTTGATCGCCGTGACATGGATCTGGCGGCGGCGCCGGCGCGGCATCAGCCCGCGGGCCTTGCTGCCCAATCTGCTCGCCGGGGTGTTCCTGCTGCTCGCTGTGCGCTGCGCTCTGACCGGGGCGCCGTGGTTCTGGCTCGCAGGCTGCCTCGCCGCCTCCGGCATCGCCAACGCCGCCGATCTCCGGCAGCGGTGGCGGTGATAGTCTTCTGAGTGGATAGTCTTCTTAGTGGATAGTCGTTTCAGGCGCTCTGCCGACGGCGGGACGCTCTCACCCATGCCCGGCTGCCGACGGCACCCGAAGCCGTCGTCCCCGCGAAAGCGGGGACCCATAACCTCAGGCCGAGATCTGTTGCGCTTCAACGCGCAGCGCGCCTCAAGAAAGATCACGCGGTATGGGTCCCGGCGTTCGCCGGGACGACACATGTGTGTGGATGGCTCGCCGCTCAGGACCTGAGCGCCGTCCTGCCCTCGATCACTTCTTCTCGGAGAACGTCTTCAGATAGGCGATGACGTCCTTGCGCTGCTGCTCGTTGGCGAGCTTGAACACCATCTTGGTGGAGCCGGTGGCCTGGTCCGCCTTGCCCTTCTCGGTCAGATACTTCTTGAGAAAGGCGCTGGGGTCGGGGAGGTACTCGAAGATATTGTCCTCGGTCCAGACCAAGCCGGCCTCGCCAGCGTGCTTGTTGAGGTCCGAATAGGCAAAGCCTGGATACGTCCCGGTGGCGCGCCCGACGACGCCGGTCAGCACCGGGCCGACAGCGTTCTTCGCGTCGGGTCCGATGCGATGGCAGGTCATGCATTGTTTGAAGATCTGTTCGCCTTTCGCCGGGTCGCCGCCGTCGAGCGCAAAGCCGGCACCAGCAGATGTTACCGTAAGAGCCATCGCAACCACACCCGCTCTGAGCATTCCTGATCCTCCCAATAGTCTTGGTTGTTAATGCACGTAATTGCTCCTTACAGCTATCAGTGTCAGGATCGACTGTCATTCACAAGCACGACAAAACTGGGCGCTTAAGTCGCACTTCGATCATGCAATAGGCGCAGGAATACCAACGAAAGTTGCATGCTCGTAAATAAGCCTTGACACTGAGGGCCCTGCGTGGGCTAACGACATATCCAAGACTCTCAATACGTTAGCGGGATGCGGCGCGGCACCTTCAAAATGCGCGCCAAGTGACGGCGACGCAATCCTAGCGAGCGTATCCAACGGGTGCCAAGACCATGGCCGAGTTTCACGGTCCACGACCCGACGTGACGTTGCTGCTCGACATGGACGGCGTGATCCGCGAGGCAACGCTGTCCCCATCCATGTCTGCAGAGAATGTCGACGCTTGGCTCGGCCGCCTCTGGTCGGAGATCGTCGATGATGCGAGCGAGAAGATCGAGCGCATCATGCATGACACCAAGCGCACCGGCATTTCCGCCTTTCGCCAGATCACCCAGCGGTTCCCCAGCGGCCTGGAGCTGCCGATGGAATTCACCACCGTGCTGCTCGGTGGCCGCGCCGGCATGCTGGCGATCGGCAAGAACCTGCAGGCGGTGGCCGAGCTGCAGGCCCGGCTGATCTCGGCGCAGCAGACCATCGAGCGGGACTATTGGCGCCTGCGCGAGATCGAGACGCGCTACCGGCTGGTGATCGAGGATTCCAACGAGGCGGTACTGCTAACCAAGGTCTCGGATCTGCGTATCGTCGAGGCCAACCGAACGGCAGCCGCCGCGCTCGGCGTATCGAACCGGCGCCGCGACAATCTGGTCGGCCGCGAGTTCCTGCACGAGATTCCGGAGAAGGACCGCGAGCCGGTCGAGCTCATGCTGCGGCGGGTCCGCGACCAGGGCAAGGCGCCAGGCATCGTGATCCATCTCGGCGAGGACGCCGCGCCCTGGATGCTCCGGGGATCGCTGATGACCAGCGACAACGCACCGATGTTCCTGCTGCAGATGGCACCGATCGGCAAGTCCATGCAGCGCGGCCCGGTGTCGGACGATCCGGAACGGCTGATCGACAACCTTCCGGACGCCGTCATCAGCATCGACGTCACCGGCGCCATCACGCGCGCCAACCGCGCATTCCTGGAGCTGGTCGAGGTCGGATCGAAAGAGGCGCTCGTCGGCGAAAAGCTGAGCCGCTGGCTGACGCGGCCAGGCGCCGACCTCTCGGTTCTGATCTCCAATGTCGAGCGCCATGGAACCGTTCGGCTGCTGTCGACCACCATCCAGGGCGAGCTTGGCACCGAGACGGAGGTCGAGATTTCGGCCGCGGCGCATGGCCAGGACGGCCAGCGCCGGATCGGCCTCGTTCTGCGCAACATTGCGAGGCGGTTGTCGCCGACCGGGGAGCATGACAATCTGCGAGCAGCGCTCGCCGGCCTCAACGAATCGGTCGGCAAGACACCGCTGCGCGATCTCGTGAGGAGTACGGTCGAGGTCGTCGAGCAGCACTACGTCCGCGCCGCGCTCGAGCTGGCCAATGGGAACCGGACCTCGGCCGCCGAAATTCTCGGCCTCAGCCGCCAGAGCCTTTACGCCAAGCTTGATCGGTATAATCTGAGCCAACTCGAAGAAAACGGCGAGGAAACCGAAAAGGGGAGCTAGTTGCCCGTTCCGCTGACGACGCCAGCCTTCGGCCACGCTACTCTTGCGAATTGCGAGCGCGAACAGATTCATCTCGCAGGCTCGATCCAGCCGCATGGCATCCTGCTGGCGGTCAAGGAGCCCGACAATCTCGTCATCCAGGCCAGCACCAATGCGGCGGCCTTCCTCAACACCAATTCGGTTGTCGGACGTCCGCTGCGCGATCTCGGCGGCGACTTGGCGCTGCAGATCCTGCCGCATCTGAACGGCCCGCTGCATCTGGCGCCGATGACCCTACGCTGCGCGGTGGGGACGCCGCCGCGGCGCGTCGACTGTACAATTCACCGCCCATCAAATGGCGGGCTGATCATCGAGCTGGAACCGGCGACGAAAACGACCAACATCGCGCCTGCGCTCGACGGCGCCTTCCATCGCATCACCTCTGCCTCGTCCCTGCTCGGCCTCAGCGACGAGACCGCGACCATCTTCAAGGAGATCACCGGCTACGACCGCGTCATGGTCTACCGCTTCGACGACGAGGGCCATGGCGAGGTGCTGTCGGAACGGCGGCGGCCCGAGCTCGAAGCCTTTCTCGGCAATCGCTATCCCGCCTCGGACATTCCGCAGATCGCACGCCGCCTCTACGAGCGCAACCGCGTGCGCCTGCTGGTCGACGTCAACTACACACCGGTGCCGCTGCAGCCGCGTATCTCGCCGCTGAACGGGCGCGACCTCGACATGTCGCTGAGCTGCCTGCGCAGCATGTCGCCCATTCATCAGAAATATCTGCAGAACATGGGCGTGGGCGCCACGCTGGTGTGCTCGCTGATCGTCAGCGGCCGGCTCTGGGGCCTGGTCGCCTGTCATCACTACGAGCCGCGCTTCGTGCCGTTCGATATCCGCGCGGCCTGCGAGGCGCTGGCCGAGACCTGCGCGATCCGGATCGCTGCGCTCGAAAGTTTCGCGCAGAGCCAGTCCGAGCTGGTCGTCCGCCGGCTCGAGCAGCGGCTGGTCGAGGCGGTCTCGCGGGACGGCGAATGGCAGGCGGCGTTGTTCGACGGCTCACAGTCGCTGCTGCAGCCGCTCGGCGCGACCGGCGCCGCGCTGCTGTTCGAAGGCCAGGTCACCACCGCCGGCGACGTTCCATCGACGCAGCGCATCCGCGATCTCGCCGCTTGGCTCGATCGCCGGCGCAAGACGACGGAGCCGGCGCCGCAAGCTCTGACGGTGACGGCCGCGCTGACGCTGGACGAACCGTCTTTCATGGATCTCCGCCCGATTGCGAGCGGCCTGATCGCAGCTCCGCTTTCGGCGAGCGAGGGCGAGTACCTGCTCTGGTTCAGGCCTGAACAGGTGAGGACGGTGACCTGGGGCGGCGATCCGCTCAAGGCGGTCATCATCGGCGACGACCCATCGGATCTGTCGCCGCGCCGCTCCTTCGCGCAATGGCACCAGCTGGTCGAAGGCAAGTCGGAACCATGGTCACCGGCCGAGCTGGCCTCGGCGCGGTTGATCAGCGAGACCGTGGCCGACGTCGCGCTGCAGCTTCGCTCGGTGCGCATGGTGATTGCGCAGGACCAGCTTGCCACGATCAGCGCCCAGGTGCTGCGGTCGGAGCAACCGGTGATCATCGCCGATGTCGAAGGTCGCATCCTGCTCATGAACGAGGCGTTCGAGCAGCAGCTGCGCGCCTCGCATCCGCACATTCCGCATTTGCGCGATCTCGGCAGCTACTTCGCGGCCCCGGCGGAATTCCGCGCCAATCTCGACGACCTCATGCGCAACAAGCGCAGTTGGCGTGGCGAGCTGACGCTGAGCGGCGCGGCCTCGCAGCGACCGCTGATGGTGCGCGCCGACCCAGTCATTGCGCCCTACGACCGCGTCCTCGGCTTCGTGCTGATCTTCTCAGACCTGACGGAACGCAAGACGGCCGAGGCGGCCCGCGCGCGCTTCCAGGAGGAGATAGATGGCGCGCGGCGGCCGAGTCTTCGGCTCGATCAGCGCGCCAGCCTGATCTACAAGGAACTGGCGGCCTCGACGGTGGAGAATGCGCAGCTCGCCGCGCTCGAAGTGACGCATGGCGCCGAAGCGGGCGGCATGCCCGAGATGCTGGAGAGCATCCGGAATTCCACCGCGCGGACGCTGGGCATCCTCGAGCACCTGGTGTGGTATCGCTCGCAGAGCGAGGAGTGAAGGCAAGTCCCGCGGCGTGTGGCGCTGATCTTCAGGCGCCGAGCCCCGCCGCGGCCTGCAGCGCCTCCGACAGCGTGATGTTCAGCTTGAACGCCGTGGCCGCCTCTTCGACGACAGCGCCGGGATCGGCCATCGCAGCGCCGGCCAGCTCCAGCACGTCGCGGTACGCGTCCTTGAAGCGCCGAATGTCTGCGATCTCAGGAAACTCGTAGAACGACAGCGCCTCCGGCGGCAGTGCGAGCGACCGCGCGAGGATCTTCTTGATGATCTGGCCGCCGCTGAGATCGCCGAGATAGCGCGTATAGGCGTGGGCCAGAAGCGGATGGCCCGAGCCCGATCCCGCCTTCTTGATGGCGCCGACATAGGTGATCGCTTCGGGCAACAGCGGCAGGCCGGTCGCATCGAGCGTCGCAAGATCGGCCTTGATCGCCGGACTGCGATGCAGCTCCGGCCGCACGATGCGGCTCAGCACAAGCGAGCTTTGGTGGCGGACAAGCTCGGCCTCCAACGTCTCATAGACCGGCAATAGATTGCGCAACAGCAACGCATAGGCCTGCCGCGTGCCGCGGCCGCGCAACAGCTCGGCGACGACCCCGGTCCGCTCCGCCGTCACATGCAGCGCCTTGGTCCGTTCGCGCATCGCTTCCAAAAGACTGACCGGGCGCGTGCTGCACCCGGCCATCTCAATCTGCTCAACTCTGTCCAACATGTCTCGACCTGCAGGGACTTCAGCGCATCGGCGCCAGCCCGTGTTTCACGCCCCAGTCGAACCAGCTGTCGACCACTGTGCCCGAGAGTAGGATGCCGATGCCGCCGGTCAAGGGACAAAGCACGGCGAACCACCAGGCCCAGCGATGGATCGATTCGGCGGTCGCGTTGAAGCCCATCGTCCAGCGCCAGAACAGCGCACCACGCTCGAACGCCGTGCCGCGATCGACGATCTGTTCGAGCTCTCGCTCGCCGCCGTAGCGGCTGATCGCCAGCACCGTCGCGCCATGCATCGCGAACAGCAGCGCCGATCCGTACAGGAAGGCGATCGAGAGCATGTGGAACGGATTGTAGAACAGGTTGCCGTGGGTGATGGAGAAATTGTTGGTCCAGTCGAGGTGCGGGAAGATGCCGAACGGCACCGCCTCGCTCCAGCTCCCCATGAAGATCGGCCGGATGAAGCCGAGCACCAGATAGAGCCAGATCGCCGCCGCAAACGCCCAGGAGACGTGCGTACCGAGGCCGAGCGCGCGGGCGCGGCGATAGGTGCGGGCCCACCACAACAGGATCGACGTCGTCAGGAAGAAGCCAGCCATCAGCCACCAGCCACCCTCCTGCAGCGGCGGGAAGATCTGCAGGCCGTATTCCGGCGCCGGCGGCTGCAGCGACAGCCACGGGAACTGGCGAATGAACTCGAGCGGGCTCCAGTTCACCGAGGCCAGCATGTTGAGACCGATGATCTCGATCGCGACGAAGCCGGTCATCAGCGAGGCAAGGCCGAGGAAGCCGAGATACACCGGGCCGACCTGGGCGTCACCGATCTTGCCGAACCAGTAGTTGAAGCTGCCCTTGCCGAGCCGCTCCCAGATTCCGGGCTCGATCGGAATGCCCGGATAGATCTTACTGCGAACTTGGATCTGCGTGAAGATGTTCTGGTATTGGGCCATGACGACCTCTCCTTGAACTCATTGCGGCGGCGACCAGATCGGAACCCTGCGCCACCATTCCCACCAATCCGACCAGGCATTGCCTTCCGGCAGCAGCCAGGCGGGACCGGAGATGACGATGCAGACGGCGCTGAAGAACACAGCGGACAGCGCGAGGAAAAGCCCGACGCGGTGGATGCCGAGGGTGCCGACGGAATAGCCGATGAGATCACGAAACATCGTGTTCTCATGCTCCGGCGACTTCATCTCCTCGCCACGGCCGGGGTTGCTGGCCGACAGGATCAGTCCGCCGTGCAGCGCGAGCGCAAGACACGTCGTGAAGAAGAACGTGATCGCGATCATATGCGCGGGATTGTAGTGGAAATTGCCGAACTGATAGCCGGTGTTCGACACCCAGTCGAGATGGGTGATGATGCCGTAGGGGAAGGCGTAGCTCCACGAGCCCATCAGCACCGGACGGATCACCTCCAGCGTGAAATAAGCGAAGATCGCAAAGCCGAAGGCGACAGGCACGTGATAGCCGATCGCGAGCTTGCGACAGATCTCGACCTCGCGCAGCGCCCAGGAGACGAAGGCGCCATGCGCGCACACCGTGATGAGCTGCCAGAAGCCGCCCTCGGTGAGTGGCGCGAATGACAGGCCGTATTTGGCGTCGGGCGGATTGATGCTGATCTGCCAGAGATTCCACGTCGGTCCGAGCGCCGTGGCGTAGAGGATCAGCGCCACGCCGACGAACGTGAAGAAGATCGTCGTCACGCCGAAGAAGCCGACATAGAATGGTCCGACCCAGAAATCGAACAGGTCGCCGCCGATCAACGTGCCGCCGCGGACGCGGTATTTTCGTTCAAAGCTGAGCATTGCCATCGGTCCTGCCTCCGCTGCCCGTCGCTCGATATGCTGCGTGTCGTATCGTCATGTCGTCAGGCCGCGCATTCATTGACGGCCATATTTGGGAAGCGGGCGAACGAGGTCTGTCGCCGACGCACGCCCGCTTCCCTTGGGTCACGCGAAGCTGTTAGGTGAGCTTCACCGGGGTCGCCGGATCGGAGATCGACGACGTCTTCGCAGCGCGCGG
Source organism: Bradyrhizobium denitrificans (assembly GCF_013179005.1). NCBI lineage: Bacteria > Pseudomonadati > Pseudomonadota > Alphaproteobacteria > Hyphomicrobiales > Nitrobacteraceae > Bradyrhizobium > Bradyrhizobium denitrificans. Next base: position 116,646 of record NZ_JABFDP010000016.1, on the reverse strand, counting down.
TCCCTCCAGCCAGTTGAACCGATTCGTGCTGAGCAGGATGAAGTGAATCACCAATGCCAGTCCGAACAGGAAGATGCCGAGAGCCACGAGAACCCGGCGGGGATCGAACAACAACCACAAGCGCCACATAGTTTTCTCCTTTCGGTCAGGTCAGGTAGGAGAGCACGATATTGGCGTAGTGGGTCACCCCATCCAGCGCCGCTGCCTTGTAGCCGGTCGGCCCGGGCAGCCAAGGACGCCACATCCAGGCGAGAATGTGGGCGACGATCGCAATCGCCGTGAAGACCACAAAGCTCGTCATGAAGATGCTATGGAATTCCCTAGCCTCCGCTTCGGTCAGCCCCGACAGAGAGCCTCCCTTGTTTGGTACGTCCACCATAGTGGTACCTCCTGGTGTTGGCCTTTCGGCCGGATGCCGCTCACCGGAATGAGCAGCGTCGAAGCGCCATCCCGTCGCCGGGATGACATCCGTGCGGCGAGCCGCACGAATTCCTTGAGAGAGCACGCAGGGCTCAGCCGGCAGCCCTCGAACTCACAGCCCCATGAAGGACGAGGTCGCGCAGTTCGCGGCCTTGATCCTCGCCTCGCCGATGATGGCGCCGAGCGGCGCCGGCCGGTGGCCGGTGATGACCGAGCCGATCCGGCGCAGCACGCCCTCGACCATCAGCACGGCGAAGCACATTGCGTAGACCAGGAGATACTCGATCCGCTCGCGCGATCTCGGCGCGACGTCACGATCCATGCGCTCGTATAACGACATCGTCCCTCTCCCTTCGCTCTACCCCATCGCGCTCATGCGGCCTGGCCTGTTGCGAGCTGCAGCCGCACGCGCGCGAGAACGTCTTCCGTCACCTTGTCGAGTCCGGCCTGGCGCGCGCCGCGCTCGGCCGCATCGCGCAGCCGCTTGGCTGCGGAAATCCGCACCAGCACCGGCTGCGTTTCGATGATCCGATCGAGCGCGAGCCTGGCGCCGTCTTCCCAGGGCAGCTCGCGCTCGAGCCGCGCCGGCGTCGCCGCGATCTGATCGAGCTGCGTGGCGAGCGGCAGGATGTTGAACAGCGCATCGAACAGCGCGTTGCAGACCTCCTGCAGGACATAGGTCGCGCCGGCATAGCCCATGAACGGCGTGCCGGTGTGGCGGCGGATCACCGTGCCCGGGAACGAGGCCGGGATGTAGATCGCGCGATTGCCCGCTTCCGCCGCATACATGCGCTCATTGTAGCTGCCGAACAGCACCAGCGGCGGCCGCTCGTGGATCTGCTTACGGATCGCGTCATTGTCGGTCTTGGCGCCGGCGCAGCGCGAGACTGCGAAATGACACGGCAGCCCGAGCTCGGTCTCCAGGAAATTGCGCAAGCCTCGCGCATAGGTCTCGGAGGCGACGATGCCGAAGCTGGCGGTGCCGAAGAAGTCCTGCGTGACCGAACGCCAGAGGTCCCAGATCGGCTTGATCGTCGTATGCTTCTCGCGCGCAATAAACGGCTCGGGGTCGAGCCCGAGCATCTCACCGAGCGTGCGCAGGAATTTCGTGGTCGAATGCAGCCCGATCGGCGCCTGCAGATAGGGGCGCTCCAAGGTCTCGCACAGCAGCCGGCCGAACTCGCGATACATGCAGATGTTGACGTCCGCATTGACCAGCTTCGGCACGTCGGCAACATGGCTGCCGAGCGGAAACACCATGTTGATCTCGGCGCCGATGCCTTCAACGAGCCGGCGGATCTCGGCGAGATCCGAGGGCATGTTGAAGGTGCCGTAGATCGGCCCGATGATGTTGACGCGTGGCTTCTCGCCGTCCGCACGCGGCTTGCGCTCCGGGATCTTGCGCAGGCCATATTCGCTCCACAACCAGCTCAGCGCGCGGTTGGCGCTCTGCCACTGGTCCTCGTCGATCGTGCGCGGCAGGAAGCGCTTGATGTTGGAGCCTTCCGGCGTGACGCCGCCGCCGATCATCTCGGCGATCGAGCCGGTGACGACCACGGCCGGCAGGTCGGGATCGAGCGCGGCGCGGGCGCGCTTCATCGCCTGCTCGGTGCCCTTCTGTCCCAGTTCGTCTTCGCCGAGACCCGTGACGACGATCGGCAGCTCGTGCGGCGGCAGGCCGTCGGTGTAGTGCAGCACCGAAGTCACCGGCAGGTTCTCACAGCCGACCGGGCCATCGATGATGACCTGCAGGCCCTTGATCGCGGTGAACACGTAGACCGAGCCCCAATAGCCGCCGGCGCGATCGTGATCGAGGATCAGCATCACACCATCTCCTCGGACTTGCGCTTCTTGGCCTGCGCCGCGACCGCCTTGCGGAACTTGTCGCGGAATTCAGGACGCGCGACAGGCGTGTCCTGCCACACGCCCGCAGTGTCGCCCTCGCCGACACCTTCGAAGAACGTGCGCATCTCGTCGAACCGCGCCTTGCCGCCGATGGCGGCATTGACGACCTGCGCCAGCGAGCCGGCGCCGGAGACGCCGAACAGCGGCCGCGCCGAGATCAAATTGGTGAAATAGAGCGATGGAATCGCGCGCGCCTTGGCCTTCTGCACGACCGGCGTGGTGCCGATCGCGAGATCCGGCGCGAACTCATCGACTGCGGCGAGATCCTGCTCCAGCGAGGCGCGGTACTGCACGCGCACGCCGTGGCTCTCGAGCCACGCACAGTCCGCTTCCGACCAGCGCGTGCGCGGACAGGCCGTGCCGACATAGCGCAGATCGGCGCCGCTCTCGACCAGGAGACGCCCGACCAGGAGTTCGGACCCTTCATAGCCCGACAGCGTGATGCGGCCGCGGATCGGCGCTGCCGCGAGTGCCGCGCGGATCGCCGGCAGCACTGCGTTCTTCGCTGCGTCGATCTGCCCGCGTCCGACGCCGCAGATCGCCCCGACCGCCTCCAGCCAATCCGCCGTGCCGTCGTAGCCGACCGGCGCCGAACCGATGATCGGACGGCCCGCCGCTTCGAACTCGCGGATCGACGCCGTGTAGAACGGGTGGATCGCCGCGACAGCCGCGCAGTCCAGTGCGCCATAGAGTTCGCGCCATTCGCGCGTCGGCACCGTGGGTCCGGCGGCAAGGCCGAGCGGCGCCAGCATCATGCCGATGCCGACGGGATCGGCGGGGAACATCTCGCCCAGCAGCGTGATGGTAGGCTTGTCGCCGCGCGGCGCGCGCGGCGCCTGCACCGGCCCCTGCTCGGCCTCGCGGCGCGCGTAGTTCAGCATCGCGCCCGCCAGCACATCCTTGGCCTCGGCATGGGTCGGCACGCCGAAGCCGGGTACGTCGATGCCGATCACACGGACGCCGTTGATCTCCTTCGGCAGGATTTGCAGCGGTACGCCGGACGCGGTGGGGACACACAGATTGATGATGACGACGCAGTCGTAATTGGCGGGATCGGCGAGCTTGAACACGGCGTCGCGAATGTCCTCGAACAGTTTTCCGGTGACCAGCGTCTCGGAATTGAACGGGACATAGCCGACGCTGCGCCGCGCGCCATAGAAGTGCGACGTGAAGGTCAGGCCATAGACGCAGCAGGCCGAGCCCGACAGCACGGTGGCGGTGCGGCGCATGCGCAGGCCGACGCGCAGCGAGCCAAACGCCGGACACATGCTCTGCGGCTGGTCATGCGGCCCGGCCGGATAGTCCGCCGCATAGCGCGCCAAGACCTCGCTCTTGCCGGCAGCCTCGGCCGCCTTCTTGAGCTCGGCCTTGCCGGCGTGGCAGCCGAGCGCCTCGGGCTGCGCCGGCATGCCGGCCTCCGCGCCGCCCACGGCCTGATGGATCACTGCATCGCTCATTGCACTACATTCCGCTGCTCAGCAACGCACCCATCACACATTGTCGTAGATCACTTCGAGCGACGGCTTGGCCACCGCCGTGCTGCCGCACATGTCTTCAAGCGTCGCCTGCTCCAGCACCACGTCGCGGCCGACTTCCGAGGCCTTGAACAGGCCGAGCAGGCCGTCCTGCGTCAGGGGATGCGGATGCTGCGGCGGGGCCTCGGCGACGTTCTTCGCGAGGTGCTCAAACAGCGGCGCCCAGGGCGTGCCGGGCCGGCCAATGATCTGATAGCTGGCGCTCTTGCGGCGGATGTCGTCGTCGGCCGGGATCGAGGCCAGCACCGGGATGCCCGTCGCATCAGCAAAGGCCTGCGCCTCGCCGGTGCCGTCATCCTTGTTGATCACGATGCCGGCGACCCCGACATTGCCGCCGAGCTTGCGGAAATATTCCACCGCCGAGCAGACGTTGTTGGCAACGTAAAGCGACTGCAGATCGTTGGAGCCGACGATGATCACCTTCTGGCACATGTCGCGCGCGATCGGCAGGCCGAAGCCGCCGCAGACGACATCGCCCAGAAAGTCGAGCAGCACGTAGTCGAAGCCCCAATCGTGGAAGCCGAGCTTCTCGATCAGCTCGAAGCCGTGGATGATGCCGCGACCGCCGCAGCCGCGGCCGACCTCGGGTCCGCCGAGCTCCATCGCGAACACGCCGTCGCGCTTGAAGCAGACGTCGCCGATCTTCACATCCTCGCCGGCGAGCTTCTTCTTCGACGAGGTCTCAAGAATGGTCGGGCAGGCGCGGCCGCCGAACAGCAGCGACGTGGTATCGCTCTTCGGATCGCAGCCGATGAGCAGCACCTTCTTGCCCTGCTGCGCCATCATGTAGGACAAATTGGCAAGCGTGAAGCTCTTGCCGATGCCGCCCTTGCCGTAGATCGCGATGATCTGCGTCGCCTTCTTCGGCGTCGCCGTCGTGGGCACGTCGGGCTCGATCGCGGCTTCGGCCCGCAGGGCATCGGCCACCGCACTGATCTTGGTCGGGGCATTCATGGGGCAGCTCTCCAGTCCAAGACCATCTTGAGACATGACGGATCGTCGAATGCGGTCCGGTAGGCGCTCTCCGCCGACAAAGCGTCGGCGTGATGCGTAATCAGCCCGTCCAGCGACAGCCGACCGGTGTCGATCAGATTGCGCACCGCGAGCAGGTCCTCATGCTTCCATTCGGCGGCGACGCGGATCGCCGCCTCGCGCATGAAGGCCGGCGGATAGGAGAAGGTCAGCGGCGCACTGTAGAAGCCGGCGAGGATGATCTCGCCCCGGGGGGCCAAGCGAGCAATGAGACTGTCGAGCAGCCCGGCATCGCCGCTGGCGTCGAAGATCAGGCGATAGTCGCGACGGGTATCAGTCGCGGGATCGATGACGCGATAACCGGTCGCGCCGGCGGCGCGCTCCGGATTGCTTTCCCACACCACGGGCGGATCGCCACCCATTGCGATGATCAGCCGCGCCAGCAGACGACCGAGCACACCATGGCCGACCACGCATTCGGCCTGGCCGTCGCCGCCGATCGTCAGCGCATGATAGGCGGTGGCCGCGAGCGCGAGCAGCACGCCGCGCTCGCCGATGGACTCGTCAATCGCGACCACGCGCTGCGGAGGAACGTTGAGGCGTGAGGCTGCGGCGCCGAACAGGCTCCTCACCTCGCCGAAGCAGCGCGCCGCGCCCGGCACGAAGACGCGCTCGCCCTTTCGAAAACCCGAATGAGGTGCAGCGTGCGCGATGCGGCCGACCGCCTCGTAGCCCGGCACGAGTGGATAGCCCAGGCCCGGGAAGGACGGCATGCGCCCTTCGTACAGCAGCCGTTCGGTGCCGGTGCTGATCGCGCTCCATTCGATGTCGACGGTGAGCCAGTCCGGGGCATCCGCCAGCTGCAGCTGCTGCAGCGACAACTCCCTCGGCCTCCCCAGCACCACGGCGATCGCGTCCATAGCCCAACTCCCCGGCGACGCCCGCTTAGTTACGGGTGTCAGGTTAATCCGCTCACGAATAGTGTCAACATAAATTTACATTCTGAGTGTCAGCTATTCGCGACAATCACGCTGGCGATCATGGGGATGCGTGTGCGAAGCACTCGCACCTGCGAAAAACCCGCGATGTTCAGCAGTTCGCGCAGCCGCGCCGCGCTGCGCGGCCGCCCCTGCCCCATCGCGCGCAGATAGATCTCGAAATACGCGCTGACGCCGTCGCTACCGCCGGATGCCTCACGCATCGGCTCGCCGAGCAACAGCACGCCATGGTCGGGCAAGGCGGCGCGCACCTTGGCCAGCAGCCGTGCCACCGCATCGTCGTCATGATCATGCACGACGCGAATCAGCGAGATCACGTCGGCGCCGGTGGGGAGCGGATCGTCGTAGAAACTGCCGGGGCTGATCGTGACGCGATCGGCGAGCCCGGCTTTGGTAAGGCGCTCCTGCGCGATCGCGGCGACTTCGGGCAGATCGAACAGCTTCAGCTGGAGTTGCGGCGCGGCCCGCGCGGCTGCGGCGAGGAAGCTGCCGTCGCCACCACCGACATCCAGCAGGCAGCGGTGGCGGCTCAACGGATAGGCCGCGAGGACGACGTCCGCGATCATCGGCTGCGACGCCGCCATCAGCGCCGTATAGGGCGCGACGTCGTCGCGCGTCAGCGTCGCGCCGCTGCGGTCGAGCGCATAGGGCCAGTAGTGCGCCAGCCGGCGCGCGCGATCCTGGCCGCGCAACAGCGCCAGGGGGTCGCCGAGATCGGCATACAGCGCAGCGTGATGGCGAACCATGGCGGCGATGCCGGGATTGCCGAGCAGCGCCGCGCCGAGCGGCCCGAGCCCATAATGCGCCGCGCCGCGCCGCTCCAGCAGCTGCAAGGCGCTGGCCGCCTCGCACAGGCTCATCATTGCGGCAGGTGACATCGCCGCACGCGACGCCAACGCCGCGACATTGCAAGGTCCTCCGCGCAATGTCTCAAACAGATCGAGCTGCACGCAGGCCGCCAAGGTCTGCGAATAGACGAAGCCGGCGCAGAGATCGAACAACTCCGCCGCCCGCCTGCGTGCAATCGGCCGCGTCAACGGAAACGCTGCCGCCCAGCGCTGGAACGAAGCACTTGCCAGCAACGCATCGCGCCAGCCACGCCAGCGATCACGTAAGCGCGTGACAGCCGGCGTATCGTGGCGGAGGGCCGCGGGCATGGCCTAACGCTCCAGCGACAGAATTGGCGTTGGATCACGCAGTTGATGGGTCGAGCTGCCTACCCTTCTCTGGAGGGGGAGGCTCGCCGTGCGCGCAGCGCGCGGCGGGGTAAGTTGAGCCCGGAAATCGCTGCTGATGAGCCCCGAGATTGTTCGCATTGCCGGCGGCCTTTCGGGCATCACCAGCGCCGTACACGCGGATGGTCTGTGACCCCACCCCGGCGCGCATGTCGCTGCGCTCGTGCGCGTCGACCCTCCCCCTCCAGGGGAGGGTGAGCAGCGATCGCGCCTTGAGAGCGTGGCCATCCAACGCGGCCGAAAGCTCACGCCGCCGATGCCGCCAGGCGGCGCGGCACCAGACGCTTGGCTTCCTGCTCCATCAGCAGGCGCAGCTCATGCGCATGGGCGCAAGGCGGCATGGTGCGGATGCCGTCAGCGACGAGATCGTGCAGATAGCTGACCGCGCCGGTGAGACCATAGCGCAGCACGGCATTGGGACGTCCGAGCGCGGCGTCCTGCCCGACCGGCTTGCCCGCCTCCTCCTCGTCACTGGCCGCGTCGCGGATATCGTCTGCGACCTGGTAGGCCTCGCCGATCTTCTCACCCAGGCTGCGCCAGGCCTCCGGATTCGCGTGTCCGGCCGCCGCAGCCCCCGACACCGTCGCCGCCGCGAACAGCGCCCCGGTCTTGGAGCGGTGATAATGCGACAGGTCGATCTCCGGCTCGCATTCCCAGGCCTGACCGGCGGCGATGCCATGCGGCACACCCACGGCGTCGCCGATGGTGGCGATCAGCTGCGCCAGCCGCAGCGGCGAGCAGCGCGACTTGGCGAGGGTCTGGAACGCCAGCACGATCAGCGCGTCGCCCGCGAGCACCGCGAGCGGCTCGCCGAACGCGGCATGCACCGATGGCCGGCCGCGCCGCAACTTGGCATTGTCGAAGCACGGCAGGTCGTCATGGACCAGCGAGGCACAGTGCAACAGTTCGATCGCCGATCCCGCCGCATCGGTCGCCGCCGGCTCGTCGTCGCCGCAGGCCGCCGCCACCGCGTGACAGAGACGCGGCCGCACCCGCGCGCCCTTCGGAAACACCGCGGCCTGCATCGCGGCGGACAACCGTGGCGGACATCCGGGCCGATCGGCCAGCGCGACCGCTGCGACGAGGGATTTCTCGATCCGGGCCATCACATCCATGTCCGCCTCCCCTGCCGCGAGGCCGTCCTGGCCCTCGCTTATGTAAATTACAGCTTACACCTATACTGTAAATCATGCTAGACATTTCCTGCGTCATGTCGAGCGGACAGGAGTGCGAGCTATGGCCGATCACCGCGTGATCGTGATTGGCGCCGGCATTGCCGGCCTTGCAGCTGCGCTCACGCTCGCGGCACGCGGCGCTGCGGTGACGCTGCTGGAGCGCGCCCCCTCGCCTGGCGGCAAGATGCGCCAGATCCCCATCGGCCCCGCACGTATCGACTCCGGCCCCACCGTGTTCACGATGCGCTGGGTGTTCGACGAATTGTTCGCCGAGATCGGCACCGCGCTCGACGACCATCTCACCTTGATGCCGCTCGAGATTCTCGCCCGTCACGCCTGGACCGACGGCAGCCGGCTCGATCTGTTCGCCGACGAGGACAGATCGGCCGATGCCATCGGTCGGTTCGCCGGACGCAGCGAGTCCGAAGGCTATCGCGCCTTCTGTCGCGATGCCCGCCGCATCTTCGAGGTGCTGCGCGATCCCTTCATCCGCACGCCGGCACCGAGCATGACACATCTGCTGCGCAATGCCGGCTTCCGCGACCTCACCGCGATCCGCCCGTTCCAGACGCTGTGGAAGGCGCTCGGCGGCTATTTTCGCGATGTCAGGTTGCAGCAGTTGTTCGGCCGTTACGCGACCTATTGCGGCTCGTCGCCGTTCCATGCGCCGGCGACTTTGATGCTGGTCGCCCATGTCGAGCAGGCCGGCGTCTGGCTGATCGGCGGCGGCATGCACGAGCTCGCAGCCTGTCTCGCCGCAATGGCCAAACGCCACGGCGTGACCCTTCGCTATGACTGCGACGTCGCCGGCATCGTGACACAGGGCGGCCGCGCCGCCGGCGTGCGCCTCGCCGATGGCGAGCAGATCACAGCCGACGCGGTGATCGCGACCGCCGATGTCGCGGCGCTGGCGCAGGGCCTGTTCGGTGCTGACGCGGCGCGGGCCCTTCCCGCGTTGCCTCGGTCCGCGCGCTCGCTGTCGGCCATGACCTGGAGCTGCATGGCGCGCGCCGACGGTTTTCCGCTGCTGCGTCACAACGTGTTCTTCTCGCGCGACTACCGCGCCGAGTTCGATCAGCTGATCGACGCGCGCGCGATGCCGCAGCAGCCGACCGTCTATGTCTGCGCGCAGGCACGCGACGACCAGCCCCGCAATGCCGGCACCAGCGAGCCGCTGTTCGTCCTGATCAATGCGCCTGCCACCGGCGACCACCACCGCTTCGAGTCCTCGGAGATCAGCCAATGTGCCCGCCAGACCTTCGACCTGTTGCAGCGCTGCGGCCTCAGCGTCGCGACGACACCGGAACTGACCCGCGTGACGACGCCGGTGGATTTCAACCGGATGTTTCCGGGCACGGGGGGCGCGCTGTACGGCCGCAGCTCGCATGGCTGGATGGCGTCGTTCCAGCGCCCGGGGGCGCAGACGAAACTGCCGGGACTCTACATAGCCGGGGGCAGCGCGCATCCGGGGCCGGGCGTGCCGATGGCGGCGCTGTCGGGCCGGATGGCAGCCGCGCGGGCGATTCTGGACCTCGCTTCGACCGCGCCATCCCGAAGGACGGCTATGCATGGTGGTATGTCGACGCGCTGAGCGACGACGGCCGCTTCGGCATCACTCTGATCGCCTTCATCGGCAGCGTGTTCTCGCCATACTATGCGTGGGCTCGGCGGCGCGGCCCGGCTGATCCGGAAGATCATTGCGCGCTCAATGTCGCGCTGTATGGCGCGCGCGCGCGGCGCTGGTCAATGACCGAGCGCGGCCGCGGCGCGATCGTGCGCGATGCCGAGAGCTTCAAGATCGGCCCGAGCCGCCTCGCCTGGACCGGCCGCGAGCTGACGATCGAGATCAACGAGGTCACGGTGCCTTGGCCACTGCCACTGCGTGGCAAGGTGCGCGTGGTGCCGACAGCGCTGAATGAGATCGCGTTCACGCTCGATGCGGCCGGACGTCACCGCTGGCAGCCGATCGCGCCGTGCTGCCGCGTCTCGGTCGATTTCGATCATCCCGACCTGCACTGGCGCGGCGACGGCTATTTCGACATCAACCATGGCGATGCGCCGCTGGAGCGCGATTTCAAGAGCTGGCAATGGTCGCGCGCCGCGACGCGCACCGGCACCGTAATCTCCTACGACACGACAGCGCGGACCGGCGCCGACAAGTCGATCGCGCTGCACGTCGATCCCGACGCCAGGCTGGACCGGCTCGCGCCGCTCGCTGACGCACCCTTGCGCAGAACGCTGTGGCGCATCGACCGCAGCGCCCGCGCAGACTCCGAGACACCGGTCCGCGTCGTCAGCACACTAGAAGACGCACCGTTCTACGCCCGCTCCCACCTCGCTGCCCGCATCGGCGGCGAAGACGTCGCCGTCATGCATGAAAGCCTGTCACTCGACAGGTTCAAGCAGCCAATCGTGCAAGCGATGCTGCCGTTCCGCATGCCGCGGTGGAGCGGATGAGTTGGCAACGCAGGCCGTTCTGCGAAACGCGCGCTCTGTGGCGTCACGCGCCGTTGCCCAGCGATGTCTTGTCCGTCTCCCGGTCCCGCGCCTCGCGCTCGGCGCGCTGGCGATCGAGGCGGCGGCCTTGCCACTCCAGCACGAGCCAGCCGAGCACGCAGAGCGCAACGACGACGAATTCGAGCAGGCCGCCCATCTCGCTCATCTCGGGTCACTCATTTGTCTCGCGCGCGAGATCTCGCTCGATACATCGCAGAACGGATTTTTGACTTCGTTCCACCCGCCGTGACGGTCCGGCCCTCGCACGCCCATGATCTCACAGCTGCTGACGTATTCGCCTCACGACATCCGTCCTGAACGCGACAGCTGATCGCGCCGTTCCAGCCGCTCGAACAGATCGATCAGCCACAGCGCGCGGTCCTGGAGAGTCCGGCGCGGCGGCGCCAGCGCGTGCGGTCGCAGCCCGTCGGCGACGACGACGGCGTCGATCAGGATACGAGCCTCCGGCCGCAACGGCGCCAACGACGGCTCCTCCTGCAGCAGCGAGACGACGGCCGCCTTGCCGAGCAATTGCAGCTTGCGCCGCATCGACACGACCGCCCGCCGGGACATGGAGTCGAACTCGGCCCTCGCGACCTCTGCGCCGATCTCGGCATAGATCAGCCGCGCGGCATGAATGCCGGGCCGACAGCTCCAGGGCAGGTCGGCGATGCCGGCCACCGCGCGGGCATAGAATACGTCGGCCACCGCGAGCAGCCGCGCGGTGACGCGGCCGATGCGGTCGTCGAAGAACGGCGCGGCGCGCCAGGTCTCGACATCGAGCCCTGCTTCGCACAGCCATTGCCGTGGCAGATACAGCCGGCCGGCGCGGGCATCCTCGCCGACATCACGCGCGATGTTGGTGAGTTGCATCGCGATGCCGAGATCGCAGGCGCGGCCGATCGTCTCGGCGTCGCGCCGGTGCATCAGCAGCGACATCATCACGCCGACGGTGCCGGCGACGCGCACAGCATAAGCGAGCACATCGCTCAACGTCTCGTAACGGCGGCCCTGGGCGTCCCAGGCGAGACCTTCGAGCAGCGCCTCCGGCAGCTTGCGCGGAATCGCGAAGTGAGTCACGACACGCGCGAGCGCGCGGTCGACTGCGTTGTCGTCCGGCACACCGTCATAGATTCGGTCGAGCCGCTCATGCAGCACCTCGACCGCATCGACGCGGCGGCCTGGACCGTCGATCGCGTCATCCGCCTCGCGGCAGAACGCATAAAGCGCGATGGCGGGATCGCCGACCGATCGGGGCAACACCTTCGAGGCGGCGAAGAACGTCTTCGATCCGCCCCGCAACATCCGCCGACAGATCGCGATGTCCTCGTCCCAGCTCATCGCCGCTCCAGCTCATGTGGCGCGGGCACGAGATCATCGAGCACCCGCGCCGAGGATAATACGCCGGGCAGGCCGGCTCCCGGATGCGTCCCCGCCCCGACGAGATAGAGGCGCTCGACCTCTTCGCTCTTGTTGTGCGGCCGGAACCAGGCGCTCTGCAGCAGGACCGGTTCGAGTCCGAAGGCGGCGCCGCGATAGGACGACAGCCGATGCTCGAAATCGTCCGGGGTCAGCAGTCGCGACGTAACGATCTCCCCGGCGAGATCCGGCAGCAGCGTCTCGCTCAGCGCGGTCTCGATCCGCTTGCGGAATGGCTCCGCGGTAGCGGCCCAGTCGATGCCGCTCTCCTGGTGTGGCACCGGCGACAGCACGTAGAAGGCGTCGCAGCCCTCGGGCGCCAGCGACGGATCGGTCGCGGTGGGCCGGTGCAGGTAGAGGCTGAAATCATCCGCCAGCACCTTGCGGCGGAAGATGTCGTCGAGCAGGCCGCGATAACGCGGACCGAGCAGGATGGTGTGATGCTCGACATCGTCATAGCGGCGCTTCGTGCCGAAATACCAGACGAACAGGCTCATCGAATAGCGCGCGCGATCGATGCGCGCATCGGTCCAGCGCCGGCGCGGAATGCTGGGCAAAAGATGCTTGTAGGTCCAGGCAGCGCAGCCATTGGACACGACGACATCGGCGGCAATGGTCTCGCCGGACTTGAGCTTTACGCCGGTCGCAGCGCCATCCCTGGTGGTGATCTCGGCAACAGGCGTGGAGCAGCGCACCTCGCCGCCCTGCCCCTCGATCAGGTCGACGAGCCCCGCGACCAGCGCTCCGGTGCCGCCCATCGCGAAATGCACGCCCCAGCGGCGCTCTAGATAGGCGATCAGACAGTAGATCGAGGTCGTCGTGAACGGATTGCCGCCGATCAGCAGCGGGTGAAAGCTCAGGATGACACGCAGCCGCTCGTCGCGAACATAATGCGAGACGAGGCCATAGACCGACCGAAAGCTCTGCAGCTTGATCATCGCCGGCGCGATCCGGGCCATGTCGAGCAGCGACAGGAACGGCACGTCGCCGAGTTCCTCGAAGCCCTTCTTGAAGATCGCCTCGCTCGCCTTCATGAAGCGCTCATAACCCTCGACGTCGCCGGGCGAAATCCTCGCCACTTCGGCGCGCATCGCCGCCGGATCGGCCGAGCAGTCGAACACGGTGCCGTCGTCGAAGCGGATGCGATAGAAGGGCGAGATCGGCTTCAGCGTGACGTCGTCCGACATCCGCCGCCCGCACAGCTGCCACAGCTCCTCGAACAGGAACGGCGCCGTCACGATGGTCGGGCCAGCATCGAAGGTGAAGCCATCCTGGCGATGCACATAGGCGCGGCCGCCGGGCGCATCGAGCTGCTCGAACACGGTGACGCGATAGCCGCGCGCGCCGAGCCGAACGGCCGCAGCAAGACCGCCGAAGCCGGAGCCGATCACGACCGCATGGGGCCGGTCTCCGAGCGCAGCCGGAACAGCGGCCTTGATGGTGGAGACGTCGAGCATAGGCGAAAGCGTAAATCGAAATTGACGCTTTCGCCAGCCAAAAATGTCAACTCAAATGGACATTTCCTGCTGCACTGCGAGCACGCCGGCTCTCTCGGCCGCAGCGATGATCAGCGCCGCGATCCGCGCCGGCTGCTCCTCATGGGCCAAATGGCCAAGCCCATCAATGAGTTCGAGCTGGGCCTGCGGCACCAATTGCTTGATGCGGAGGGCCACGTCGGGCGGGATGGCCCGGTCATGCGATGCAGCCACGAGCAACAGCGCCGCCTTGAGCCGCGGCAGGTCGCGCAGCAGCGGATGCAGGTCCCAATTCGCCATCATCTCCAACGCGGCGCCGACATGGCCAGGGCTGCCGACGAGGCGGCGATAGAACCGCTCGCCATGGGCATCGAGCGTCGAGCCGGTGCCCTTCAGCAGCCGATGCACCGCCGCCGGATCGCGGCCGCGCCAGGCGAATAGCCGCGGCACCAGCGGATTGAGCGCCATCATCTTGGCGAGCGGCGAGAAGAACTGCGCGGCGACGCCGCCGAACGGCAGATAGGCGCCGTTGAGGCTGACGATCAGCCGGGGTGCGATCAGGCCATCGATGGTCATGCGGGTGAGGATCGCAGCACCGGCCGAATGGCCGATCGCGATCTGAGGCTGGACCGCAAGCCGTTCGCACAGGATTGCGAGATCGCGCGACATGCCGTCGAGCGACAGCCGCTGCCAGTGCGGCGTCGCGGTGAAGCCGTGGCCGGAGAGATCCGGCGCGACCACGGTGAAGTGCCGCGCGAGCAGCGGCGCAAGATCGCGCCAGGAATGGGTCGCGGCCCCCGTGCCATGCGCCAGCAGCGCGACCGGCCCCTCGCCCATCATCTGCACATGCCAGCGCAGGCCGGCAGCGTCGACGAAGCGGCTGGCCGCGCGGTTGGGCCAGTCCTTGCCGTCGACGCTCCAGTTCGGCTTGTCGCTCATGCCGGCCCACGGGGTTGAACGCGGCTCTCGGGGTCACTCCCCGACAGCACGCGCCAGGAAATCATCGTAGCCGGCGACGACTTTATCAAGCTGCTCGAAATGCGGCATCGCCCCGGTCTGCATCACCTCGATCCGCCAGTTCGGCAGGCCTTCGACCGCATGCTTGCCGTGATAATCGACGAAGTCGCCGCGCACGCCATGCACCATCCACACCGGCATGGCGAGCGCCTGGTAGAGCTTCAGCGCATGGACGCTGAACATGTAGCCGGACACGAAGGAATACGGCGCATTCTCGGCGCCGGGCTGGTGGGTGGTGATGTAGTCGTATTCGAGCAGGCCTTCATCGATATCCTTGCGCCCGAACGTCTTCCGCAGGAAGAAGCGGATGCTGGCGCGCGAGGTCAGCAGCGAGAAGAAACGGTGTTTCCACAAAGGCACCGTGAAGATGTTACGCAGCCACGGCATGGCGCGGGTCGCGTCCTTGTCCCCCCCTGTCTTGGCCGCCACTTCCGCGCGGCGGTCGAAGCCGGTCGGGCTGATCAGCCCGAGCGTACGAAACAGGTTCGCCGACTCGGTGCCGGCGCGCGCGGCGAATTCGCAGCTGAGCGAAAGCGCGATGGCGTCGATCGGCGTATCGTCGTGACGGCGGCGAATCTCATTGGCCGCGAGCAGGACCGCATCAGTCATCAGGCGCGGCGTGTAGATCCGGTCGGCGCGGTCCGACAGGCCGAAACCAGGAAGATCCAGCGCATAGACCGGCCGCGTGTGGCGATAATGCTCAAACAGCGGCTTCATCTCATAGGCGGTGGCTGCAGCATTGACGCTGTGAATCAAGAGCAGCGGGCGCTGCTCGGAGGGCGCGGCCGGACCGTCGCCATAGCAGGTGATGCGGCCGATGCGCGCATCGGCCAGTTCGAAACGCGGTGCCGCCAGCGGCGGCGGCATCGTCACGGCGCGCGGAACCGCGGCATGATCACTCTGGGTGGCCGAAGTGATCTGCATGCCGTGCTCCTGTGTGACGATTTCGTGTCGAAGGCCGGCGTCGCCCGCATCCGATCCAGGGCGAGCATAACGATGACGGGCGCTCTTGTCAGTCGTTGTTGGGAACGCCGCTTGACGCCCGGCGTTCCACAATCGTCAGCCGCGGCTGGCCTCGGCCATCACCGCCTGCGACAACCGCGCCGCGTCGGCATGAGGCAGCGCGACGTAGCGGGCCTGCATCGCGCCGGCCAATTGCGCCGCCTTGTCCTGCGGGCGGGGCGAGGAATCGACCAGCACCACGGGGATGCCGGTGAGCGCGAGCTGCCTGGCGACCACCAGCGCCTCCGCCTCCGCCTCGCTGCGTCCGCCGACACCATCGCGGGCAACATTGGCACGGCCGTCGGTCATCAGCACGATGGTCGGCGCCTGTCCCTTGGCCTTCACGGCAAGCGCGAGCTCGGTGGCAGCAAAAATCGCTGCCGACAGCGGCGTGCCGCCGCCGCCGGGAAGCGCTGCCAAGCTGCGCTTGGCGCGGGTCAGCGAGCGGGTCGGCGGCAGCAGCAGTTCGGCACCCTTGCCGCGAAATGCGATCAGCGCGACCTCGTCGCGGCGGATGTAGCATTCGGCGAGCAGCAGTTCGACCGCGCCCTTCACTTCGGCAAGCCGCTGCAGCGCCGAGGAGCCGGAGGCGTCGACGACGAAGATCGTCGTGGTGCCCGAGCGCTGCTTGAAGCGCGTGAGGCGGATGTCGTCCTTGTGCACGATCAGCCGGCCGCTCTTGCCGGAGCGCTGCGCCCGCCGCCGCAGCGGCTGCCACGGCGCCGCCGCGCGCAAAGTTTCGAGCACGTTGAGCCGCGCGCCCGCCCGCCACTCGCCGCGGCGTGCGCCAATGGGACGGCCGCGCTTCGGCGCCTTTTGCGCAGTGCCCTGCTTGCTGGCGCTACTGCTGCGGAGGCGGGTCGCGCGCTCCTCCTGCAGGCGCTTGAGCAGACCAGCCGGAATGGCCGCCTGCGCTGCCTCGAGCACGCGATCCTCGAGCGGACCGTCCTCGCTGCGGTCGTCCTCCTCGTTCTCGGCCGGGTCGTTCTCAGGCTCCGACGCCTCGTTGGTCTCGGTCTCGTCATCCGCTGCAGGCAGCCGCGTCGCACGCGGCGCCAGCACCAGCCGCGCGGCGCACGCGATGTGAGATTCCGCGACATCGGTCGCGCCATCCAGCGCCGCTGCGATGCGCGCAATCCGACACGCCAGCAGCGGCGCGCGCAGCGAGTCGATGCCGAGCGCGCACGCCGTCGTCGTCAGCGCCGCGATGGCTTCGTCGGACAGACCGACCTGCGGCAGCAGCGCCCGCGCAGCCGCGATGTCCGAGGATGTGAACAGGCTCTCGCCGAGATCGGCGCGGGCGACCATCCCAAGATCGAGATGACAGGCCAGGCGGTCGGCGAGTGCCGGCGACACGTGCTCATCGCCAATCCCCTCGTCGAGCGCGATCAGGCCGAACCGCGCCGGCGCGCGCAGCGACAGGCCATCGCGCTCGATGCTGATCATGCCGGTATCGAGCGCGGCCGTGAGATGGGCGACGGTCGACGGCGCGATCCGCTCGGCCATGACGGCGATCAGCATGCCGTCATGAAGCTCGGCGAGCAGCCCGCGCTGCATCACCGGACGGCCGGCCTGCAAGGTGGCGGCGAGATCGAGCCCGCCGAGCAGGCGATCATCGGAGATGGACGGCGGGAGCTTGCGAAGAACCGTCGTCGCCGGCGTCAGCTCGCGTAGCAGTTCGAGCCACTGCTCGCGCACCGGCCCCGCGCCTGCACGCAACAGCACTGACGCCGCCGCCGGATCGATCGCAGCCAGCGCGGCTGCGATCATCGCATCGGCCCAGATCGCGGCGCCGTCGCTCACGTTGCGAACAGCTCGTTGAGCGCGCGCTCGACCCGCACCGAGGAGCCGGAATCGTCGAGCGGATTGCGCCGCAGACGGTGCCGCAGCGCCATCGGCGCCACGGTCTTGAGATGGCCGTCATCGACCGCCTTCGCGCCATCGAGCGCGGCGGCGGCGCGCGCCGCTCGCATCAGGGTGAGCTCGCCACGCAGACCATCCGTGCCGAGCGCCATGCACAGCCGCGCCGCGTTTTCCAGCTCGCGGTCGGCGACCTTGACCGAGGCGATATGCTCGCGAGCGGCGAGGATGCGCTTGCGCTGCTTCGCCTCCTCCTTCTCCCAATGCGCGACGAAGGCTGCGGGATCGGTCTCGAACGCATCGCGGCGCTTGATCACCTCGATGCGCGTCGGCAGATCGGCGGGCGTCTTGACCTCGACCGAGAGCCCGAAGCGATCGAGCAATTGCGGTCGCAACTCGCCCTCCTCCGGATTGCCGGTGCCGACCAGCACGAGCCGCGCGGGATGACGGATGCTGAGACCGTCGCGCTCGACCACGTTCTCGCCTGATGCCGCGACGTCGAGCAGGAGATCGACGAGATGATCCTCGAGCAGATTGACCTCGTCGATATAGAGAAAGCCGCGATTGGCGCGCGCCAGCAGCCCCGGCTCGAACGATTTCTCGCCATGCGCCAGCGCACGCTCCAAATCGAGTGCGCCGACGACACGGTCCTCGGTCGCGCCGAGCGGCAGGTCGACCACCGGCACCGGCACCTGGTGTGCTTTGAGCCCGGCCGGCTTCTTCGCCTTGCCGCTCGGCTTGGATCGCGCGCGGCACTCCGCGCATTGCGCGGCGGCATCGGCCGGATCGCATTGGTAGGGACAGCCGACGACGGCGCTCATTGGCGGCAGCAATGCGGCAAGCGCACGCACCGCAGTGGACTTGCCAGCGCCGCGATCACCGAACGCCAGCACGCCGCCGACCTTCGGATCGACGGCGGCGATCATCAGCGCCAGCTTCATCTCGTCCTGGCCGACGATGGCCGCGAACGGAAAGGCGATCCCCATAGGCTTCCCTCTGCGCCGCGACGCGTAACGGTCGCGTTCGGCGCATGAGACCACAATCAGGGGCCGCTGTTCAACCCAAGAGGTTGCACGCGCTATCGCGCCAAACTCGGCAGATCGAGACCATTAACGTCGGCGCAGGCGATCGCATCCTCATAGCCGGCATCGGCGTGGCGCATCACGCCGGTGGCGGGATCGTTCCACAGCACGCGCTCCAGCCGCCGCGCGGCATCGGGCGTACCATCGGCCACGATCACCATGCCGGCATGCTGCGAATAGCCGATGCCGACGCCGCCGCCATGATGCAGCGACACCCAGGTCGCGCCGCTGGCGCAATTGAGCAGCGCATTCAGCAGCGGCCAGTCCGACACCGCATCCGAGCCGTCCTTCATCGCCTCGGTCTCGCGGTTCGGGCTCGCCACCGAGCCGGAATCGAGATGGTCGCGGCCGATCACGATCGGCGCCTTCACCTCGCCGCGCGCCACCATCTCGTTGAAGGCGAGCCCGAGGCGATGCCGGTCGCCGAGCCCGACCCAGCAGATCCGCGCCGGCAGGCCCTGGAACTTGATGCGTTGCCGCGCCATGTCGAGCCAATTGTGCAGGTGCTTGTTGTCCGGCAACAGCTCCTTGACCTTGGCGTCGGTCTTGTAGATGTCCTCGGGATCGCCCGACAAGGCGGCCCAGCGGAACGGGCCGATGCCGCGGCAGAACAGCGGGCGAATATAGGCCGGCACGAAGCCGGGGAAGTCGAACGCGTTGGCGAGGCCCATGTCCTTCGCCATCTGGCGGATGTTGTTGCCGTAGTCGAGCGTCGGAATGCCCATGGCGTGGAAATCCAGCATCGCCTGGACATGGCCGACCATCGAGGTCTTCGAGGCCTGCTCCACCGCCTTCGGGTCAGAGGCACGCTTCATCTCCCATTCGGCGAGCGTCCAGCCCTTGGGCAGATAGCCGTTGATCGGATCATGCGCGCTGGTCTGGTCGGTGACGATGTCCGGCCGCACGCCGCGACGCACGAGTTCCGGGAAGATCTCGGCGGCGTTGCCGAGCAGGCCGACCGACACCGCCTGCTTCGTCACCGCCGCTTCGGCCATCAGCGCCAGCGCCTCGTCGAGCGAGGCAGCCTGGCGGTCGAGATAGCCGGTGCGCAGCCGCATCTCGATGCGGCTCGGCTGGCATTCGACGGCCAGCATCGACGCGCCGGCCATCGTCGCCGCCAGCGGCTGCGCGCCGCCCATGCCGCCAAGGCCGGCGGTCAGGATCCATTTGCCGGCGAGATCGCCATGGTAGTGGCGACTGCCGACCTCGACGAAGGTCTCATAGGTGCCCTGCACGATGCCCTGGCTGCCGATATAGATCCAGGAGCCGGCCGTCATCTGGCCGTACATCATCAGGCCCATGCGATCGAGCGCGTTGAAGTGATCGAGCGTCGCCCAATGCGGCACGATGTTGGAATTGGCGATCAGCACGCGCGGCGCATCGGGGTGGGTCCGGAAGATGCCGACCGGCTTGCCGGACTGCACCACCAGGGTCTGGTCGGCTTCAAGCTTGCGTAGCGAGGCGACGATGCGATCAAAACTGTCCCAGTCGCGCGCGGCGCGGCCGATGCCGCCATAGACGATCAGCTCGCTCGGCTTCTCGGCGACATCGGGATCGAGATTGTTCATCAGCATGCGCAGCGGCGCTTCGGTGAGCCAGCTCTTGGCGCTGATGTCGCTGCCATGGGGGGCGCGGATCACCCGTTCATTGTCCAGGCGTCGGTTCATGGGTCCCTCTCATCCAAGCTTGGGAAATGGGTCGCGTCCGAGTGCGTCACGCGCTGCGTCAGCCAGCACACCGCCCGCCACGATCGCCGCCGCCTTCGCAAGGTCATCGGCCATGTAGCGGTCGTTCTCCAATGCCGGCACATGGACGCGCAGCGCGCCGATGACGGCCGAGAGCGCGGCGCTGGTGCCATGCTGCACACGCAGCTCGATGCCTTGCGCAGCAACCAGCAGTTCGATGCCGATGATGTGGGCGAGATTATCGGCCATGTCGTGCAGCCGCCGCGCGGCATGGGCGGCCATCGAAACGTGGTCTTCCTGGTTGGCACTGGTCGGCGTCGAGTCGATCGAGCAGGGCAGCGCGCGCTGCTTGTTCTCGGCGAACAAGGCCGCGGCGGTCACCTCGGCGATCATGAAGCCGGAGTTCAGGCCCGGCTGCGGGGTGAGGAACGGCGGCAGACCGAAATTGAGCGCGGGGTCGACCAAGGTCGCGATGCGCCGTTCGCTGATCGCGCCGAGCTCGGACAGCGCCAGCGCGATCTGGTCCGCGGCGAACGCCACCGGCTCGGCGTGAAAATTGCCGCCAGAGATGATCTCGCCGGTCACGACCAGCACCAGCGGGTTATCCGTGACTGCATTGGCCTCGGTCACCAATGTCCGTGCCGTCTGGGTCAGCAGATCGAGCGCGGCGCCCGCGACCTGCGGCTGGCAGCGCAGGCAATACGGATCCTGCACGCGTTCGTCGCCTTCGAGATGCGACAGGCGGATGGCGCTGCCGTCGAGCAGCTCGGTCAGGACGCGGCCGGCCGCGATCTGCCCGGGATGGCCGCGCAGCGCCTGAATCTCGGGACGGAACGGCGCAGTCGAAGCCATCGCGGCATCGACCGACAGCGCGCCGGTGACCAGCGCAGCCTTGAGCAGATCATGGGCACGCAACAGTCCGGCGAGCGCGTAGGCGGTCGAGAACTGCGTGCCGTTGATCAGCGCGAGCCCCTCCTTCGGTCCGAGCGTGACCGGCGCGAGACCCGCGTGCGCCAGCGCCTCGCGGCCCGGCACCAGCCGCCCATCGACGAAGGCCTGGCCTTCGCCGATCATCACCGCCGTCATATGCGCGAGCGGCGCGAGATCGCCGGACGCGCCGACCGAACCCTGCTGCGGCACGAACGGACACACGCCCCGCGCCAGCATCGCCTGCAACTGTTCGATGATCTCACGGCGGACTCCCGAGGCGCCGCGGCCGAGCGAGATGATTTTCAGCGCCATCATCAGCCGAACGACGGCCTCGGGGGTCACAGGACCGACGCCGCAGCAATGCGAGAGGATCAGATTGCGCTGCAGCTGCGCGGTCTGGTCCGGCGGAATACGTTTCGACGCCAGCTTGCCGAAGCCGGTATTGATGCCATAGACCGGCTCGGCCCCCTGCGCCGCCTTGGCGACGATCGCCGCCGCGGCTTCGACATCAGGCCAATAAGAAGGGTCGAGCTCGAGCGTTGCGCCCGCATAAACGCGCGCGAGATCATCCAGGCTGACGCGGCCGGGCGCCGCAATGATCGTGCTCATCGACCTCTCCAGACACGCTGATGCAGGGGATTGAAGCCCATGCGGTAGACCAGCTCCGCAGGGCGATTGATGTCCCAGATCGCGAGGTCACACCATTTGCCGGCGTCGAGCGTGCCAGTCTCCGCCAGGACGCCAAGCGCGCGGGCGCCCTCGCGCGTCACGCCGGCCAGACATTCGTCGACGGTCATGCGGAACAGGGTTGCCGCCATGTTCATGGTCAGCAGCAGCGAGGTCAGCGGCGATGAGCCGGGATTGCAGTCGGTCGCCAGCGCCAGCTTCACGCCATGCTTGCGAAACAGCTCGACCGGCGGCTTCTGTGTCTCGCGAATGAAGTAGAAGGCGCCGGGCAGCAGCACGGCCACCGTCTCCGCACGCGCCATCGCAGCGGCACCAGCTTCGTCGGTGTGCTCAAGATGATCGGCCGAGAGCGCACCGAACTCGGCGGCGAGCGCAGCACCCCCGAGATTGGAGAGCTGGTCGGCATGCAGCTTGACCGGCAGGCCGAGCGCCTTGGCCGCAGCAAACACGCGCGACGTCTGTGCCGCGGAGAACGCGATGTTTTCCATGAACGCATCGACGGCATCGGCAAGGCCGGATTGCGCCACCGCCGGCAGCATCTCGTCGCAGACGCGATCGATGTAGCGCTCCTTGTCGCCATCGGCTTCGACCGGCAGCGCATGGGCGCCGAGAAAGCTGGTGCGGACGCTGACGGCCCGGCGGACGCCGAGGGCGCGGGCTGCGGATAATTGTCGCAGCTCGGTGGCGGTCTCAAGCCCATAGCCGGACTTGATCTCGATCGTGGTGACGCCCTCGGCAAGCAACGCATCGAGCCGCGGCAACGCGCCCGTCACCAGCTCATTCTCATCGGCGGCACGCGTCGCCGCCACCGTCGAGACGATGCCGCCGCCGGCGCGCGCGATCTCCTCGTAGCTGGCGCCCGCGAGCCGCAATTCGAACTCATGGGCGCGATCGCCGCCATAGACCAGATGCGTATGACAGTCGATCAGGCCGGGCGTGATCCAGCGCCCCGCGCAGTCGATGCGTTCAGGCGCATCGCCATCCGCAGCGAAATCCGAACGGGGACCGGCAAAAGCGATGCGACCGTCGCGCGCCGCCACCACGCCCTGCTCGATCACCCCGAGGCCCGGCTGCCCCTCGCGCAACGTGGCGAGCCGCGCATTGTGCCAGATCCGATCGAAACGCTCGGCCATGCTGTCCCTCCCACCTTCACGAAAGCTTGACGGGCAATATGTCTATACATAAACTCGCCTCCGCCGTCCTGTCCAGCGGGCTTTCGATCATGGCGTCACTGCACTTTGCATCCGCGCTTCTGCCCACGGGATGGGCCGACGACGTGCAGATCGTCGTCAGCGACGGTACGATCACGTCAGTCACCGAAGGCGTGCCTCCGACCTCCGATGACGAGCAACATGAGGTCGCGATCCCCGGCATCGCCAGCCTGCACAGCCATGCGTTCCAGCGGGGCATGGCCGGCCTTGCCGAGATCAGCGGCCATTCCACCGATACGTTCTGGACGTGGCGCGAGACGATGTACCGCTTCGCCCTGTCGATGCGCCCGGAGGACGTCGAGGCGGTCGCGACCTTGCTCTATATCGAGATGCTCGAGCGCGGTTTTACGCGGGTCGGCGAATTCCACTATCTGCATCACGATCGCGACGGGACGCCTTACGCCGATGTCGCCGAGATGGCGGTGCGCATCGCCGCGGCAGCCCAAACATCCGGCATCGGCCTGACCCTGCTGCCGAGCTTCTACGCGCATGGCGGCTTCGGCGGCGCACCTCCGCATGACGGCCAGCGGCGCTTCATCTGTAATGTCGATCAGTTTGCGAGATTGCTGACGGACTCCCGCAAGGCGATCAGCTCGCTGGCTGGCGCCAATCTCGGCATCGCGCCGCACAGCCTGCGCGCCGTCGCGCCGGATGAGTTGACCGCACTGCTGCCGCTCGCTGACGGCGGCCCCGTCCACATTCACGCCGCCGAACAAGTCAAGGAGGTCGAGGACTGCCTCGCCTGGTCCGGCCAGCGTCCCGTGCAATGGCTACTCGATCATCACGACGTCAATCATCGCTGGTGCCTGATCCATGCGACGCATATGACGGCGGACGAAACAGCGACGCTCGCACGGAGCGGCGCGACGGCCGGCCTTTGCCCGGTCACCGAAGCCAGCCTTGGCGACGGCATCTTCCCAGCGCGCGACTATCTGCGCGCGCGTGGGCGTATTGGCGTCGGCACGGACTCCAACGTGCTGGTCGGCGTGAGCGACGAGTTGCGCCAGCTCGAATACGGCCAGCGGCTGACGCATCGCGAGCGCAACGTGCTGACGTCAGGCCCGGAGGCGTCGACAGGCCGGACGCTGTTTGACGCCGCTCTCGCTGGCGGCGCGCAGGCGCTCGCACAATCCGTCGCTGGGCTGCAGGTGGGCGGCCGTGCCGATATCGTCACGCTCGATCTGTCGCATCCTTCGCTCGCGGGGCGAACGCAGGATGCGCTGCTCGACGGCTGGATCTTCGCGACGGCGTACGATGCGATCGACTGTGTCTGGGCCGGCGGCGCCAAGGTTGTCCAGGGAGGCCATCATCGTTCGCGCGAGGCGGCCCGGCGCGGCTTCAACACGGCCCTGCGGAGGCTGCTCGCATGAGCCTCGCGGAGGACCGCGCCAAGCCGGGAGCGGGCACGCTCTACAAGACGATCCGGCAGGACATCGAGCGCCGCATCCTCACCGGCGAATGGCCGCCCGGCCATCGCATTCCGTTCGAGCACGAGATCATGGCGCGCTATGGTTGCTCGCGCATGACCGTCAACAAGGCGCTGTCGGAGCTCGCGCAGGCCGACCTGATCGAACGCCGCCGCCGCGCCGGCAGCTTCGTGCGACGGCCGCAATTCCTGTCGGCGGTGTTGAAAATCCCCGACATCCGTGCCGAGATCGGCGCGCTCGGCCGCACCTATGGCTATCAGCTGATCTCCTCGATGCGTCGCGCCGCCAACGCCGGCGATCGCGAGCGGCTCGGCGTCAAGAAGCCGTGCAAGGTGATCGCGATCCGCTGCCGCCACAGCGCCGACAATCTCCCATTCGCGATCGAGGACCGGCTGATCGATCTGGACGCGGTGCCCGACGCGGCCAAGGCCGACTTCAAGGTCGATCCGCCCGGCTCCTGGCTCCTGCATCACGTGCCTTGGACGGAAGCGGAGCATGCGATCAGCGCCATCGTCGCCGACGAGGCGATCGCCCAGGGTCTTGGCATCGCGGTGGGCGCACCGTGCCTGGTCATCGAGCGCCACACCTGGCGCCAAGGTCGGCCGCTCACGGCTGTCAGGCTGATCTATCCCGGCGAGCAGCACCGGCTGGTGGCGCGATTCAGGGGCAGCGAATGACCGCAACATGCACGCCGGATCTGAGCACGAGATTTGCAAGCAAGCCGTCAGCTCTTGCAGAGACATGCGGTCATCGCGAGCGACCGCAGACCACTCCGCAACTTCTTTCAACAGCAAAGGATGATGACGATGCGTAGATTTAAGCTCCTCGCCGTAACGGCCGCCCTCCTGGCCTCGACCACAGCGTTTGCTGACGACGTCAAGGTCGGCATCGGCATTTCCGGCTGGACCGGCTTCGCGCCGCTGACGCTCGCCAAGGAAGCGGGCATCTTCAAGAAGAACGGGCTCGACGTCACCATCAAGAAGATCCCGCAGAAGGACCGTCACCTCGCAATTGCTGCCGGCGACGTGCAGTGCGCCGCGACCACGGTCGAGACCTGGATCTCCTGGAACGCCAACGGCGTCGCCACCAAGCAGATCTTCCAGCTCGACAAGAGCTACGGCGCCGACGGCATGGCCGTGCGCAACGACATCGCCTCGATCAAGGACCTGAAGGGCAAGACGGTCGCGGCGTCGGCACCCGGCACCTCGCCCTATTTCGGGCTGGCCTGGATGCTCAAGAAGAACGGTCTCACCGTCAAGGACGTCACGATCGTGAACCTGGAGCCGGCGGCGGCCGCGCAGGCCTTCGTCTCCGGCCAGAACGATGCGGCCATGACCTACGAGCCATATCTGTCGACGGTGCGCGCCGCGCCGGACAAGGGCAAGATCATCGCCACCACGCTCGATTATCCGATGGTGATGGATACGTTCGGCTGCACGCCGAAATTCCTCTCCGAGAACCCGAAGGCCGCCAAGGCGCTCGCCGACAGCTATTACGAGGCACTCAACCTGATCGCCAAGGACCAGGCCAAGGCCTATGAGATCATGGGCGCCGACGTGAAGCAGACGGCCGAGCAGTTCGGCAACTCCGCCAAATATCTGCGCTGGCAGGATAAGGCCGCGAGCCAGAAGTTCTTCGAGACCGAGTTCAAGACCTTCAACAAGGACGCGGCGGAGCTCCTGCTCGAGGTCGGCATCATCAAGCAGATCCCGAACGTCGAGGATCTCTATGATGCGAGCTTCATCAAGTAGCCGCGAAATTTGCTCTTTGTAGAGTCGTCATTGCGAGCGAAGCGAAGCAATCCAGGGCTCGGGATGCGGCTCTGGATTGCTTCGTCGCTTCGCTCCTCGCAATGACGGTGTTGATACGTTCTGCGCAAAACTGCGTCCGCCTGCTCTGAAGCACGTCTGTTCGAACGACCTGCACTAGCCCACGAAAGCCCTTCTCCGTGATCCGACCTCTCGATCCCGTCAGCGCCAGATCAAGAACGGCGCTCGGCCTTGCCTTCTTCGTCGTGTTCGTCGCGGCATGGTCGCTGGCGACGTTCGGCGGCTACGTGCCGAAAACATTCCTGGCTGATCCCGTGACGATGCTGCGCGAAGGCTGGGACCTGCTCGTCAAGTTCGGCTTCCTCTATGATATCGGCATGACCGTGTGGCGCGTCGTCGGCGGCTTCGTGCTCGCTTCCGTGATCGCCGTCCCGCTCGGGCTCTTGATGGGAGCCTACAAGCCGATCGAGGCGTTTCTCGAACCGTTCGTCTCCTTCGCGCGCTATCTGCCCGCCTCCGCCTTCATTCCCCTGCTGATTCTCTGGGCCGGGATCGGCGAGTTGCAGAAGCTGTTGATCATCTTCATCGGATCGGTGTTCCAGATCATCCTGATGATCACCGTCACGGTCGGCAATACGCGGCGCGATCTGGTCGAGGCCGCCTACACGCTCGGCGCCAGCGACCGCGGCATCATCGGCCGCGTGCTGCTGCCTTCCGCGGCGCCCGACATCGCCGAGATCCTGCGGCTGGTGCTCGGCTGGGCCTGGACCTATGTCATCGTCGCCGAGCTGATCGGCTCGTCCTCGGGCATCGGCCACATGATCACCGACAGCCAGGCGCTGCTTAACACCGGACAGATCATCTTCGGCATCATCGTGATCGGCTTGATCGGGCTGATCTCGGATTTCCTGTTCAAGGCGTTCAACGCCTGGCTGTTCCCCTGGAAGCTCGCATGACCACGCTCGTCATTGATCAGGTCACCCGCATTTTCCCGGCCCGCCAGGGCCACGCGCCGACGCGCGCGCTGGAGCCGGTCGCGCTCACCATCGGCAACAATGATTTCGTCACCATCCTCGGTCCCTCCGGCTGCGGCAAGTCGACATTGCTGCGCATCGTCGCCGGCCTCGATCATCCGACCAGCGGCAAGGTGCGGCTCGACGGTCGCGAGGTCACCGGTCCCGGCGCCGATCGCGGCATGGTGTTCCAGTCCTACACGCTGTTTCCCTGGCTCACCGTGCGCGAGAACATCGCCTTCGGCCTGCGCGAACGCGGCATGCCGGAAGACAAGCGCAACGCGGTCGCCGACCGTTTCATCCAGCAGATTGGGCTGAACGGCTTCGAGAACCACTGGCCGAAGCAGTTGTCCGGCGGCATGCAGCAGCGCTGCGCCATTGCGCGTGCGCTCGCCAATGATCCCAAGATCCTGCTGCTCGACGAGCCGTTCGGCGCGCTCGACAACCAGACCCGTGTGCTGATGCAGGAGATGCTGCTCGGAATCTGGGAGCGCGACCAGAAGACGGTGCTGTTCGTCACCCACGACATCGAGGAGGCGATCTTCCTCGGCAGCCGCGTGCTGGTGATGAGCGCGCGGCCTGGCCGTATCAAGGCCGATATCAAGATCGCGCTGCCGCATCCGCGCTCCTACAAGATCAAGACCTCGCCGGAGTTCGTCGCGCTTAAGGAGCGCCTGGTCGAGGAGATCCGCGCCGAGGCATTGAAGGTCGCGTCGGAAGCGTGAGGGAGGGTGTCGAACAGGCGGAGCTTGCAGAGAGACACCCCTCACCCGAGCCAATACGCCGTTCTGTCCTGCATGCCCTCTCCCCTTGCGGGAGAGGGCATTGCCGGCCCATCCGCGAACTCGCTTGAGTGAGGGGGTCTCTCTCCGCGGACAAGGCTCGTAGACACGTAGCCGCCCTCCAAACTGGTTGCATCAGTCGGAGCGCTATCTCCCGACGCCACCGCTGATCCGCTTCAGCCATGGCACCAGGTGAAACGCGCTCATCAGCAGATACATCACCGTCATGCTGCTAAGCGGCGCGCCGGCCGGCATCGCGGAGCAGATGGCATCGCTCCGCCCGTCGCGGGCCATGGCATTCAGCACCGCCATCAACGCGAAGGTCGGCGCCGCGGCAAAGCGCAGACCCGTAGCGATGTCGGGCATCACGCGTTTGGTGGAAGCGAGGAACGCCATGGCTTGGCTCCGTGATGTCAGCGTGCGTCGTATTCGTCGCGGCGGCGCCACCACACGCCCTGCTCGTTGCGGCCTTTCGGCGCACGGTCGAGCCACTGATAGGCGCCCCACAGACCATCGAGACCGCGGGCATAGGCCGAATAGGTGTGATAGACGACGCCGTCGTCGAGAATGAATGCGCTCATGCCCGGCCGGTCGCGCATGAAGGTGGCGCCGTCGGTGCCCGCCGTGGCGGCGATCTCGGCCACCATCGGCGGAACGTCGCCGGCCCCGAGCGGCGGGCTGGTGCGATAATTGTATTCGGTCCCGCCCTGGCGCTGCTGCTCCTCGGTCACGGCGACGTTGAAGTCGAAGTTGAAATCACTGCTCGCCGACGACGCCCAGGGAAAGCTCCAGCCCATCCGGGTCTGATAGGCCTTCAGCTTGGCCAGAGGCGCGCGCGAGACCGCCCACAGCATCACGTCGTGATGAGCGAGGTGGACCTGAAAGCCATTGAACCCATCGGCGATCATCGAGCAGGACGGACAACCGGCCTGGAAGTCTGGCCCGAACATGAAGTGATAGACGAGCAGCTGCGAGCGTCCCTTGAACAGGTCGGGGAGCGACGCTGGGCCATCCTCGGTGTCGAAGCGATAGCTCTTGTCGACGCGCACCCAGGGCAGAGCCTGACGGCGCTGCGCCAGCTCATCGCCGCGGCGCGTGAATTCCTTTTCTGCTGCGAGCAGGTCGAGGCGGGCCTTCAGCCAGTCTTCGCGAGTTCCTGTGAGATGCATGGTCATGTCTGTGATCCTTTGCGTGTTGACCGCGACTGAGACTAGGATCGGCGCGGGAGAACCAGGGAGTGACAAGTTTGGCGGGATTTGCATGGACTCGCTGATCTCGGCGGCAGCGCAGGCGCTCGCCGCCGGCGATCCGCTCGGTGCGCTGAACCGCGTCGCATTGCGCGATGATCCGCCGGCGCTGGCGCTGCGCGGCATCGCGATGGCCCGGCTCGGCGATGTCGTGCGGGCGAAGGCGCTGCTGCGGCAAGCGGCGCGAAGCTTCGGCGCCAAGGCGGCCGTGGCGCGCGCCCGCTGTGCCCTCGCCGAAGCGGAGATCGCGCTCGCGGCGCGGGATCTGTCATGGCCGACCAAGGCGCTCGCGGAGGCGCGCGACACCTTGGCGCAGCACGGCGACCGCATCAATGCCGCCTATGCGCGCAGCCTCGAAATCCGCCGCATGGTGCTCATCGGTCAGCTCGACGAGGCCGAGCGCGGACTGGCCGATCTCGATCCCTCGCCCCTGCTGCCGGCGGCCCGCACGATCTACGAGCTGATCGTCGCCGGATTGGCACTGCGCCGTCTGCAGACCAAGGCCGCGCAAGCGGCGCTGGAGCGCGCCGCCCGCATGGCGCGGCAGGCTCATAGTCCGGAGCTGCTGGTGGAGGTCGAACGGCTGGCGACCACCCTATCCGCACCGGCGGCACGCCTGATCCAACCAGGCCGGGACAGACGGCTGCTGCTCGACGAGGTCGAGGCGCTGTTCCGGTCAGACGAGCTGATTGTCGATGCCTGCCGGCTGGCCGTACGCAAAGGCAACCATGTCGTGCCGCTGACGCGGCGTCCGGTGTTGTTTGTCCTCGCCCGCCAACTGGCGGAACGAGCGCCCGATGATGTGCCGCGGTCGGTGCTGATCTCCGCCGCTTTCCGCGGCAAGCAGGCGGACGAGTCGCACCGCGCGCGGCTGCGCGTCGAGATCGGGCGCCTGCGTCACCTGCTCAAGGGCATGGCCGAGATCAAGGCCACCCGCGACGGCTTCGCCTTGGCGTCCTGCGATGGCCGCGACGTCGTGGTGCTTGCGCAGCCGATCGAAGACGAGAATGCCGCCGTGCTGGCCTGCCTCGCCGACGGCGAGGCGTGGTCAAGCTCGGGCCTGGCGCTCGCGCTCGGTGCCAGTCAGCGCACGGTGCAGCGCGCGCTCGACGCCCTCGCCGTGTCGGGCAAGGTGCAATCCTTCGGCCGCGGCCGCGCGCAACGCTGGACATGCCCGGTGGTCCCGGAATTCGCGACCAGCTTGTTACTCCCCGCCTGGTCCTCGCTGGATTAGCGTCACGCTGTCACAACAAGGGATGCACCACCGCCATGAGACGAGCCCCCGCCGAGATCCTCCGCGAATACGGCCCCTTCGAGGGCGACCAAGTCGCCGGCGTCACCCATGACGGACGGCAGGTGTGGATTGCGACCGGCGCCAGCATCAAGGCGTTCGACCCTGCCGATGGCGAGGTGAAGCGGTCGTTCGACATCGCCGCTCATGCAGGGACCGCCTTTGACGGCAAGCATCTGTATCAGATCGCGGAAGCGCATATTCAGAAGGTCGATCCAGACAGCGGCGAGGTGATCTCGACCATTCCGGCGCCGGCAGCAGGCGGAGATTCCGGCCTCGCCTGGGCGGAGGGCTCGCTCTGGGTCGGCGCCTATCGCGATCGCAAGATCCATCAGATCGATCCGGCGACGGGGCGGATCCTGCGCAGCATCCCCTGCACGCGCTTTGTCACCGGCGTCACCTGGGTCGATGGCGAGCTCTGGCATGGCACCTGGGAGGATGATGTCAGCGACATCAGACGGATCGATCCGGCGAGCGGCGAGGTGCTCGAGCAGCTGGACATGCCCGCGGGCACCGGCGTCTCGGGGATGGAGGCCGATGGCGGCGAGACGCTGTATTGCGGCGGCGGTCGCAGCGGCAAGGTGCGCGCGATCAGACGTCCGAAGCGGCCCGCCGGCTGAGCACGAGCGCGCCTTGGATCACCTGCGAGGACAAGCCAAATCGCGGGCTGCTATTTCGCGAGCGACGTGTAGGCCGCCTTGCGGAAATTGGCATTAGCTTCTTCGCGCGTCTGCAGCTGCTGACCGCCACCACCGCCAACCGGCTTGGTCGGCGTGATCACCGAGAACAGGACGAAGCCGCCGGCCTTGCGCGGAAAGATGAAATATTCGGAGACATCGGACTTCTCGCTGTCCTCGCAGGAGGACATGCCGCGGAACACCACCGCGCTGTCGACCAGCTCACTGTTGCGCGCGGAAATGAACTTGCCCTTGCAATCGCGCGCATCGTTGCCGACGATCGTGGCGGCCACCTCCAGCCCGTCGAGATTGGGCTCCGGCGGTACGATCTTCACAAATCCGGTCGCATTATCGGCCTTCCACGCCACGCCGCCGGATGTCAACCAGACCGGCCTTTCGCCGCCGCCGAGGATGGCCGGATGCGATAGGGCCGCCTTCAGAATGAAGTTGGAGGCGATCTGCATCGCTTCCAACTGCAGCTCGGGAGAGTCGCCCCGCGGCCGCGACGGCTGGACGGCCGCCGGCGCGCTTGGCACCGCCGCCGCCTGCTGTATCGCCGGGCGCTGCGCCGATGGCGCATTGGGTTGAATGTTGAAGTTGGTCGCGGCGGCCAGCCCCCCGGCATTGATGATGCGCACACAATTGGCGAGCGAGGGCAGCAGCACAGCGGTGCCGTTCAGATTGAATTGGAACAGATTGCCTTGGGCGAACGCCGACATCGTCCGCGCGGCGCGGAACGCTTTGATCAGGCTGGAATCGTTGGGCATCGGCACGACGACCATCGTGGTCGACCACACCGCACCTTCGACATTGTACGACGTCCGGCCATCGAAGCTCAACACGATCGGAAACTTCTGCCCCTGCGACAGTGACCAGCTCGGGTGGATGAAGGCGAGCGCCCAATTGAAATTTGGCAGAGCGAGAACACCGAAGTTGATGCCGCTCTTGTAGCTGGCCGATGCGACGCAACTGGTGAACTGCCCGGTGTTGTCGTCCGTGAAGGCCCCGCCCGACCATCCGGCGACGGAGATCGAGCCGTAGGGTCCTTTGGCATTTACCGGCGCGCTGAGCAAAGGCAGGCTGAGCAGAGCAGCGATGACTAGAGCCGCGACGAGTAAAGCCCGGATGAGTAAAGGCCGCATGAGTAGACGCCTGATGAGCAGGGGCATGCCGAACGCAAGCGCGTGAAGCGCGAAAACCGAACGCAATCTCGCAACGATTGCACACTGTGTCGTCATTTCACGCCCCCTTTTCCGCCGCATTGTTCCAGTTTCCGCGACTACGTCAAGTAGTGCGTAAAATTGATTATCACCTCAACGAGACAGATCTGGCGTCGATCGGGCCGGATCAACACAACATGTCGCATGTGATCATCCACAGCCCTTCATGGGAGCGTCATCGAACTTCGTTAGCGCTCACAGGGTCTCGAAGAAGGATCATGCCATGTCCGCCACGCTGCCCGTTCTCGGCGCCGCCCTCTCCGTCAAATCCATTCCGACCCACACCGACTGGCTGCTCGAGCGGCAGCGTGATCTCGAGATCCAGGATTTCTTCCGCGCCGACCTGCTCGACAGCGACTGGCGCAGCACCGCCAAGGAGATCAAGTCGATGCTGTCAGGCCATACCGGCCGGCTCGGCATCCACGGTCCGTTCTGGGGCTTCAAGATCGACAGCCACGATCCGATGATCCGCCGCGCCGTCACCAAGCGGCTGCTGCAGGGGCTGGAAGTCGCCGAGTTCCTGGGCGCCACGCAGATGGTGATCCACTCGCCCTACACGACCTGGGACTACAACAATATCGACATGCTGCCGGACAATCGCGAGGGCCTGATCGAGCGTGTCAGGGCGACGCTCTCGGACGTCATCGCCTCGGCCGAGCAGGCGAATTGCGAGATCGTGATCGAGAACATCGAGGACAAGGATCCCTCCGATCGTGTCGCGCTCGCGACGGCGCTGGGCAGCAGCAAGGTACGGGTGTCGCTCGATACCGGTCACGCCAACTACGCGCATCATTCCACTGGCGCGCCGCCGGTCGACTATTATGTCGACGCTGCCGGCGACATGCTGACCCACGTCCATCTGCAGGACACCGACGGTTATGCCGACCGCCATTGGGCACCGGGCGAAGGCAATATCCGCTGGATCGGCGTATTCCGCGCGCTGGCGAAGCTCTCCTCCAATCCGCGCCTGATCCTCGAACTGCGCAACCACGATCACGTCAAGGCCGGCGCCGCCTATCTCGCCTCGCTCGGTGTCGCGCAATAAGTCCGCCTCTTTCGCAAAGTCGACAACCTCAAGAGAGATTGCCATGACCAAGCTCACCCGCCGTGGCCTGCTCGGCGCCGGCGCCGCGATCGGCGGCAGCTTCATCCTGCCGCGCGTGTCGATCGCGCAGGCCGACAATCGCCCCTCGGTCACCATCGCCGTGCAGAAGGTGACGAACTCCAACGTGCTCGACGTGCTGCGCGAGCAGTCCAATGTCGGCGAGCGGGTGTTCTACTCGTCGCTGTGGGAGAGCCTGATCTCGAAGAACTTCCGCGGCAATCTCGAAGCCGTCCCCGGCCTTGCCACCGAGTGGAAGCGCATCGACGACCAGACCGTCGAGCTGAAGCTGCGCCAGGGCGTCAAGTTCCACAATGGCGACGAGATGACGTCCGAGGACGTCGTGTTCTCGTTCAGCCGCGAGCGCATGTTCGGCGACAGCGAGGCCAAGAGCCGCACCACCATCAAGGCGTTCGAGAAGATCCCGACGCCGCGCCCCGGCAAGGAGCTGCCGCCGGACGTGATCGGCGTCGCCCGCCGGATGTGGCCGGATCTCGTTCGCGTCGACGCGGTGGACAAATATACCGTCCGCTTCGTCAACGCGACGCCGGACGTGACCATCGAAGGCCGCCTGATGCGCTACGGCTCCGACATCATGAGCCGGCGCGGCTGGGAGGAAGCGGCGAGCTATCTCGATTGGGCGCGCAAGCCGATCACGACAGGCCCCTACAAGATCGTCGAATTCAAGCCGGACGTGTCGCTGACGCTGGAAGCGCATGACGAATATTGGGGCGGTCGCCCGCCGCTGAAGCGCATCCGCTTCGTCGAGGTGCCGGAGGTCGCAAGCCGCATCAACGGGTTGCTGTCGGGCGAATATCAGTTCGCCTGCGATATCCCGCCGGACCAGATCGCCGGCATCGAGAAGAACGCGGCGTTCGAGGTGCAGGGCGGCACCATCCTCAATCACCGCCTGACCGTGTTCGACAAGAACCATCCGCAGCTCGCCAATCCGCTGGTGCGCCGCGCCTTCACCCATGCGATCGACCGCCAGGCGATCGTCGACAGCCTGTGGGCCGGCCGCACCCGCGTGCCGAAGGGCCTGCAATGGGAGTTCTACGGCGACATGTTCATCGCCGATTGGAGCGTGCCGGCGTTTGATCCGAAGCTGGCGCAGGACCTGCTCAAGCAGGCCGGCTACAAGGGCGATCCGATCCCCTACCGCCTGCTCAACAACTACTACACCAACCAGGTCGCGACCGCGCAGGTGCTGGTCGAGATGTGGCAGGCGGTCGGCTTGAACGTGCAGATTGAGACCAAGGAGAACTGGTCGCAGATCCTCGAGCGCGCCCCCACCCGCGCGGTGCGCGACTGGTCGAATTCGGCGGCGTTCAACGATCCAGTCTCCTCGCTCGTGGCCCAGCACGGTCCGAACGGCCAGCAGCAGCAGGTCGGCGAGTGGAGCAATGCGGAGCTGAACAAGCTGTCGGAGTTCCTGGAGACCTCGACCGACCGCGAGGCGCGCAAGAAGGCGTTCCGCCGCATGCTGGAGATCGCCGAGCGCGAGGACCCAGCCTACACGGTGCTGCACCAGAACGCGACCTTCACCGCCAAGCCGAAGTCGATCAAGTGGAAGGCCTCGCCGGCCTTCGCGATGGACTTCCGCACCGGCAACTACGGAGTCTGATGCCGTGGCGCCGCTGGTCCGCATCTCCGGCCTGAAAGTCGCCTTCGACGGCACGCCTGTGCTGCATGGCATCGATCTCGACATCGGCAAGGGCGAGGCGGTCGGCCTCGTCGGCGAGTCCGGATCCGGCAAGTCGGTGACCTGGCTCGCGGCGCTCGGCCTGCTGCCGGCGAAGGCGAAGGTGGCGGGCTCGGTGCAGCTCGACGGCCGCGAGCTGCTCGGCGCGCCCGGCGCGGTGCTCGACCAGGTGCGTGGCCGGCGCATCGCGATGATCTTCCAGGATCCCGCCAGCGCGCTCAATCCGGTGCTCACCATCCGCCGTCAATTGTGTGAGAGCCTCGCTTTGCATCGCGCCCTCCACGGCGAAGCCGCGCGCATTGAGGCGCTGCGGCTGCTCGATCTCGTCGGCATTCCCGACGCGGCGCGGCGGCTATCGGCCTATCCGCACGAATTCTCCGGCGGCCAGGTGCAGCGGATCATGATCGCGATGGCGCTGGCCGGTCAGCCGGACCTCTTGATCGCCGACGAGCCGACCACCGCGCTCGACGCCACCATCCAGGCGCAGATCCTGGATCTGCTGTCCGCCGTGCGCCGCGAGTTCAACATGGCGATGGTGCTGATCAGTCATGACCTCGGCGTTGTCGCCGAGAATTGCGACCGGGTCTGCGTGATGTATGCCGGCCGCATCGTCGAGCGCGCACCCGCCACGCGGCTGTTCGACGATCCCTGGCACCCTTACGCGCAAGGCCTGATCCGCGCGCTGCCGCCGCTGGATGGCGCGCGGCGACGGCTGCAGGCGATTCCCGGCACCGTGCCCGATCCGCGCACGCTGCCGAGCGGCTGCGCCTTCGCGCCGCGCTGCCATCATGCCGGCGATGACTGCCACGCCGGCGTGCCGCCGCTGGCGCCCTCCGAGCAGGACCGCGCGGTGGCCTGCCTGCGGCCGCAACGGCTGCCGGTGGAGCTCGCCGCCGAATGACAACGCCGCTGGTCGAGGTCCAGGCGATCTCGCGCACCTATCGGATGCGGTCCGGCCTGTTCGGGCGGCCCATCTCCGTCCGTGCCGTCGACAATTTGAGCTTCTCGATTCAAAAAGGCGAGACGCTCGGCATCGTCGGCGAATCCGGCTCCGGCAAATCCACCACTGGACGCATGGTGCTCGGACTCGAGCCACCTGACCAAGGCAGCGTGCACTTCGATGGTGCGCCGATCGCTGCACCGGGCACAGCCGCCTGGCGCGCGCAACGCGCGCGCATGCAGATGATCTTCCAGGACCCGCTCGGCGCGCTCGATCGAAGGCTTGCCGCCGCCGCGCAGATCCGCGAGCCGCTCGACATCCACAACATCGGCACCAAGGCCGAGCGCGACGCGCGCGTGCACGAGCTGTTGCGATCCGTCGATCTCAACGACAGCCATGGCGCGCGCTATCCCGGCGCCCTCTCCGGCGGCCAGCGCCAGCGCATCGTGCTGGCGCGCGCGCTGGCGACGAAACCCGACTTCCTCGTCTGCGACGAGCCGGTGAGCGCGCTCGACGTCTCGATCCAGGCGCAGGTGGTCAACCTGCTGATCGATCTGCAGGCGCGGCTCGGACTGACCATGTTGTTCATCAGCCATGACCTGCGCGTCATCCGGCAGATCAGCAGCAAGGTCGCCGTGATGTATCTCGGCCGCATCGTCGAGTTCGGCGATGCCGATGATCTGTTCGCGCGGCCGCAGCATCCTTATACGCAGGCGCTGGTGTCAGCCTCGCCGGCGCCCGGCCGGCGCAGCTCGAACCGCATCGTGCTGACAGGCGATCCGCCCAATCCGGCCGCGCGGCCGTCCGGCTGCGCCTTCCATCCGCGCTGCCGCCACGCGACGGCGCGCTGCGCCGTCGAGGTGCCGCAGCTCACCGCGCTGGATCCGCAGCGACAGGTGGCGTGCCATCTCGTGGCGGGTGCGTCGTCGCAAGCCCAGGACGCCGCGTGATGCTCCGCTTCTTCGCGATCCGCTTTGCGCGCGCGCTGCTGACGATCGCGCTGGTCGTCACCTTCGCCTTCATCGTGCTCAGGCTCTCCGGCGATCCCGCGCTGATGATCATGGGACCTGAAGCGCCGCCCGAGGTGATCGAGGCGTTCCGCAAGGCCTGGGGCCTCGATCATCCGATCTGGGTGCAGTATCTCGACTACTTCAAGGCGATCGGCCAGGGTGAGCTCGGGCGCTCGATGCGCGACGGCCGACCGGCGATCCAATTGGTCATCGAGCGCATTCCTGCGACGCTCGCGCTGACCATTCCGGCCTTCCTGGTGAAGGTGCTGCTCGGCATTCCCGCGGGAATCTATGCCGCGCTGCATCGGGGATCTGCCATCGACCGCGCGGTGATGATCACGGCCGTGGCCGGCTTCACGGTGCCGAGCTTTGTGCTGGCGCTGCTGCTGGTCTTGATCTTCGCCGTGCAACTCGGCTGGCTGCCGTCGGGCGGACAGGACTCGTGGCGTCACGCCATCCTGCCGATCGTGACGCTCGGCTTCGGCGGCGCCGCCGTGCTGGCGCGCTTCACGCGCAGCGCCATGCTGGAGATCCTCGGCCAGCCCTATATTCGCACGGCATCGGCCAAGGGCGTGCCATGGCGGCGCGTGATCACGGACCATGCGCTGCCGAATGCCGCGATTCCCACCGTGACCATTCTCGGCTTCATGGTCGGCAGCCTGATCGCCGGTGCCGTCGTGGTCGAAAGCGTGTTCTCGTGGCCCGGCGTAGGCCGGCTGTTGGTCGTCGCGGTCGCCAATCGCGACCTCGCCGTCGTGCAATGCATCCTGCTGCTGGTGGCGATGACGATGGTCACCTCGAACCTGATCGTCGATTTCCTGTACGGCCTGCTCGATCCACGGCTGCGCAGCAAGGAAGCTGCGGCATGACCGATGTTGCGATGAAGGCCCCCACCGCAAGGCGGCTGCGCTGGCCCAATATTCCCGTCTCGGTCATCATGGCCATCGGCTGGATCGCAGCGATGCTCATCGTGGCCATCTTCGCCGATCAGATCGCGCCCTATGGCTTCACCAAGTTCGATCTGCGCAACCGTCTTGCTTTGCCGGGCAACCCGGCGCATTGGCTCGGCACCGACGAGCTCGGCCGCGACGTGCTGTCGCGCCTGATCGTCTCGATCCGGATCTCATTGCTGATCGCGTTCGGCGCGACCGCGATCTCGGCCATCGTCGGCACCACGCTCGGCTTCCTCGCCGCGCATTTCCGCGGCCTGGTCGAGCAATTCGTGCTGATGCTCGCCGACTTCCAGGCCAGCATGCCGTTCCTGATCCTGGCGCTCGCGGTGCTCGCCTTCTTCGGCAATTCGCTGCCGCTGTTGATCGGGCTAATGGGCCTGTTCGGCTGGGAGCGTTACGCGCGCATCGCGCGCGGGCTGGCGATCTCAGCCAATGCGCAGGGCTACGCCGCCGCCGTGCGTCAGCTCGGCGCGACGCCGCAGCGCGTCTATCTCAGGCACATCCTGCCGAACATCGCCTCGACACTGATCGTCTCGATGACGCTGGTGTTCCCGGAGGTCATCCTGCTGGAATCCGGCCTGTCCTTCCTTGGCCTCGGCGTGCAGCCGCCGATGACCAGCCTCGGCAATATGGTCGGCTATGGCCGCGAATACCTCACGCGCGCGCCATGGGTCATGCTGGCCCCGGCAGTCACGATCGTCATCACCACGCTCGCGGTCTCGATGATCGGCGACTGGCTGCGCGACCGGCTCGACCCGACCTTGCAATGATCCAGGCTCAGCGACGGACGTCCTGAGCTGCGGAGGCCACGGGCTCGCAAACGATCAGAGCGTGCCCCGCCTGCTCGCCGGCCAGCGCCGTCCATTTGGACGCCTGCAGCAGCCAGAGATCACGACGTGCCGGATCGCGCTCCGCTTCCTCGCGACAGCTCATGGCCGCGGCCAGACATGCAGATTTCCTGTCCATGCTCGACCGTCCGACACGTCAACGCAGATGGCACCACCATAGGCTAACGCGCCCATAGGTTGCAATCACGTTCGCACGACGTGCTCAGCCGGTCGGGTCCGCATGGCACATCGGCATGAGTGATGCGCGTGGCATGCAGCAACCGCAGCATGGCCGAATGCCACCGTGGTCTGCTGCAGATCCGCACGATGACCAGAATGCCCGCCCCCATGCCCCGACCTCGCCTTCGCTGAAGGCTTAAGCGGGCCGGTGACGAAAGGCTCTTGCGGCGCGAGGGCGACCACAGCGCCGATACGGCTCTTTGGAACAGGAGAACGGAACTTTTTGTTGCGTCGGAACTTTAACCTATGTCGCTGCCAGGGCTGGCAACACATGCACACTGGCCGCGAGGGGGATTGTTGCAAGGGCGTTTAGCGATGCGATTTGTGAATTCAACGGACGAAAGCTTGTTGGCCTATTACGAGAGTGTCCGGAAGCAGGTAGCCGCCGATAGCCGGATCGGGGGCCCCTATCGCCTGATCGGGGACAGGGCCAAGCAATATGCCCAGGAGCTGCAGGCCGAGATGCGGCGGCGGGAGCTGCGCTTCACGCCGATCGAGTGGCCGCACTGACCTGATGATTTCAGGGACGGCATGCATCACGTCGATGCATATGCCAGACGGCAGTTCTTGATGTGCCGGTGCTCGTTGCTGTGCCTCCTCCCCTTGTGAGCAGGGCTATCGCATTTGAGATCGAAATGTTGCGCTGGTCTGTCTCCACGTCGTCATGGCCGGGCTTGTCCCGGCCATCCACGTCGTCCGGCATGCTGAGGACGACGTGGATGCCCGGGACAGAGCCCGGGCATGACGATGTGGAAATGGTTTTCGCGAAAAACTCAGATTGGTCATATGCAATTGCCTTCCCCTTGTGGGTCCACAAGGGAAAAAGCACTGTATTGGGCAGCGCGGCTGCGGCGCCAATTGACTGTGAGGCCCGATCACTCCCAGGACCAGCTCGAGAAATCATTCTCGAACTGCGGCACGTCCTTCCAGACGCCCTTCAGCTTCTTGTTGATGATCGTGATCCATTGCGGCTGGAACAGGAAACCGGCGGCAGCGTCGGTCGCCAGCATGCGCTGGGCGTCGCCGAGCAGCTTGGCGCGCTCCGCATCGTTCGGCGTATCGACGATCTGCTGATACAGCTTGTCGAACGCCTCGGACTGATAGCCGAAATAGTAGTTCTTCTCGGTGAACTTCACCAGATCGAACGGCTCGACATGCGAGACAATCGTCAGGTCGAAATCGTGCGGGCCGTTGAAGACCTGCGACAGCCACGCCGCCCATTCGAGATTCTCGATCTTGGCGATGATGCCGACCTTGGCCAATTGCGCCGCGAGCACCTCGCCGCCCTGCCGCGCATAGGCCGGCGGCGGCAGCCGCAGCGAGAGCTGCAGCGGCGTGGTCACGCCGGCCTCGGCAAGCAGCTTCTTGGCCTTCTCCGGATCGTAGGGATTGATGTCGGTGGTATCGACATAGCCGAGCGAGCCCGGCACGTAGAAGCTGCCGATCGGCGTGCCCAGCCCATCGACGGCGCCCTCGATCATCGCCTTGCGGTCGATCGCGGCCAGGATGGCGCGGCGGACGCGAACGTCGTCGAGCGGCTTCTTCTTGTTGTTGATGGTGACGATGGTCTTCGCCTTGGAGCCACCGATCAGTACCGTAAAGCGCGGGTCGGATTTGAACTGCGGCAAGGTGCGCGCCGAGGTGCCGCGCGGGAAGGCGTCGACATCGCCCGACAGCAGCGCCGCGACCTGCGCCGCCGGATCGGAGATGAAGCGGATCGTCACCTTGGACAGCTTGACCGCGGCCGCGTTGCGATAATCGGGCCATTTGTTCAAGGTCAGCGACGAGCCCTTGGCCCAGGCGCCGAGCGTATACGGCCCGGTGCCAACCGGCTGCGTCGCATTGGTCGGCGCGCTCTTCGGCTCGACGATTGATGCGGTCGCCTGTCCGAGCAGGAACGGCAGGTTCGGCTCGGAATATTTCAGCTTGATCTCGATCGTCTCGGCATCGGGAGCTGTCACCTGTTCCATCGCTTGGAACAGCGCCTTGTCTTTGTTGGTGCTGTTGGCGGCGCCAGCGCGCTCGAACGCGAACTTCACCGTCGAGGAATCGAACGCCTCGCCGTTCTGGAATTTGACGCCCTTGGCCAGCTTGAAGGTGTAGCTCTTCAGATCGGACGAGGCCTGCCAGCTCTGCGCCAGCAGCGGCGACACCGAGCCGTCCTCGTTGATCTTGGTCAGCGTCTCATAGACATTGTAGAGCGTGACCTCGGCGATGGCCGCGGCGGCCGCGCTGGTCGGGTCGAGGCCCGGCGGCTCCAAGGTCATGCCGACGACGACGCTGTCTTTTTTGCTCTGCGCCGAGGCCGGCCCGATGGCCGCGACGAGCGCGGCCAGTGCGATGATCGATAATCTCTTGAACATTGTGTGTTTCTCCCGGACGGAACCAAATTACGCGTCAAAAAGGCTTGGAGACAAGAGGCGGTTGTTCTGCGGCGACGAGCGCCGGCAGCGCCATGACGCTTTCCGCCTTGTGGCAGGCAGCCACATGTTGCGACGTGAGCGGCCGCAAGGCGGGAGCAGTCTCGCGACAATGAGAATCGGCGAGCGGGCAGCGCGGCGCGTAGGCGCATCCCGAGGCGCCCACGGATTGCGAGGCGATCGCGACGTTCTCGCGCCGTCGCCGGACTGCGCCGGCCTGCGCCCGCGGCACCGCATCCAGCAACGCCCGCGTATAAGGATGCGCGCATTGCCCGAACAGGTCCTCGGGCCGGCCCTGCTCGACAATGCGGCCGAGATACATCACGGCGACCTCGTCGCAGAGATAGTCGACGACCGCGAGATCGTGGCTGATCAGGACGTAGCTGAGGCCGAACTGCTCCTGCAGGTCCTGCATCAGGTTCAGCACCTGCGCCTGCACCGAGACGTCGAGCGCCGAGACCGGCTCGTCGGCGACGATCAGCTTCGGCTGCGTGATCAGGGCGCGCGCAATCGCGATCCGCTGCCGCTGGCCGCCGGAGAATTCATGCGGATATTTGTCCATGTCGGCATCGCGTAATCCGACCTGCCGCAGCACGTTGGCGACGCGCATGCGCAAAGACGCGCGATCGGGGCTCTCCAGAGCCGTCAGCGGCTCGGCGACGATGCGCGCGATGGTCTGGCGCGGATCGAGCGATCCATAGGGATCCTGGAACACCATCTGGAACTCGCGCCGCGCGCGGCGCAGCTCATCCGCAGACAGCCGTTCGAGATCACGCCCCGCCATCAGCACCGCTCCCGAGGACGGCCGTTCCAGCGCCATGATCAGCCGCGCCAGAGTCGATTTGCCGGAGCCGGACTCGCCGACGATGCCGAGGCTCTTGCCGGGCATCAGCTTGAGCGAGACGCCATTCAGTGCCCGCACCTGTCCTGGCGGCCGCAGCAGGCTCTCGCGCGGCAGCGTATAGCGCTGCACGAGATCCTTGATCTCGAGCAGCGCGGTCTCGGCCCGGCGATCGACGACCTCGCTCACGCGATCACTCCCACCGGATCGCGCGTCAACGCGACATCGGTCCGGATACAGCGAACCGCATGACCAGCACCGATCTCGGCCACCGGCGGCAGCGCCGTGCGACAGGCGTCGATGACCAGATTGCAGCGATCGGCAAATGCACAGCCGGCCGGCAGATCGGCGAGCTCCGGCACCGTGCCTGCGATGGTGGCAAGCCGCGTGCCCTTGCGGGCGCCGAGCCGCGGCCGCGCCTGGAACAGGCCCTGCGTGTAAGGATGGCCCATGCGCGAGAACACCGCATCCGTGGTGCCGTTCTCGACCACCGTGCCGCCATACATCACGATCATGCGCTGCACATTCTCAGCGATGACACCGAGATCATGCGAGATCAGGATCATCGCCATGCCCTGCTCGGCCACGAGATCGGCGATCAGATCGAGGATCTGGCGCTGGATGGTGACGTCGAGCGCGGTGGTCGGCTCGTCGGCGATCAGCACATCCGGCTTGCAGGCGAGCGCCATGGCAATGGTGATGCGCTGGCGCTGGCCGCCGGAAAATTGATGCGGATAGGCGTCGTAACGCCGGGCGGGATCCGGCAGACCGACGCGGTCGAGCAGCGCGATCGCCTGGCGCTTGGCCTCAGCGGCCGAGCAGCCGGTGTGGCGCAGCAACGGCTCGGCCACCTGATGGCCGATCGTGTGCATCGGGTTGAGCGCGGTCATCGGCTCCTGGAAGATCATGCTGATGCGGTTGCCGCGCAGCGTGCAATAATCAGCATCCGCAAGGCCGACCAGCTCACGGCCGTCGAGCCTGATGCTGCCACTCACAACCGCGCTGTCGGGCAGCAGCCCGAGTAATGCGAGCGCCGTGATCGACTTGCCGCAGCCGGATTCGCCGACGATGCCGAGCGTCTCGCCACGCCGAAGCGCGAACGACACCTCGCGCACCGCCTGCGCGGGACCCCGGCTGGTGTCGAGCCGGATGCCGAGATTCGAGACGTCGAGCAGGGCCTGATCTCCGGCGGTCATCGCTGCCTCGCCAGCCGCGGGTCGAGCAGGTCGCGCAGACCGTCGCCGAGCAGATTGAGGCCGAGCACGGCCAGCGCGATCGCGGCGCCCGGATAGACGGCAAGGCTCGGCGACTGGAACAGCAGGGTCTGCGCGTCGTTCAGCATGCGCCCCCAGGACGGCTGCGGCGGCTGCGTGCCCAAGCCGAGATAGGACAGCGCCGCCTCGGCCAGGATCGCCAGTGCGAACTGGATCGTCGCCTGCACGATCAGGATCGACAGAATGTTCGGCAGCACGTGCTCGATGGTGATGCGGACGCGGCCCTTGCCGGCGGCGCGCGCGGCGAGAATGAACTCACGGGCCCAGATCGCGCCGGCCGAGCCGCGGGTGACGCGGACGAACACCGGGATCTGGAAGATGCCGATCGCGGTGATCGACGTCACCATGCCCGGACCGATGACCGCGGCGAGCATGATCGCCGACAGCACCGCCGGAAAAGCGAAGGTGAAGTCGCTGAAGCGCATGATCAGCTCTTCCGTCCAGCCGCGCTGCGCGGCGGCGATCAGCCCGAGGCAGACGCCGCAAGTGAGGCCGATGCCGACTGCGATGATGCCGACGAGGATGGTCGCGCGCGCGCCGACCAGCAGCAGCGAGACGATGTCGCGGCCGAGCACATCGGTGCCGAGCCAATGCGCCGCCGATGGCGGCCGCAGCTTCGCAGCGACGTCGATCTCATAGGCCGACCACGGCGTCCAGACCAGCGACAGCAGCGCAGCGCCGAGCACCAGGAGGCACAGCAGCGCGCCGACCATGAAGCTGCGATGCCGCAAGGCCCGGCGCCAGAAGCCATTGGGCAACGGCGCGGCACTTGCAGCGGCTTGAACTGTAACCGACGAACTCACAGCTCGTGGACCTTGATGCGCGGATCGATCACCGCATAGAGGACGTCGACCACGAAGTTGACGATGATGACCATGCCCGCGAGCAGCATGACGCAGTTGCGCACGACGATCAGGTCGCGGTTGGCGATCGACTGGAAGATCAGCCGCCCGAGGCCCGGCAGATAGAACACGTTCTCGATCACGATGGTGCCGGCCAGGAGATTGGCGAATTGCAGGCCCATCACGGTGAGCACCGGGATCATCGCGTTGC
This sequence comes from Bradyrhizobium denitrificans, assembly GCF_013179005.1. Taxonomy (NCBI): domain Bacteria; kingdom Pseudomonadati; phylum Pseudomonadota; class Alphaproteobacteria; order Hyphomicrobiales; family Nitrobacteraceae; genus Bradyrhizobium; species Bradyrhizobium denitrificans. The sequence goes on along the minus strand of NZ_JABFDP010000016.1, from coordinate 71,754 downwards.
GCAGCACGTGCTGCCACAGCACCTCGCGCTTCGTCAGCCCTTTGGCCCGCGCCGTGCGGACGAAATCCTCGCGCAGCACGTCGAGCACCGCCGAGCGCGTCACCCGCGCCAGGATCGCCGCCTGCACCACCGCGAGCGCCACCGCCGGCAGCAGCAGCGATCGCAATCCGGGCCAGATGCCGTCCTCCCAGCCGGGGAAGCCGCCGGCCGACAGCCATTGCAGCTTCACCGCGAACAACAGGATCAGCAGGATCGCAAACCAGAAGTTGGGCAGCGCGATGCCGATCTGGGTCAGCGACATCACGCCGACATCGCCCAGCCGGTTATGATGGGCCGCCGTATAGATTCCGGCCGCAAGCGCCAGCACCGTCGTCAGCAGCATCGCGAGGATCGCGAGCGGAATGGTCATCGCCAGCCGCTCGCGGATCAGTTCGGCCACCGGCGTGCCATAGGCATAGCTGTTGCCGAGATCACCGACCACGAGCCCGCGGAGCCAATGCAGATAGCGGAGCGCCAGCGGCTGATCCAGCCCGAGCTTGACGGTCAGGGCCCTGACAGCGTCCGGCGAGGCATCCGCGCCCATCAGCATCTGGGCGGCGTTCCCCGGCAACGCGTCGAGCACGAGGAAAATGATCAGCGACGCGCCGACCAGGGTCGCAAGCAAGGTCAGGCATCGCCGCAGCAGAAAGACGCTCATCCGCGCCGGGGCTCCAATTTTCGGCGGCCGCACGTTCCACAGCTTTAGGCCCCGATGCAAGCCCCGGTGCCTGCATGATTGCCCGTGTCAGACGCAGGACCGGATCGCACCAGCCCCGGCGAGCCTCGCCGGATTGATCCCGGTCAACGGTTCGACGTCTGCGATCTGCATCATGCGGCCGTTCGTTCCAGTGCAGGCCCATCTCTTATGACCACCCGTCCACGCTTCGTCTGGGGCGCATCCACCTCGGCCTTCCAGATCGAAGGCGCGGCGCATCGCGACGGTCGGGCCGACAGCATCTGGGATGTCTATCTGCGGGCGCCCGGCCGCGTCAGCCACAATGATACCGCTGACATCGCGTGCGACCACTATCATCGCTATGCCGACGATGTGACGCTGATGCGCGATCTCGGCCTCGATGCCTATCGCTTCTCGATCGCCTGGCCGCGGGTGCTGCCGCAGGGACGCGGCGCGGCCAACGAAGCCGGACTTGCCTTCTACGACCGCCTGATCGATGCCCTGCTGGCCGCAGGAATCGAGCCCTGGCTCTGCCTCTATCATTGGGACCTGCCGCAGGCCCTGGGCGAGCTCGGCGGCTGGCAGAACCGCGATATCGCCGGCTGGTTCGCCGACTACACCGCACTGGTGGCGCGGCGCTATGGTGACCGGGTCAAGCGCTTCGCGACCTTCAACGAGCCTGGCGTGTTCACGCTGTTCGGCTACGGGCTGGGCTGGCATGCGCCGGGCGTCGCAGACAAGGCAGCGCTGCACCAGGCCATTCATCACGTCAATCTCAGCCATGGCCGCGCCGTCGACGTGCTGCGCCGCGACGTCGTCGGCGCCTCGATCGGCGCCATCCATAATCGCCAGCCCTGCTATCCCTGCACCAGCAGTCCCGAGGACGCGGCTGCCGCGCTGCGGCTCGCGGCCTATTGGAACGACGCCTTCCCGTTTCCGCAGGCGTTCGCCTGCTATCCGCCGGCACTGCGCGACGCCGTCACGCCCTATGTCAGGCCCGACGACATGGCGCAGATCGGCCGCCCCGTCGACTGGTTCGGGCTGAATCACTATTCGCCGCATTACGTCAAGGCCGACACCAACCTGATCGGCGCCAGTTTCGGTCCGCCGCCGCAGGCCGTGCCGCGCAGTGCGATCGGCTGGCCCGTGGTGCCGGATGCGTTCCGCGAAACGCTGGTCGATATCGACCAGCGGTTCCGGATCCCGATCTATGTGATGGAGAACGGCACGGCCGCCGCCGACGTGATCGATCCCGCGGGCGATATCCAGGATGACGACCGGATCCGCTACCTCAAGGCCTATATCACGGCCATGGAACAGGCCATCGCCGCGGGCGCGGATGTGCGCGGCTATTTCGTCTGGTCGCTGATGGATAATTTTGAATGGGGGGCAGGCTATTCGCAGCGTTTCGGCATTGTCTATGTCGACCACGCCACGCAGCGCCGCATTCCCAAGGCATCGGCGCGATGGTATGCGGAGATGATTGCGGCAAGGCGGTCGCCCGACGATCCGGCCGGGCCGCACAACCGGGCGGAAGAGTGAGGAATGAGCGATCGCGTGCTTCTGGGGGACATCGGCGGCACCAATGCGCGCTTTGCGCTGCTTGACGGAGGCACGATCGACCATGTCGAACACCTGAAGGTCGCAGACTATCCGACCATCGATGATGCCATCACCGAGTTCCTGGCCCGGCATGCGGCCGGCGGGGCACCCGGCGCGGCCGTGCTCGACATTGCCGGTCCGATCGAGCGCAACCGCGGCATGCTGACCAATTCGACCTGGGTGATCGACGGGGCCGAGCTCAAGGCGCGCTTCAATCTGCGCTCGGCAAGGCTCCTCAACGATTTCGAGGCCGTCGGCTGGTCGCTGCCGGCGCTGCATCCGGACGATCTGTTTCCGCTCGGCGGCGACGCAGCCGTTGCTGGCGCGCCGATGCTGGTGATCGGCCCGGGCACAGGATTCGGCGCCGCCTGCTATCTCCCGGGCGACGGCCGTCCCATGGTGGCCGTGACCGAAGCTGGCCACGCCACGCTGCCGGCGACGACCGCGCGCGAGGCCGCGGTGCTGGCCAAGATGCGCGAGCGCTTCGGCCATGTCTCGATCGAGCGGGCGCTCTCGGGCATGGGGCTCGAGAACGTCTACCGGGCCGTTGCCGCCGTCGATGGCGTCACAGTGCCGCCGCGCGATGCGGCCGCGATCACCAGCGCCGCGCTCGACGGCAGTTGCACGACCAGCCGCGCGACGCTCGACATGTTCTGCGCGTGGCTCGGCGCCGTCGCCGGCAATCTGACCTTGACGTTCTGCGCCCGCGGCGGCGTCTATATCGCCGGCGGCATCCCGCCGCGCTTTCCCGACTATTTCGCCAGGTCCGATTTCCGCCGGCAGTTCGAGAGCAAGGGACGCTATGACAGCTATCTGCGTCCGATCCCGGTGCACCTCGTCACCAAGCCGGATATCAGCTTCCTTGGTCTCAAATCGTTCTATGAATCCGTCATTCCCGCGAGCGGCGGCGCTCCCACACACTGACAGAGAATGAGTGACATCGTCACGATCACGCCGAACCCGGCTGTCGACGTCTCGACGACCGTCGAGAGGATCATGCCGGTAGCGAAGCTGCGCGGCACCACGCAGCAGCGTGATCCCGGCGGCGGCGGCATCAATGTCGCGCGCGTGATCACCCGCCTCGGCGGCGATGTGACCGCGCTCTATCCCGTGGGCGGGCCGACCGGGCAGCTGTTGAAGCAGCTCGTGGAGAGCGAAGGCGTCACCAGCCTCACCTGGACAACAGCCGAGCACACGCGCGAGGACTTTTTCGTGCAGGAGCGCGCCACGGCCCAGCCCTACCGCTTCATCCTTCCCGGACCGACGCTGTCTGAAAGCGAGTGGCAGGCTGGTCTCGCGCTGCTCGCCCGCATCGATCCATTCCCCCGCTTCGTGGTCGGCAGCGGCAGCCTGCCGCGCGGGGTCCCGACCGATTACTACGCCCGCATTGCCGCGCTCGTCCGCGCCCGCGGCGCGCAGTTCATCCTCGACACATCGGGCCCGGCCCTGGCCGCGGCCGTCGCCGGCGGCGTCGACCTGATCAAGCCGTCGCTGCGCGAGATGCAGGAGCTCGCCGGCGGCGAACTGCCCGATGCGGCGGCATGGGAACGAGCGGCGCGGGCGCTGGTCGCAAGCGGCAAGGCCGGCACGGTCGCGCTCACCATGGGCCATCTCGGCGCGCTCTTGGTGACATCAGAGCGCGTGCTGCGCGCCCAGCCGCTGACCATGGTGCCGGTCAACGCCGTCGGCGCCGGTGACAGCTTTCTCGGCGCGCTGGTGGCGAAGCTCGCGGCAGGTGCACCACTGGAGGACGCGTTCCGCTTCGCGGTTGCGGCCGGCGCGGCAGCGTTGCTGCGTACCGGCACCGCGCTATGCGATCCGTCCGATGTCAACCGTCTGCTGGCTGACGTGCGGCTGGAGACGGCGTAACTTTCAACTCCCCGTCGCCGTTGAGCCGATCAAGCGACAGCAGCAATCCGCCGACGCGCTCCAGCGACGACGTCCACTCGGCGACGCGGCTGAAATTGTCCACCATCCAGTTGAACGAGCCCTGCACCAGCGTGAATGCAGCAGCCGCCTGGGTCAGCTCGCCCAGCGTCATCTGATCCGCGAGGAACTTCGGCGCGCACAGCACGAGGCCGATGATCGGCGCGATCAGCGTATTGAGATGAGACACCAGGGTGTTGCGCATCAATTGCCAGCACAGCCGCTTCCATTGCTGGATCGTACGGTCGAGCGCCATCCAGATGCCCGCGATGACGCCGCGCTCCTCGTGCTTGGGCGTGATGCCTTCGCCGACGTCGCGCAGGTGGTGCGCCGCGGTGATCAGCTCCGACTCGGCTTGGTTCTTGGTCTGGATGACGCGGGTGAGCGGCGAGCCGACCCACAGCATGGCCCCGGTGACCAGCACGGAATAGACGATGACGCTGACCACTAGGTAGCCAGGAATCCACAACTGCAGCCCGGCCGCGGCAAAACCGATCGACCCGCCGACTTGCCACAGCACCTGCACGAACACCACCGCCGTCAGCAGCGAGGAGATCATGCTGACCGCGAAGTCGACCGGCGCATCGGTCGCGATGCGGATGTCCTCGGCGATGCGGTACTCGGGAATCTTCTGATCGCCCCGCACCGTCGCGAGCCGCGCATAGCGGTCGTTCTCGACCCAATAATCGATCACCTTGGCGCTCAGCCATTGCCGCCAGTTGCGCTGCATCGCCATACGACCCCACACCGAGACAATTGCCAGCACAACGCTCGAAAGACAAAGTGGGATGAGCAGAACGGCCTGTTGCCGCAGCCGCGTCGGATCGCGGCGTTCCAGCGCGTCGAAGAAATCCCGGTTCCAGTAGTTGAAGCGGAACTGGACGTAGAGCTGCAGCACCACGAGGACGATCAGGGCGGCGCAGAGCAGCCAGACCCGCCAGGCCGCCGATCCCAGCCAGAATTGCCGTGCCGTCAGCCAGAATCGCGACCATTCGCGATTGCCGTCCTCATTCTCGTCGTCGGACATCATCGTGGGTCGGGCGTCCTCCGCTTCAGCTCTGGAACTTCTAGCACAACGTGATCTAAGGAGCGCCGACGTCGTTCCGCTTGATCTTCCGCAAGTCATCCGCCGTGCAACGCGACAAACTTGCTGCCTACGCTGCGACGCGGGAGATCACCGATGACGGCACCCGGGTACATCCGTTGGTTCAAGGACCTTCGCATCGAGGACGTGCCCGAGGTCGGCGGCAAGACCGCCTCGCTCGGCGAACTCTATTCGGCCTTGGCGCCGCACGGCGTGCGCGTGCCCAACGGCTTCGCGCTGACCGCTGCCAGTTACCGTGACGCCCTCCGCGCGGGTGGTGCCGATGACGAGCTGCGCAAGCTGCTTGCTGGCCTCGACAAACGGCGCATCGCCGATCTCGCCAAGCGGGCGGCAAAGGCGCGGGCGATCGTGTTCGCCGCGACCGATCGCGACGAGTTGCGCCGCGAGGTCACGCAGGCGTACCGGCAGCTGGAGCAGGAATATGGCCGCGGCGTTGCCGTGGCGGTGCGCAGTTCCGCCACCGCCGAGGACCTGCCCAATGCAAGCTTCGCCGGGCAGCACGAAAGCTTCCTCAACGTCCGCGGGCCCAAGGATCTGTTCGAGGCCTGCCGCCGCTGTTTCGCCTCGCTCTACACCGACCGCGCCATTTCCTACCGCATCGACAACGGCTTTGCGCACGACAAGGTCGCCCTGTCGGTCGCCGTCATGAAGATGGTGCGATCCGATCTTGCCGCCAGTGGGGTGATGTTCTCGCTCGACACCGAGAGCGGCTTTCGCGACGTCGCCTTCATCACCGGCGTCTATGGCCTCGGCGAGACCATCGTGCAGGGCACGGTCGATCCGGACGAGTTCTACGTGCACAAGCCGACCTTCGCCGCCGGCTTCCGCAGCGTGCTGTCGCGCCGGCTCGGCGCCAAGGACAAGCGGATGGTCTACGCCAAGACCGGCGCGCGCGGCGCGACCACGCGCACCGAGGCCATGCCGCCGGCCGACAGGGCGAAATTCTGCATCGATGATGCCGACGTGCTGGAACTGGCGCAGGCCACGATCACGGTCGAACAGCACTACTCGCAGAAGGCCGGGCGGCCGACGCCGATGGACATCGAATGGGCCAAGGACGGCCGCGACGGCGCGCTCTACATCATCCAGGCCCGGCCGGAGACCGTCGCCTCACAGCGCCGGCCCGAGGCGATCGAAACCCATGTGCTCCAGAAGACCGGCCAGGTGCTGGCGACCGGCCGCGCCGTCGGCGAAAAGATCGCCGCCGGCAAGATCCGCCTGATCCGCACGGCGAAGGATTTGCGTGCGTTCCGGCCCGGCGAGGTGCTGGTCGCCGCCTCGACCAGCCCGGACTGGGAGCCGGTCATGAAGACGGCGGCCGCGATCGTCACCGATCATGGCGGCCGCACCTGCCATGCCGCCATCATCGCCCGCGAGCTCGGGGTGCCGGCGGTGGTCGGCACCGAGGATTTCAGCGCGCGCGCCAAGACCGGGGCAAGCGTCACCGTCTGCTGCGCCGAGGGCGATGCCGGACATGTCTATCACGGCGCCCTGCCGTTCGAGGTGCAGCGCATCGCGATCGATCGGCTGGAGAAGCCGCGCACCGAGATCATGGTCAATCTCGGCAATCCCGAACTCGCCTTCAAGACCGCGCTGCTGCCGAGCGACGGCGTTGGGCTGGCGCGCATGGAGTTCATCATCAACCAGTCGATCGGCATTCACCCGATGGCGCTGGCCACGCCGAACAAGGTGAATTCGGCGAAGGACCGCGCGACGATCAAACGCCTCACCGCGCGTTACAAGAAACCGGCCGACTTCTTCGTCGAGCGGCTTTCGGAAGGCGTCGGCACCATTGCCGCCGCGTTCTATCCGCGTCCCGTCATCGTGCGCCTGTCGGATTTCAAGACCAACGAATATGCCAGCCTGATCGGCGGCTCGGATTTCGAGCCGAAGGAAGAGAACCCGATGCTCGGCTTCCGCGGTGCCTCGCGCTACGCCCATCCCGCCTATGCCGCCGGCTTCGCGCTGGAATGCGCCGCCTTGAAGCGGGTGCGCGATGTGATGGGCCTGCGCAATCTCAAGCTCATGATCCCGTTCTGCCGCCGCGTCGAGGAGGCGCGCAAGGTGATCGCGGCGATGGCCGGGCATGGCCTCGTCCGCGGCGAGAACGGGCTCGAGATCTACATGATGTGCGAGATCCCCAACAATGTGATCCTGATCGACGACTTCGCTCAGCATTTCGACGGCTTCTCGATCGGCTCCAACGACCTCACCCAGCTCACGCTCGGCGTCGACCGCGATTCGGAACTCGTGGCGTTCGACTTCGACGAGCGCGATCCCGGCATGCTGGCGATGTTGAAGCTGGCCATCGATGGTGCGCACCGCAACCACCGCCATGTCGGCATCTGCGGCGAGGCGCCGGCGAACTATCCGGAGATCGCGCGCTACCTCGCCGGGCTCGGCATCGACTCCATCAGCGTCAATCCGGCGAGCATTCTGCGCACCATGGCGATCGTGCGCGCGGCCGAGCAGGAGCTCGTAGCGCCGGCGCCGCAGGCGCTGGCCAGCTAATCGCGCCCCGGTGCGGGCCCGCGGCCGTGGCGATCATGGAGATCGGCGATGGCGCGTTCGGCTGCGGCGATCAGTTCGCGGATGCGCCGCGACTGCTCGCCCGGCTCCCCCTCGCCGCCGGACTGGGCGAGCTGATCGAGCCAGCGCAGGATCAGCCGCCACGAATCGAGCGTGAGCTGCAGGCGTACGAGTTGCCCCTCGATCGAAGCCTCGGGCGCGGGCTCGGTTCGCTCGACGCGCACCGCCCGCGACGCAGCCGTGGGGAATTTGATGATGTCTGCCACGGCTCACCCATGATCTGACTGCAGCAACGCCACCGCACCACGAGGTGGCCGGCGCTGGCGGCGCCTCAGGCGGCCCGCACCGTGCCGAGGAATCGCGTGATTTCACCGCGCAGCCGTTCGCTGTCCGTGGACAGCGATTTGGCCGCAGAGAGCACCTGCGACGAGGCTGAGCCGGTCTCGGAGGCACCGCGCTGCACGTCGATGATGTTCGTCGAGACCTCCCTGGTGCCCTGCGAGGCCTGCTGCACGTTGCGCGAGATTTCCTGGGTCGCGGCGCCCTGCTGCTCGACCGCGGCGGCGATCGTCGAGGCGATCTCCGCCAGCCGCTCGATCGTGCCCGAGATCTCCCGGATCGCCCCGACCGATTCCTGCGTCGCGGTCTGAATGCCGGAAATCTGCTGGCCGATCTCCCCGGTGGCCTTGGCGGTCTGCTCGGCAAGCGCCTTCACCTCGGTGGCCACCACCGCGAATCCGCGGCCGGCTTCACCGGCGCGCGCTGCCTCGATGGTGGCATTGAGCGCCAAGAGATTGGTTTGCCCGGCGATGGTGTTGATCAGCTCGACGACGTCGCCGATGCGTGCGGCGGCCTTCGACAGCTCGCTGACCCGATCGTTGGTCTTGCGCGCCTGGCTGACCGCTTCATTGGCCATCCGTGCCGATTCCTGCACTTGGCGGCTGATCTCATTGACGGAGGATGACAGCTCCTCAGCCGCCGAGGCCACCGAATGCACGTTGGTCGAGGCCTCTTCCGAGGCAGAGGCCACCACGTTGGTGAGCCGCTGCGATCGCTCCGCCGTCTGGTTGAGCGTGTTGGCAGATGCCTCGAGCTCCGTCGATGCCGACGACACCGTGTGGACGATGTCGCCGACAGCCTGCTCGAATTTGTTGGCGAGGTCGTGCATGTCGCGCCGGCGCTGCTCCGCAGCCTGCCGCTCGGTCTCCTCCTGCACTTTCTTCAGGCGCGCCACCTCGATGCCGTTGGTCTTGAAGACCTGGACGGTCTTGGCCATGTCGCCGAGTTCGTCGCGGCGTTCGGTCTCGGGCACCTCGACGGTGAGATCGTTGTTGGCGAGCCGCTCCATCGCGGCCTTCAGCCGGGCGATGGGGGCCGACAGCGATCTCAAGCCGATGAACAATGCAATGGCGACGCCGATGATCAGTCCAACAATCCCAACCAGCATCACCGCGCGGGTGCTTGAGTCAGCTTCGGCTCGGATGGCCTCATTCTTCTTGCGCGTCAGTTCCACGATCTGACCGACGAAGGTCTGCAGTTTGCCGAGCACACCGTCGATGGCCGGATCGCATTCCTGGTGCGCGCGATCGGCCACCTTGGCATTTTCCTCCGGGCTCACCGCCTTGGCCCCGGCCTCCAGCACGGGATCGCAAACGGCAAATGCCCGTGTCAGGTCAGCCTTGAATCCATCGATCTGCTTGGTCTGCGCCGGGTCTTCTTTGGACGCCAGGTCCATGAAGGATGCGATCTCGTCACGGTTTTTGACGGCGAGCTTCAACCGCTTCTCGTTGCCTTCGGCGGTCGTCTCCGTGAGCAGAGCGTAGAGCGCGGCATGATAGGTTTCGAGGCGGCGCTGAGCCCGCACCACCGCGATGGAACTCATTTGCTGGTTGGACAGCTCCGCGAAGTCCGCAACCGTCGTGCTCAATTGGTTGGTGCCGAACACGACGACGCCGGCAAGTGTTGCTCCCAGCACGGCAACGATGAGGCTGATCTTCCAAATGATCTTGAGATGGTCGAGCAACCGCATCGACATGTTCCCCGCATTCGCCGTTGAAGCGGCCTGGACGAATCTGCGTCGGATCGTCGCATGGGAACCTAACGAAAGCTCTCTTTTCCGGACCCGTGGAAATCCGGACGGAAGGTTTGATGTTGCCGCAGCGCCGGGAGGGCGCCTTACCAGAGCACCATTCTCACCGGGCCGCCTCGAACCCGGCCAGCACGGCGGTCAGGTTCTGGCCGAGAATGTCGGAGAGATAGCCGCCCTCCTGCACGAACACCGTGGGCAGGCCGAGCCGCGCGATCGCGCCGCCGATGCGCCGGAAACCGGGCGTGGTCACCGACAATCCCTTGAGCGGATCGTGCTCGGACGCATCGAGGCCAAGTGCGACGACGAGCGCGCCGGGGGCGAAGGCATGGATGGTCTTGGCCGCGGTCTCGAACGCCTTCAGATAGGTGTCGTCGCCGCTCTTCAGCGCCAGGGGAATGTTGAGGTTGGCGCCGAGCCCGGCGCCGGCGCCACGTTCATGCGCGTAGCCCCACACAAACGGATAGTAGTGCGCCGGATCGGCGTGGATCGAGATGGTGAGTACGTCAGGACGCTCGTAGAAGATGCCCTGCGTGCCATTGCCGTGATGGACATCGACATCGAGGATCGCGACGCGCTCATGGCGCTGCCGCAGATGGGCCGCCGCAATCGCCGAGTTGTTCATGAAACAGAAGCCGGAGGCGATGTCGCGATAGGCGTGGTGACCGGGCGGACGGCACAGCGCATAGGCCGCATCCTCGCCGTCAAGCAGCAACTGGGCGGCGGTGGTCGCGACGTCGGTCGCGGCACAGGCGCCTTCCCAGGTGCCCGGCCCGATCGGCGCCGAGGTGTCGATCGTGTGCCAGCCGAGCCGTCCGACGATATGGGTCGGATAGGTGGCGGCGTGGCGCACCGGGTGCATGTTCGGAATCATCTCCGTCCCGGCATCGCCGAGCGCGGCCCAAGCCTCCCACGCCTCTTCCAGAAAGTTGAGATACTCCGGACTATGAACGCGCGCGCGTGCTTCCTGGCCGAAATGGGTGGGCGCAACCAACTCGTGATTGCCGACCTTCAATCCTGCAAGCAAGCGGTCAGCCCGTTCGGGCTGCTCGGTGGTGCGCTTGACCACCCCACGCACGAGGTAGAATTGCGGATCATGGCTACGATGCAGCTCGGTATAGACGGCCTTCACGCGCGCGGGCTCCTGTTCGCTTGCGCAAACGATTGTGCACGCAGCAGCGGTCGATACAAGCGTCGACCGCTCGCGCGCTGGATGATGTTTGTGCACTTCCAAAGGGCGGAACGCGTCGCGTCGGGCGCCATCGCGTGAGGATGAGACGTTCGCGGTGAAAAGAGCGCGCCACTCGCAACTATCCGCACGTCCGCTTTGTGACCGGCTGAGGGCACGATCAATCCAATAATTGGATCGATCGATACAGGCTTCGGCTTGGACCCCGGACCTCCATCTCCTCTAGGACAGTCCTTGAGGAACGTTACAAGAGAGGTGGAGCGCATGAGCGCAATCGTATCCACGGCCGAATTGCGCCGATCGCGCGTGCGGCTGCTCATCGTGACCATGCTGTTCCTGGTCACGACCGTGAACTATGCCGACCGCGCCACGCTGTCGATCGCTGGACCGGCGCTGTCCAAGGAGCTGCATCTCGATCCTGTCGCGATGGGCTATGTATTCTCCGCCTTCGGCTGGTCCTATGTGCTTGCCCAGGTGCCGGGCGGCTGGCTGCTCGACCGCTTCGGCTCGCGCTGGGTCTATGCCTGCAGCATCGTCGTCTGGTCGATCTTCACACTGATGCAGGGCTGGATCGGCTTCTTCTCCGGCGGCGCGGCCATCGTCGCGCTGTTCGCCCTTCGCTTCCTGGTCGGACTCGCCGAGGCGCCGAGCTTCCCGGCCAACGCGCGCATCGTGGCCGCCTGGTTTCCGAGCAACGAGCGCGGCACGGCATCGGCGTTCTTCAACTCCGGGCAGTATTTCGCCACTGTGATCTTCGCGCCGCTGATGGGCTGGATCGCGCATGAATTCGGCTGGCGCCACGTCTTCACCGTGATGGGCGCGCTCGGCATCCTCATGGGCCTGGTCTGGATCAAGACCATGTACGGCCCCAAGGAGCATCCCGGCGTCAACGAGGCGGAGCTCGATTATATCAAGGAAGGCGGCGCGCTGGTCGACATGGAGGGCGCGCAAGACGGCAAGACCGCATCGGGCGGACCGACCTGGTCGCATATCGGACAGTTGCTCTCCAACCGCATGATGCTCGGCGTCTATATCGGCCAGTATTGCATCAACACGCTGACCTATTTCTTCCTCACCTGGTTTCCGGTCTATCTGGTCAAGGAGCGCGGGCTGTCGATCCTGCAGGCGGGCTTCGTCGCCACGTTGCCGGCGCTGTGCGGCTTCATCGGCGGCGTGCTCGGCGGCTTCATCTCCGACGCCATCCTGCGCAAGACCGGCTCGCTGACGCTGGCGCGCAAGATCCCGATCGTCGGCGGCATGCTGCTGTCCATGGCTATCATCGGCTGCAATTATGTCGACGGCCAGGCGCTGGTGGTCGGGCTGATGGCGCTCGCCTTCTTCGGCAAGGGCATCGGTGCGCTCGGCTGGGCGGTCGTCTCCGACACCTCGCCGAAGGAAGCCGGCGGCGTCTCCGGCGGCCTGTTCAACACCTTCGGCAACCTCTCCAGCATCACCACGCCGATCGTGATCGGCTACATCCTGTCGGCCACCAACTCCTTCAACGGCGCGCTGGTGTTCGTCGGCCTCAATGCCCTGGTGGCGGCGTTTGCCTATCTCTTCATCGTTGGCCGCATCCAGCGCGTCCAACTCCGAGCCTCCTGAGCACCACGCGCGATCAGCGTGGTCTCGACTTGAACGGCGGCCTCGGCCGCCGTTTTTTTTTGCGCGTCGTCAGAGCGACGCACACGACCATCCTGTTCGCCGCGCCTGCGCCGCCCGCCTTTCGCCAACCCGCCCGATCGACATTTCCACCTCGCTTGATCAATGCTACCAAGGCCGGACGACCTGCTCGATCCATGCCGGGGAGGCATCGATGTTCGACCTCAACCAGCTGCGCTGCTTCGTCACCGTGGCGGAGGAGCTGCATTTCGGCCGCGCCGCCGTCCGGCTGAACATGACGCAGCCGCCGCTGTCGCGGCAGATTCAGGTGCTGGAGCACATCATCGATGCCGCGTTGCTCGAGCGCACCAGCCGGTCGGTGAAGCTGACGCCGGCGGGACGCAGCTTCCTGCCCGAGGCGCGGCGCATCCTGAAGATGGCCGAGAGCGCCGCCCAGGTGGCGCAGCGCATTGCCAGCGGCAAGAGCGGCTCGCTGAAGATCGGCTTCACCGCCGCCGCGGCCTACAGCTTCCTGCCCGATCTGGTCGCCGCCTGCCGCACCGAGCTGCCCGAGGCCGACCTGTCGCTGAAGGAGATGGTCTCGGGCGACCAGATCGAGGCGCTGGCCTCCGGCCAGATCGACGCCGGCCTGCTGCGGCCGCCGATCGCGCGGCCGGAATTCGCCACCCGCCGCGTCGTCGCCGAGCCGCTGTGCGCCGCTCTGCCGCGCCGCCATCGTCTCGCGGCCGCCGAGAGCGTGTCGATCCGCGACTTCGACGGCCAGCCCTTCATCATGTATTCGCAGACCGAGGCGCGCTATTTCCACGACCTGCTGGTGTCGCAATTCATGCGCGCCGAGGTGCTGCCGCGCTACGTGCAGCATCTGAGTCAGATCCACTCCATCCTGGCGATGGTGCGCGCCGGTCTGGGGCTCGCGATCGTGCCGGAAGCTGCCGCGAGCCTGAAGATCGCGGATGTGAAGCTGCGGCCGCTGAAGCTGCGCAACCCGACTCCGGCCGAGCTGTTCCTGGTCTGGCGGCGCGATCACGACAATCCGCTGCTGCCGGCCCTGATCGCGATCGCCGGCGGTCTCGCAGCGCTGCAGCAGGCGGAAGATTGATACCCATCCAGCATCAATCAATACCGTGATTGGCTTGGACCGGCATTGAACTTGGTCCTACGACACGGCGCGAGGAATGCGCGCGCCGGTGGAGTCGCCGCGTCTATTCCTGGAACAAAGGTTGAGGACCCGCGCGATGAGCAAGATGACCCCCCAGGAAATGGCTGCGAAAATCGGCAGCGGCCTGCTCTCCTTCCCCGTGACGCCGTTCAAGGCCGACTATTCGTTCGACGAGGCCACCTATCGCGCCAACATGGACTGGCTGTGCGGCTACGAGGTCGCCGGCCTGTTCGCCGCCGGCGGCACCGGCGAGTTCTTCTCGCTGACCCCGGCCGAAGTGCCTGAGGTGGTGCGGGTCGCCGTCGACGAGACCCGCGGCCGCGTGCCTGTGCTGGCCGGCACCGGCTACGGCACCGCCATCGCGCGCGAGATCGCCGTCGGCGCCGAGAAGGCCGGCGCGGACGGCCTGCTGCTGCTGCCGCCCTATCTGACCCATGCCGAGCAGGACGGCCTCGCCGCCCATGTCGAGGCGGTCTGCAAGTCCGTGAAGATCGGCGTCATCGTCTACAATCGCGACAATGCGATCCTGCAGCCAGACACTCTGGCGCGGCTGTGCGAGCGCTGCCCGAACCTGGTCGGCTACAAGGACGGCATTGGCGACATCGAGCTGATGACCCGGGTCTACAGCAAGATGGGCGACCGCCTGACCTATATCGGCGGCCTGCCGACGGCGGAAACCTTCGCGCTGCCCTATCTCGACATGGGCGTGACGACCTACTCGTCGGCCGTGTTCAACTTTGTGCCGGAGTTCGCGACGAACTTCTATGCCGCAGTGCGCAAGCGCGACCACGCCACCATCCATGCCGGATTGAAGGATTTCATTTTGCCGCTGATCGCGATACGCAACCGTAAGAAGGGTTACGCGGTCTCGATCATCAAGGCCGGCATGAAGGTCATCGGCCGCGATTCCGGCCCGGTCCGCCTGCCGCTGACCGACCTCGATGCAGCCGAGATGGCCGAGCTGACCGCGCTGGTGAAGGCGCTGCCGGCAGCGGCGGTGAGCCAGGCGGCGGAGTAAGATTGAGGCTGCCGTCGCTGCGGCGACGGCCTGTCCCTCATCCTGAGGAGCTTGCGCAGCAAGCGTCTCGAAGGATGAGGCCACAGCCGGGGCCTCATGGTTCGAGACGGCGCTGCGCGCCTCCTCACCATGAGGGGACGCGGCGCCAAGAACGAGAGACGACGACGGAGGAGCACGATGAGTCACGAAGCCACCCGCACCGGGATTTCCGGCGCGCCGGTCGTCATCGGCATGGAGGTCATTCCGGTCGCCGGGCGTGACAGCATGCTGCTCAACCTCTCAGGCGCGCATGGGCCGTTCTTCACCCGCAACCTCGTCATCCTCACTGACAATGCCGGCCACACCGGCGTCGGCGAGGTGCCGGGCGGCGAGAAGATCCGGCAGACGCTGGAGGATGCCAAGAGCCTGATCGTCGGCCAGAGCATCGGCGCCTGCAACACGATCCTGGCGTCGATGCGCACCGCCTTCGCCGACCGCGACGCCGGCGGCCGCGGCAAGCAGACATTCGATCTGCGCGTGATGATCCACGCTGTCACCGCGGTCGAATCCGCGCTGCTCGACCTCTTGGGCCAGCATCTCGGCCTGCCGGTCGCGGCGCTGCTCGGCGAAGGCCAGCAGCGGACCTCGGTCGAGGCGCTCGGCTATCTCTTCTTCATCGGCGATCGCAAGAAGACCGACCTGCCCTACGCGACGGGCGAAGGCGAGCGTGATGGCTGGTTCACCCTGCGCCACCATGAGGCGATGACGCCCGAGGCCGTGGTGCGGCTCGCCGAGGCCACGCATGACGCCTACGGCTTCGCCGACTTCAAGCTGAAGGGCGGCGTGCTCAAGGGCGAGGCCGAGATCGAGGCGGTGACGGCGATCGCCAAGCGCTTTCCGCAGGCGCGCGTCACGCTCGACCCGAACGGCGCCTGGTCGCTCGATGAGGCGATCCGGCTGTGCAAGGACATGCACGGCATCCTCGCTTACGCCGAGGACCCATGCGGCGCCGAAGCCGGCTTCTCCGGCCGCGAGATCATGGCCGAGTTCCGCCGTGCCACCGGCCTGCCGACCGCCACCAACATGATCGCCACCGACTGGCGGCAGCTCAGCCATGCGCTGCGGCTGGGTGCGGTCGACATCCCCCTGGCCGACCCCCATTTCTGGACGATGCAGGGCTCGGTGCGCGTCGCCCAGACCTGCCGCGACAACGGCCTCACCTGGGGTTCACACTCCAACAACCATTTCGACATTTCGCTGGCGATGTTCACCCATGTTGCCGCCGCCGCCCCGGGCAAGGTCACCGCGATCGACACCCATTGGATCTGGCAGGACGGCCAGGCCCTGACGAAAGCGCCGCTGCAGATCAAGGGCGGCCGGATCGCCGTGCCCGAGCAGCCCGGGCTCGGCATCGAGGTCGACCGCGGCGCCATCGAAAAGGCTCATGCTCTGTACAAGAGCCACGGGCTCGGCGCCCGCGACGACGCCGTCGCAATGCAGTATCTGATCCCCGGCTGGACCTTCGACGACAAGCGCCCCTGTCTCGTGCGATGACGGGGGCGATCGGTTAGATTGTCCGAGCAATCGCGCAAAGTCTGGAGAACAACATGAACGCGATCCTCAAGAATTTCATTGCCGGCGAGTGGGTCGACGGCAGCGGGGTGACCCGCAACATCAACCCGTCCAACACCAACGACGTCGTCGGCGAATATGCCAAGGCCGACCGCGCACAGACCGAGAAGGCGATCGCCGCCGCCAAGGCCGCCTTCCCCGCCTGGTCGCGCTCGACCCCGCAGGAGCGCTATGACGCGCTGAACAAGATCTCGGCGGAGATCCTGTCGCGCAAGGAAGAGCTCGGCCGCCTGCTCGCCCGCGAGGAAGGCAAGACCCTGCCGGAGGGCATCGGCGAGGTCGCCCGCGCAGGCCAGATCTTCGCGTTCTTTGCCGGCGAGGCGCTGCGCCTGACCGGCGAGAAGGGCGCCTCGGTCCGTCCGGGCCTCGATGTCGAGATCACGCGTGAGGCGGTCGGCGTCGTCGGCATGATCACGCCCTGGAATTTCCCGATCGCGATTCCCGCCTGGAAGATCGCCCCTGCCCTCTGCTACGGCAACACCGTGGTGTTCAAGCCGGCCGAGCTGGTGCCGGGCTCGGCGCATGCGCTGTCCGAGATCATCGCGCGCTCCGGCCTTCCTGCCGGCGTGTTCAACCTCGTGGTCGGCTCCGGCTCGGTGGTCGGCCAAACCCTGCTCGAGCATCCCGACGTCGCCGCGATCTCCTTCACCGGCTCGGTCGGCACCGGCCGCAAGATCGCGCAGGCCTGCGTGCTCTCGAACCCGATGAAGAAGTTCCAACTCGAAATGGGCGGCAAGAATCCGCTGGTCGTGCTGGACGACGCCGACGTCAAGGTCGCGGTCGAGGCGGCCGCCAACGGCGCCTATTTCTCCACCGGCCAGCGCTGCACGGCGTCCTCGCGCCTGATCGTGACCGAGGGCATCCACGATACATTCGTGGCTGCGCTGACCGAGCGGCTGAAGGGCCTCGTGGTCGATGACGCCGTCAAGCAGGGCACCCATATCGGCCCGGTGGTCGACGCCAACCAGCTCGAGCAGGACCAGCGCTATCTGAAGATCGGCCAGGACGAAGGCGCGAAACTCGCCTGGGGCGGCGAGCTGCTGAACCGCGAGACGCCCGGCTTCTACATGCAGCCGGCGCTGTTCACCGAGGCCACCAACAATATGCGCATCGCGCGCGAGGAGATCTTCGGGCCGGTCGCCTGCGTCATCCGCGCCAAGAACTACGACGAGGCGCTGGCGATCTCCAACGACACCGAGTTCGGCCTCGCCGCGGGCGTCTGCACCACCAGCCTGAAATACGCCTCGCACTTCAAACGCAACAGCGAGGCCGGCATGGTGATGGTCAATCTGCCGACCGCCGGCGTCGACTACCACGTCCCGTTCGGCGGCCGCAAAGGCTCGAGCTACGGCGCCCGCGAGCAGGGCTCCTACGCGCGCGAGTTCTACACGACGGTAAAGACGGCCTACACCTTCCCGGTGTGAGCTGGCGAGACACGACCACTAGGACTCGTCATTGCGAGCGAAGCGAAGCAATCCAGGAGCCAGGAAAAAGATTCTGGATTGCTTCGTCGCTTCGCTCCTCGCAATGACGACAACTAAGGATCTGGAGGGTGGGCAAAGGAGCGCAAGCGCTGTGCCCCCCGATCGTCGAGCGATTTGAAAGACGGTGGGCACGCATCGCTTGGCCACCCTAGGGAAGCTGAAGCGGAACGGAGCCAGCATGAACCAGCAGGTCGTCGCCAATCAGGAGCCGCGCACCATCAAGCTCAACGCGCGCGACAATGTCGCGATCGTGGTGAACGATTTCGGCCTGCCCGCCGGCACCAAATTCCCTGACGGCCTGACGCTGAAGAGCTTCGTCCCGCAGGGCCACAAGACGGCGCTGGTCGACATTCCCGAGGGCGCGCCGATCATTCGCTACGGCGAGATCATCGGCACTGCGAAGTCACCGATCGCAGCCGGCGAATGGGTCGACGAGGCCCGCATCGACATGCCCGAGGCTCCCGGGCTCGACAAGCTCGAGATCTCGACCGCCGTGCCGGCGCCGCTGCCGCCGCTCGAAGGCTACACGTTCGAGGGCTATCGCAACGCCGACGGCTCGGTCGGCACCCGCAACGTGCTGGGCATCTCGACGTCAGTGCAATGCGTGAAGGGCACGCTGGAATTCGCGATCAAGCGGATCAAGAGCGAGCTCTTGCCGAAATACCCGAATGTCGACGACGTCGTCGCGCTGACCCACGCCTATGGCTGTGGCGTCGCGATCTCGGCGCCCGACGCCGTGGTGCCGATCCGCACCTTGCAGAACCTCGCGCTGAACCCGAATTTCGGCGGCGAGATCCTGGTCGTCGGACTCGGCTGCGAGAAGCTCGCGCCGGAGCGGCTGCTGCCGGAAGGCACCGAGGACTCGATCGTGCGCATGCAGGACGAGGCCTTCGACGGCTTCGGCGCGATCGTCGAGGCCATCATGACCCAGGCCGACCGGCGCCTCGCCCAGCTCAACAAGCGCAGGCGCGAGACCTGCCCGGCGTCCGATCTCGTGATCGGCCTGCAATGCGGCGGCAGCGACGCGTTCTCCGGTGTCACGGCGAACCCCGCGGTCGGCTTCGCCGCGGACCTCCTGGTCCGCGCCGGCGCCACCGTGATGTTCTCGGAAGTCACCGAGGTACGCGACGCGATCCAATTGCTGACCCGACGCGCCATCAACGAGGACGTTGGCCGCGCGCTGATCCGCGAGATGGACTGGTACGACGCCTATCTCAAGCGCGGCGGCGCCGATCGCAGCGCCAACACGACGCCGGGCAACAAGAAGGGCGGCCTCGCCAACATCGTCGAGAAATCCTTGGGCTCGATCGTGAAGTCCGGCTCCGGCCCGATCCATGGCGTATTGGCCCCGGGCGAGAAGGCCAAGCAGAAGGGCATGCTGTTCGCGGCGACGCCCGCCTCCGACTTCATCTGCGGCACGCTTCAGCTCGCCTCCGGCATGACCCTGCAGGTGTTCACCACCGGCCGCGGCACGCCCTATGGCCTGGCCGCCGCCCCCGTCATCAAGGTCGCCACCCGCAGCGAGCTGGCGCGGCGCTGGAAGGATCTGATCGACTTCGACGCCGGCCGCATCGCCACCGGCGAGATGACCATCGAGGAGACCGGCTGGGAGCTGTTCAAGCTTATCCTCGACGTCGCCTCGGGCCGCACAAAGCCATGGTCCGATCGCTGGGGCATCCATAACGATCTGACCCTGTTCAATCCGGCTCCAGTGACCTGAGGGAGAACGCGCTCGACCTGCCATGGTCATTGTGTCGCTCCGACCTCTCCCCGTCATTGCGAGCGCAGCGACGCAATCCAGGGGCTGCAACAACGACTCTGGATTGCCTCGCTGCGCTCGCAATGACGCGTATGCTGAAGCGCTAACCTAGGTAACGAGGATCGGGGAGGGAAACCACGAGATGTCCAGCTTCAGCCGCTTCGCCGCGATCGCGGTCACCGCCCTCCTCCTCTCCGCCGCCCCCGCTCGCGCCGAGGACGCCATCCCCGGCGTCCCCCGCGAGCTGCTCGAGGATATCGCGACCGGCAGCCGCGTGCTCGCCGATCTTGGAATCGTCGACGCCTTTGGCCATGTCAGCGCGCGCAGCCCTGCCAATCCGCGCCATTTCCTGATGGCGCGCTCGATCGCACCGGCGCAGGTCACGGCCAATGACATCATGGAGTTCGACGAGAACGGCGAGCCGGTCGATGCGAAGAACCGCGCCGTGTTCCTCGAACGCTTCATCCATGCCGAGGTCTACAGGGCCCGCCCGGACGTCAACGCCGTCGTGCATACGCATTCACCCGGCGTCATCCCCTTCAGCGTCAGCCGGACGCCGTTGCGCCCGCTCTATCACAACGCCGCCTTCCTCGGCGAGGGCGCGCCGGTGTGGGACATCGGCAAGGAATTCGGCGCGACCGACATGCTGGTGCGCAACAACGCCATCGGCAAATCGCTCGCGACAGCGCTCGGCGACAAATCCGTGGTGCTGATGCGCGGCCATGGCGACGTCACCGTCGGCCCGGCGGTGCAGGCGGCCGTGTTCCGCGCCTATTACACCGACGTCAATGCGCGGCTGCAGGCGCAGGCGATGGGCCTCGGCACCGAGGTGACCTATCTCAGCGCCGAGGAGGCCGCCAAGGCCGACGGCGTCAACATGGTGATCATGGACCGCGCCTGGGTGCTGTGGAAGCAGAAGGCACAATCAACGAAGTAGGTCCCGACGACGCTGCAGCTTCCATCAGGGCAGCCCGGACCTGCTGCCCCCTGGATGACGCCGCAGCGTCGACGTCGTCCTACACCGCGCCCTCCGTCTCGACATAGAGCGCGTAGAGCGAATGCGACGCCGCCATGTAGAGGCGGTTGTTCTTCGGCCCACCGAACGTCAAATTGGCGCAGCGCTCGGGCAGCCGGATGAAGCCGATCGGCTTGCCCAAGGGATTGAACACCATGACGCCGTCGAGATCCTCCGACTTGGCCTTGAGCGGATAGACCTTGCGGCCATCGACGTCGACCGGCTCGGCGGCCAGCGCGCCGTTCGACCCCCAGCCGCACCAGAGATTGCCGTCGCGGTCGACGCGGAAGCCATCGAGCGAGCCCTGGTCGGCGGCATCGATCAGCTTCACCTTGTTGCCGACCGAGCCGTCGGCGTTGACGTCGTAGCTCCAGATGCTGCGGTTGGGCGTGCCTTTCCACTCCACGACATAGAGCTTCTTCTCGTCCGGCGAGAAGGCGAGCCCGTTCGGGTTGACGAGGTCGGTGATGACGGCCGTGAGCTTGCCGTCGGTGCCGATCCGGAACACGTTGGTATTGGCCTGCTCCGACTTGGCCTTGAAGCCTTCCCAATTGCCGTTGATGCCGAACAGCGGATCGGTGAACCAGATCGTGTCGTCGGACTTCACCACGATGTCGTTCGGCGCGTTGAGCCGCTTGCCTTCGAAGCTGTCAGCGAGCACGGTGACAACGCCGTTCTTCTCGGTGCGGGTGATGCGCCGCGTCACCGAATGCTCGCAGCTGACCAGCCGGCCCTGACGATCGCGCGTGTTGCCGTTGGCATAGTTCGCAGGGCTGCGGAAGACGGTGAAGCTGCCGTCCTTCTCGCTGTATTTCATGATCCGGTTGTTCGGAATGTCGCTGAGCAGCAGATAGCCTTCCTCGGGGAAATAGGCCGGCCCTTCCGCCCAGCGCATGCCGCTGGCGAGCTGTTCGACGGTCGAACTGTAGAGGCGATACTTGGCGAAGCTGGGATCGAGGATCTCGACCGCGGGATCGGGATAGCGCTGGTTGGGCTTGAACCCGAAGGATTGCGCCCTCGCCTGCCCCGAGACCGCAAGCGCTGCTCCGCTGAGCGCGGCCGAAAGAATGCCGCGACGCGACACTGTCATCCGTTTCCTCCATGTCGTTCTTATGTTGGGCCGTGAACCGGCCATGCTCTTCCCATAGGAGCTGAACGCGGAACTTTCTAAAGGTTTTTGCGGTATCGAAGGCGAATCGAGCGGCATACTGCGGCGCAATGTCCGGCAATTGGCATCGGGCGGCCGTTGTTTCGCCGCAAAGCTGACACATCGCTTAACCTATTGCGCAGACATGATTCCCTTCAGGCTGACCCCGCGGATGACCTTTCACTTTCCTCGCCTCGTCGCCGTTGCGCTCAGCCTCGGCCTGAGCACGCCATGCGTCGCGCAGCAGCCGATGCCGGTCACGAACTTGCCGGAGGAGCAGCCTGACATCGACCTCTATGCCCTGATGTCCGGCAGCTGCCGGACCTTGAAGGTCGACGGCCGGGATTTCCCCTGCAAGACCGTGGCGTTCTTCCACAGCGAGAAAGGCCGGGCGCACTTCACGGTGGCTCTCGACGATCCCGCCGACGAAAGCCACATCATCGCCTTCTCCGGCATCAATGGCCGGCGGTCGATTCAGAACGTCTACGAGCTGCCGATCGACCGCATGCTGCTCAACTCGAAAACCCGCCCGAAGGTCGACGGCATTCCGGTGCCCGCAACCCAGAGCTCGTCGGGACACTGCCGGCAGGTCGGCAATTTCGCGATGCTCAAGGTGACGAGCGTGACTTGCTCGGCCAAGGACGACAGCGGCCGCGCTTATGAGCTGCAGTTCGTTTCCGACGGCACGCCCATCACGTTGCGCCGGGTGCGCCAGACCATGACGGACGCCGCACACGACCCCTATCCTTAAGATCGCCTCCTGGAGTTCAGCGCGCGCGTCCGGCTTGTGACAGGATCTCCTGGGCGGCACGCCCGAGCCGCCTTGCCGCCCCGGTCAGATCGTGGGTCGCAAACCCCGAGTAGCCCAGGATGAAGCCGTCCGGTCCGCGCTGCACGATCCGGGCATCCGACAACAGCCGGCATTCGATGTCCGCCCGCTCCCGGATCAGCTTCGCGGCCCCTTTCGGCGCACCGTGCGGCAGGGTGGCCAACAGGTGCAGCCCCTGCGCCGGCGCGGCGAGATGGAGCGAATCGCCGGCATATCTTGCGAGCGCGTCCGCCACGACGTCGCGGGCCTGACGATAGCGCGGGCGCATCCGCCGCATATGGGCTGAGATCACGCCGTCGGCCATCAGATCGGCCAGCGCGTCCTGCATGAAAACGGGCGGAAACCGGTCCTGCGCTGCGCGCGCGGCGACGACGCGTGCGACCAGGGCTGGCGGCACCACGAGATAGCCGAGCCTGAGCCCGGCAAACAGCGTCTTGGCGAACGTGCCGAGATAGATCACGCGTTCGGCGCCGATGCCGGCGAGCGCCGTGAGCGGCGGACCGGCGAAGCGATACTCGCTGTCATAGTCGTCTTCGAAAATATAGGCACCGGCCCGGCGCGCCCAGTCGAGCAGCGCGATCCGGCGCGCCATGCTCATCGCGACGCCGGTCGGAAACTGGTGCGAGGGCGTGACATAGGCGGCCTTCGCCGCAGCATCTGCCTTCTCGCCTGCGGTCACGACGATGCCCTCGCCATCGACCGGCACCGGGACGAGCGTCACCCCGGTCGCCCGCAACGTATGGCGCGAGGCGAAATAGCCAGGATCCTCGAACCAGACCGCGTCTCCCGGCGCGAGCAGCGCATCGATGCACAGCCGCAGCCCGTGCTGGGTGCCACTGACGATCAGGATACAGCTGGGGTCACAGCGGACGCCGCGATTGGCGGCGAGATAATGCGCGACCTGGGTAGGCAGATGCAGGCTGCCGCGCGGATCGCCATAGCCGAGATCATCCGGCACGGCCTGCGCGATCCGACGCCGCGGCTGGCCGCGGCGAGTCGCTTCAGCAGCACCGGGTCGACCAGCGTGACGCCGAGCGCGAACGGGCGGCGTGGCGGAATGCGGATATCCAGTTCGGCCATCGGCGCCGCAGCCGGTGGCGCCGGCAGCTCGGCCGCGACATAGGTGCCCGCGCCATGGCGCGCCTCGACCAGGCCGTCCGACAGCAGGGCCTCGTAGGCGGCAACGATCGCGTTGCGCCGGACGCCGAGTTGCTCGGCGAGCGCGCGCGTCGAGGGCAGCCGCAGGCCAGGCGCGAGCAGGCCGTCGATGATGCCGGCGCGCAGCGCGCTGTGGACCTGCTGCGACTGGCTGCGAATGGCCCGATCGAGCCGGATCGGCAGCGCCAGCACATCGTCGCGGCGCCGCAAAGTGGTTGCTCTGTTTGGCATCAAAGTGGAACTCCCGGCAACCACTTTGCCATGGCATCAGTTCGCCGCAAACAGGAGACTGACGATGACCGAGGCACCAGCGGCGAGCTATCCCATCGACGACACCAATCGCGTCAAGCGGAGACATCAGCGCGCACATTACGATCACGCCACGGTGCACGCCCTGCTCGACTCGGCCGCTCTCTGCCATGTCTCCTACGTGATCGAGGGCCAGCCCTACTGCACGCCGACGCTCTATTGGCGCGAGGGAACGACGCTGTACTGGCATGGCTCGAGCGCCAGCCGGATGCTGCGCAATTTGTCCGAAGGACAGCCGGCCTGCCTGACCGTGACGCATCTCGACAGTCTCGTGCTGGCGCGCAGCGCCTTCCATCACTCCGCAGATTATCGCTCGGTGATGGCGTTCGGCCATGCGCGGCTGATTGAGGACCAGACAGACAAGTCGCGGGCACTGACCATGATGGTCGACCGTCTGTTTCCAGGCCGCACCGCGACGTTGCGCCCGACCACGGAGCAGGAGCTCAAGGCGACGTCGGTCGTGACCATGGACATCGAGAAAGCGTCCGCCAAGATCCGCGCCGCCGGCGTCATCGATGATGAAGAGGACTATTTGCTGCCGATCTATGCCGAGCGAATTCCGGTGCGCACCGTGATCGAGCCGCCGGAGCCCGACGGCCGGCTGTTGCCTGGCGTGACGCGCCCTGCGACGCTCTCAGCCTTCAGAACTGGACGGCGCCTGGATGAGGCGCTGACAGAGACCTATGCAATGAGCTATCCGGCGGGATAGCTCGCCTTTCTCGCTTCCGTCATTGCGAGACGCGCAAGCTCTGACGCAAGCCAGAGTCCCTGCGGAGCCCTGGATTGCTTCGTCGCTTCGCTCCTCGCAATGACGATCGGAGCAGGCGTCGCCCGACACGCTCTCCGTCGTCGCCCGCGAAGCGATCCAGAGGCCGCGCGAAAGGTCTGGACTGCTTTGGTTCGTTCGCAATGACGACGGAACGACGCCAGCCTAGCGCTCGATCATCCTGTTCCAGCGCGTATTCCATTCGGCGCGCCTGGCGTTGATGCCGTCCCAATCCAGCGTGATCGCGGTCTTCATATAGGTGTGGAACGTCGCGAGCTTCTGCTCGGCGGCGGGCGTCGTGGCCTTCGCTGCCGTGTTGGAGGGCACGATGTTGCCGGCGGCAAGCGCCTTCGCCTGGGCGTCCGGCGACAGCAGATAGGCAGCGAGCTTCTGCGCCAGTTCCGCTTCCGAATTGTTGGCGATCACGCATTCGGCCACCATCAGCACGACGGAGCCCTCCTTCGGCTGCGCATATTCGACCGGAATACCCTTCTCCTTCAGCGTCGACACCGCGGTCGGCGTGAGCGGAAAGATCGCGGCCTCGCCGGTCTGCACCATCTCGGAGATCTTGGCCGAGTTCGGGATGTATTCGAGCACGTTCTTGCCGATCGTCTCGGGGAACGCCTTGAAGCCCGGCTCGACATTGGCCTCGCTGCCGCCGTTGATGCGGTTGAACATCAGGAAGGCGTGCAGTCCGAAGGTGGACACCGAGGCCGATTGAAACACGACCTTGTCCTTGAACTTGGGGTCGGCGAGATCGAGCCACGACGTCGGCGCCGCCCAGCCCTTGTCGTCGAACAGCTTCTTGTTGTAGGCGAGCCCGGTCATGCCGATGTCGATGCCGGCGGCGATGTCGTTCTTCAGCCGCGCGAACGGCTCGAGCTGCGCCAGGCCATCGCTCGGCTTCAGCTTCTCGCACAGGCCCAAACCTGCCGCGCGGATCATCACGCCATCATCGAGAAACATCAGGTGCATCTGCGGCCTGTCTTTCGCGGCGATCGCCTTGGCGAGGATCTCCGAGGAGGTCCCGGGCACAACGACGATCTTGACGTCGTTGGCCTTCTCGAAATCCGGAAACACCGCCTGCGTATAGGTGCGCTCGAAATTGCCGCCGTTCATGCCGACATAGAGCGTCTTCGTCTCGGCCTGCGCAGCGGCGGTGGCGAGCATGAGCGCGAGGGCTGAGCCGAGCGCGCGGCGAGCATCGATCATGGCGTGATCTCCTTCGATCCTGTCGTCATTGCTGCTTGAGAGCACCGCCCGGCTGCGATGCGGGTGAGAAACGGGTGATCGCGAAGGCGTCGATCGGCGTCGCGGTCTGGCCATCGCGCACCAGCTCGGCCAGCACCTCGCCGACACCCGGCGCGATCTGGAAGCCGGCGCCGGAGAAGCCGAAGGCATGAATGAGACCCGGCGTCGTCGCGCTCGGGCCGAGCACGGGATTGCGGTCGGGCATCGTCGCCTCGGTGCCGCTCCAGAACCGGATCGCCTGCGCATGGCGCAACGGCCCGAACAATTCGCTGGCCCGCTGCATGATGGTAAGAGCGCCATCACTGTGCGGGCGCGAGTAGTCGGGATTGTCGAGCGGCGTGGCGCGCTCGCCCCCGACCACGACATTGCCGCGCGCAACTTGCCGCGCATAGATGCCGCCGCCCTCGATGCCGATATTGACGGACAGGAACGGATCGAGCGGCTCGGTCACGATCATCGAGGGATAAGTCCGCTCCAGCGGCACCGGCTCGTTGAACGCGCGCGCAAATCTGTCGGCCCAGGCGCCGGCGCTGTTGATGACGCTGCGGGCGGTGACGGCGACATCGCCGGCCTCGAGCGCAAAGCCCTCGAACGTCCTGCTCACGCCGGCGACTTCCGTGTTTTCCAGCACCTCGGCGCCGGCGCGGCGCGCCGCCGCAGCGAAGGCCGCAGCGACCAGCCGCGGATTGGCGTGGCCGTCACCGGGACAGAACGACCCGCCGACGAGATCGCCCATCACGCCGAAGCGCTCGCGCAGCTGATTGTGTCCGACCAGTTCGAGATCGAGCCCGAACGGCGCGACCTCGGCGGCGTAACGCTCCAGGCTCGCCATGTCGTCGGCGCTGCGCGCGAGCTTGAGATGGCCCGAGCGCAGGAACTCGCCGTCGATGCCGATCAGCTGCTGCAGTCGCGGCCAGATCGCATGCGCCCGCTGCGACAGCGGCAGTTGCTCGGACGGACGGCCCTGCCGGCGCACGCCGCCATAGTTCACGCCGCTCGCCTGCGCGCCGCAAAAGCCCTTGTCGAGCAGCGTGACGGACAGGCCCATGCCGCGCAGCGCCAATGCGGCGGAACTGCCGACCAGGCCGCCGCCGATGATCGCGACATCGCAGTCAATGCGCCGGGTCATGCTGCCTCTCATCGATGGACAGGCCCGCGGCCAGCGGTATCGGCTTGATCGGCGCCTGCGCACGCAGCCGCCCGACCGCGCCGATGTCGCGGCGGGTCTGCGCAGCCAGCAGTTCCGCTGCAGCAGCGCCGCACATGCGGCCCTGGCAGCGGCCCATGCCGATGCGCGTGACCGCCTTGAGACGATTCATTTCGGTCAGCGAGAATCGCGCGATCGCGCGCCGGGCGTCGCCGGCGCGGATCTCCTCACAGCGGCAGAGCAGCGTGTCGTCGGCGATGTCGCCCGCCCCATGCGACGGAAAGGGAAATGCCGCCTCGAGCAGGTCGCGTAAACGGTCGATGCGCGCCAGCACGTGTTCGAGATCGGCGGCGCGCGCCGGATCGTGCGGCAGACCACGGTCCTCCAGCAGCGCCAGCGCCGCACGCTCGCCGGCGGCTTCCGCGGCATCCGCACCGGCGATGCGGGCACCGTCGCCGGCGAGATAGACGCCGGCAACGCTGCTGCGACCGGCGGCATCTCGCTCAGGCAGATGCGCGCGGTCGCGGGGATCGAAGCGGAAGGCGCAGCCGGCGAGATCGGCGGCCTGTGTCTCCGAGCGCAGATTGAGCCCGTAGCCAACGCCATCGCAGGCCATTGCGCGTTCGCGTCCGCCCGCGTGATAGACGATGCGGGCCACCCTGCCCTCGCCCTCAATACGAAGCCCGGAGACGCCGAACTGCACACGCGTTCCACCGAACGCAAGCTCCGCGGCCATGCGCAGTCCGCGGAGCACAATCCCGGGCGCGAGCGGCAGCGCGCGCAGCAGATTGAGCTTGGCCGGCAGCGGCGCTGCATCGAGCACGGCCGCGACGTCCACGCCGGCTTTCATGTACTGCCAGGCGACGAGATAGAGCAGCGGGCCGGCGCCCGCGAACACCACGCGCCGGCCGATCGCACAGCCCTGCGCCTTCAGCGCGATTTGCGCGCCGCCGAGCGTGAACACGCCGGGCAAGGTCCAGCCGGGGATCGGCAGCACACGGTCGGTCGCGCCGGTTGCGAGGATCAGGCCGTCATAGGCGAAGCGCCGGCTGGTGCCGTCGCGCAGGATGTCGGCAGCGCCATCGCGCAGATTCCACAGCAGCGTATTCGGCCGGTAGTCGATATCACTGCCGAGCGCCGCGAAGGCGCGATGCAGCCGCGACGCCTTGGCGGCCTCCGAGCCGTAGCGCGCGCGGTCATCACGCTTATCGGCAGCCAGTGGCTGGCGATAGATCTGGCCACCGCAGGCATGGCCCTCATCCACCACGACCGGCCGCAGGCCGGCCGCGACCAGCGTGATGGCAGCGCGGATGCCGGCCGGGCCGGCGCCGACGATCAGCGGCGGTGGACGCTCACGCATGGCTGCCTCTCCGCTGCGTGATGATGTGCATGCCCTCGGCGAGCGGCGTCGTGCAGGCGCGCAGCCGCTCCCCGCTGTCGAGCTGCACCCAGCAGTCCTGGCACGCCCCCATCTGGCAGAAGCCGGCACGTGGCGAACCAGTGAACTCGCTGCGACGCAGCCGTTCGGCATGACACAGCACCGCGGTCAGCACCGTGTCGCCGGCGCGGCCCTGGCAAGGGGTGCCGTCGATCGTGAAGCGGATCACGGCGCTGTCGGTGCGGACGAGACGGTGCAGCAACGGCATGGTCATTCCTCAGCCCGGCCCGACGAGAATCTTGTCGAGGCCGAAGATGCGATCGAGCAGCAGCATCGCCGCGGCGGTCACCGCGATCATCAGCGCCGACACCGCGGCCATCATCGGATCGATCGACTCGGTCGCATACATGTACATGCGCACCGGCAGCGTGACCGTCGCGGGCGAGGTGATGAAGATCGACATCGTGAGCTCGTCGAAGGAGTTGATGAAGGCGAGCAGCCAGCCGCCGGTGATGCCGGGCAGGATCATCGGCACGGTGATACGGCGAAACACGATCCAGCTGGAGGCGCCCAAGGTCACCGCGGCCTGCTCCGCACTGCGATCCAGCCCCGACAGCGCCGCCAGCACCAAGCGGAGCACATAGGGCGTGACCACGATGATGTGGCCCGCAGTCAGCCAGAGCAGGCTGCCGGTGCCGCCGATGAGCGCGAACAGCCGCAGCAGCGCGACGCCGAGCACGAGATGCGGGATCATCAAGGGCGACAGGAACAGCGCATTCAGCGCCGCGCGGCCGCGGAAATCGTAGCGATCGAGGGCAAGCCCGGCGGCGACCGCGAGCACGACCGCGACCGACGCGGCGATCGCCGCGACCCAGAGGCTGTTGAGGAACGAGGCGACGAAATCCGGATGCGCGAACACGGCCGTGAACCAGCGCAGCGAGACCTGCGTCGTCGGCAGGGTCAAGGTGTTGGCGGGCGTGAACGCGACCAGGCAGATGACGATGAGCGGCGCCAGCACGAAGCCGACGACGAGCGCATGAAACAGCAGAGCGATCGGACCGTTGCGGTGCATGCCACTCACCCCAAGGTTCGCTTCGCGCGCGCCTCGACGACGCGCTGATAGGCCAGCATGATGACGAGATTGATGACCAGGACCAGCATCGCGATCGCAGCCCCCAGCGGCCAGTTCAGCTCATGCATGTATTCGTCATAGACCAGCGTGGCCGCCATCTTCAGCCGGCGGCCGCCGAGCAGCGCGGGGATCGCGAAGGCCGAGGCCGACAGGCCGAAGACAACGAGGCTGCCTGACAACAGGCCCATCGTCACCTGCGGCAGCACCACGCGGCGCAGCGCCGTGAAGCGCGAGGCGCCGAGCGTCCAGGCCGCAGCCTCGACCATCGGATCCAACTTCTGCAGCGAGGTCCAGACCGGGATGACCATGAACGGGAGCATCACATGCACCAGCGCGATCACGATCGCGGTCTCGGTGTAGAGGATCTTCACGGTGCCGATGCCGAGCCCGCGGAATGTATCGTTCACGAGTCCCGTCGGGCCGAGCAGCATGCTCCAGCCGAACGTGCGTACCACCACCGAGACCAGCAACGGGCCGATGATCGCGAGCAGGAAGATCGAGCGCCAGGGCTCGCGCATCCGCGACAGGACGTAGGCCTCAGGCGCGCCGATGACGGCGCAGATCAAGGTCGTGAGCGCGGCGAGCCGCAGCGTGCGCCAGAAGATACTCAGAAAATAGCTGTCGGAGAGGATCGCGGCATAGTGCGCCAGCGTGAACTCGTCCTGCACACCACGCGCGACGTCATAGGCATGGAACGAGAGCACGACTGTGAGCGCGAGCGGCACGAGCACGAGCGCCGCGAACAGTAACGCACCAGGCGCGGCCAACAGCCAGGGTGTCGTGCTGACGCGCGCGCCGCTCATGCCCCCTGCGCTCCCTCCGGCTTCGCGGCCTTGGCGCTGGTGCTGCTCCAGTCGAGTCCGACGGCATCGCCCTCGCGCGCCGGCTCCTCGCCGGCATTGGGCAGGGACACGCCGATCAGGCCGGCCGGCGTCTCCACGGTGAAGAACCAGGCACTGCCGAGAAAAAAGCGGCCTTTGACGCGGCCGTCGAGCACGCCTGCGCCCGGCGCCTTCAAGCCGATCTTCTCCGGCCGGATGGCCAGCACGGCAGCGGCGCCCTCGCTCAGACCAGCGCCGTTGCAGGGCAGCAGGCGGCCGCCGATCTCAACCCCGCCCGGACGCCAGACGCCGGATAGCCGGTTCATCTTGCCGACGAAGGCGGAGATGAAGGACGTGGCCGGGCTCTCATAGAGCCGATAAGGCGCATCGACCTGCACGATGCGGCCCTGCTCCATCACGACCACGCGGTCGCTCATCGACAGCGCCTCGCCCTGGTCGTGCGTCACCATGATCGTGGTGGTGCCGACGCGCTGCTGGATGCCGCGTAGCTCGAACTGCATCTCCTCGCGCAGCTTGGCATCGAGATTGGACAGCGGCTCGTCGAGCAGCAGCACCGGCGGATCGATGACCAGCGCACGCGCCACCGCGACGCGCTGACGCTGGCCGCCGGACAACTGGCGCGGATAGCGGTCGGCGAGCGCGGCGAGCTGCACCAGCGCCAGCGCCTGTCTGACGCGCGCCTCGCGCTCGGCCCTGGCCACCTGGCGCATCTCCAGCCCGAACGAGACGTTCTGCGCCACCGTCATGTGCGGAAACAGCGCATAGCTCTGGAACACAATGCCGAGGCCGCGGCGATCCGGCTTCTCATGGGTGATGTCACGCCCGTCGAGCGTGATGCGCCCCGACGTCGGCTCGACCAGGCCGGCGATCATCTGAAGCGTCGTGGTCTTGCCGCAGCCGGACGGGCCGAGCAGCGAGACGAACTCGCCCTTGGCGACGCTGAGGCTGACGTCGCTGACCGCAGCGACATCACCATAGAGCCTGGTCAGACCTTCCAGCGTCAGGAAACCCATGCGTCCTCGCGCGGGAGGCGCCCTGGGCCATCACCAGGGATTGCCACCCTGGGGCTCTTTCATCGGGCGGTCGGGACGACGGGTCAACGACCGATTTCAATATCCTGAATTTAATTCAGAAAGATTCCGGTATATGGATTATTAGACGCTCCTATTCCCAATATCATTCACTCAACAAAATGAACAACTCTGACCTGCAGTCCTCCTCCAGCCTCCGCCGCGCGCTCAGACTGCTGCGGGTTCTCGCGGCCGGCGACCCGGCGGGGCTGCGGCTGAAGGACATTGCCGAGGCCGCGGGCTGCAGCCAGCCGACCGCGCATCGCATGCTGCAAGACCTGGCGGCCGAAGGTTTCGCGGAGCAGGCCGCCGGCAAACGCTATCGACTCGCGCTCGATTTCTACGTGCTCGCCGCGCGCGCCGGCCAGGCCAGCGGCCTGCGCGAGGCCGCGCGTCCGGCGCTGCTGCGCCTCTCTGCGACGCTCAGCGACACGATCTTCCTGCTGGTGCGCAACGGTTTCGATGCGGTGTGCCTCGATCGCGTCGAGGGGCCGTTTCCGATCCGCTCCTTCACGGGCGATATCGGCGGCAAGGTGCCGCTCGGGCTCGGCCAGGGCAGCCTCGCCATTCTCGCCAACCTGCCGGAGGACGAGCAGGAAGCTGTGATCCGCTTCAACATCCCGCGCCTGCTCGATCGCGGCTTCCTCGACGAGGCGTCGCTGCGCAGCGCTTTGGCGCAGGCGCGCGCACAAGGATGGGTCAACACCAGCACGGGACTGATTCCGGGCATGGCCGGCGTCGGCGTCCCCGTGCTCGACACGCAAGCACGCGCCGTCGCAGCGCTCAGCGTCGGCACGCTGGCGGAGCGGCTGAATGCCGACCGCCTGCCGCATGTCGTGAAGATCCTGCAAGGCGAGGCGCAGGCGCTGGCCGGCAAGCTGAACCCGTTCGACGTCGCGCTGCGCTATCCCTCGCGCAGCCTCAGCACGATCGGAAACTGAGAGAACGCTCTGTCGCAGATCAGTTTATAGGCACGCGGCTGCTCATTTCTTGCGCCGCCATGATCCAAATTTTTGTGCGCCCACGGACAAGTCAGCCGCGCTCGCGCGCACCTAAGCTCGCTTTTGAGCTTGGACCGGGGCGACGGCACCCATGCACCGCCGGACCAGCGCGACATCATCGTTCGAAGGAGCTGGCAACATGCAGACGAGGCTATTCACCAAAGCGAGGCGCGCGTGGCTTGTCGCGCTCGGCGCGATCATCGCGGCGGGGCTTCTCGCTCCCGTCGGCGCCCAGGCCGCGGCGCCCGCAGGCTGCGCGGCGCTCAAGGAGAAATATCCGGACTGGAAGGGCAAGACGCTCGTCAACGCCATCAACCCGCACACGCCGGGCTATGAGTCGATCGATCCGAAGGACCCGAGCAAATATGTCGGCTTCGACATCGATCTCGGCGAGGCCATCGGCGACTGCCTCGGCTTCAAGCTGACCTACAAACCCGTGACCTTCGCCGCGCTCCTGACCACATTGGCAAGCGGCCAGGCCGACATCGTCATCTCCGACATCTACGCCACCAAGGAGCGCGCCAAGGCCGCCGACTTCATCACCTACTCCAAGGTGTTCGACGGCGTGCTGGTCGCCAAGGGCAACCCGAAGGGCATCAACGGCATCAATCTGTCGATGTGCGGCGCCGCCGCCGCCGAGAACACCGGCTATGTCGAGGTCCCGCTGATCCAGGACCTCGGCCCGCAATGCAAGGCCGCCGGCAAGCCCGAGCCGACGCTCCAGCTCTATGACAACAACGCCAACTGCATCCAGGCCATTCTCGCCGGCCGTGCCGACACCTATGTCAACGACGTCAACACGGTCGATCAAGCAGTCAAGGCCTATCCGGACAAGCTGGAGAAGGCGATCGCGGTGACCATCCCCTATTCGGTCGGCATCGCCGTGCCGAAAGACAAGCCGAAGTTCCGCGACGCCGTGATGGCCGCGCTGATCGAGGTGCAGAAGGCCGGCATCCATCAGGAGCTGTTGAAGAAGTGGGAGCTTGATCCGGCGAACTTCAAGGAGCCGGACATCCTGACGGCAGACTAAGCGCGCCCTTCAAGCGAAGCTACTGCCGCAAAAGACCGCGCGCTCCCCTCCCCCTTGCCGAGAGGATGGGGGATGGGGGTCTACACGGCGGAGTCTTTGCTGACATCCCCCTCCCCAACGAGGAGGGATCGCACGAATCGCGGTCGGCACGGCGCTCCGCGCCGTTGCTCACCCTGCGGCACTTTTCAGGCACTCATCACCGATGTCCCTCTTTCTGCACTATCTCAGCATGCCGTACCTGCTCATGGGCATCGAGCTCACGCTGCAGGTCACCGCGCTCGGGCTGATCGGCGGATTGCTTCTTGGGATCATTCTCGCCGGCATGCAGCTCAGCCGGTTCTGGCTATTGGCCGCGATCGCGCGCGGCTACACCGTGATCTTCCGCGGCACGCCGCTGATCCTGCAGATGGTGTTCGCCTACGACGCGCTGCCGCATATCGGCATCAAGCTGCCGGCGGTGCTGGCCGCCGGCCTCGCGCTGGCCTGCAACGAAGCGCCGTTCATTGCCGAGATGCTGCGCTCCGGCGTGCTCGGCGTCGATCGCGGCCAGCTGCTGGCGGGTCAGGCGCTCGGCATGACGCCCGGCGTTCTGATGCGCCGGATCATCGCGCCGCAGGCGATCCGCACCATGATCCCCGCCTTCGGCAACGAGGCCGTGAGCGCGTTGAAGAACTCCTCGCTGGCCTCGGTGATCGCCGTGCAGGAGCTGACCCTGCGCTCGACGCAGCTCGCCTCCTCGACTTTCGATTTCTTCTCGATCTTCTTTGCTTCCGGCCTCATCTACCTCGTGCTGACCGGCGCGATCAGCGTGATTCAGCTGGCGCTGGAATGGCTGCTCGACCTCGACCGGACGACGAAGCCGCGCGGCCTCGCTGATTATCTCCCCTGGCGCCGCGTCGACCTCACGCCAAAGCCGGAGCAGGCCAACAAGGCAGCGCCGCCAGAGGCACCCGAGCTCAAAGAGACCCCGCCGCTCGCTTTGTCGATCGAAGACCGGGCCCGGCGCGCGGCGACTGTCGCGCGCAACAACGTCGCGGTCGAGGTGAAACACCTGCGCAAGGCCTATGACGGCAACAAGGTGCTCGACGGCCTCGACATCACCGTGCGCATCGGCGAGGTGGTCGCGCTGCTCGGGCCCTCCGGCTCCGGCAAGAGCACCCTGCTCCGCTGCATCAACCACCTCGAGAACTGGGATGCCGGCGAGATCCGCGTCGGCGGCCGCAAGCTCGGCTTCGACGAACAAGGGCGCAAGCTGTCGCCGCGCGCGATCGCCAATGAGCGCGCCAATGTCGGCGTCGGCATGGTGTTCCAGCAGTTCAACCTGTTCGGCCATCTCACCGCGAAGGAGAACGTGGCTGGTCCCCTGCGCTGGGTGCACGGCATGGGCCGGTTCGAGGCCGAGCGCCGTGCTCTCGAGCTGCTGGAGCGCGTCGGGCTCTCGCACCGTGCCGATGCGCTGCCGCGGCATCTCTCCGGCGGCCAGCAGCAGCGCGTCGCGATCGCCCGCGCGCTGGCGCCGAACCCGAGCGTGCTGCTGCTGGATGAGCCGACCTCGGCGCTCGATCCCGAGCTGGTCAATGAGGTTCTGGAGGTAATCCGCCGCCTCGCGATCGACGACGGCCTCACCATGATCATCTCGACCCACCAGATCCGCTTCGCCGACGAGGTCGCCGACCGCGTCGCCTTCCTCAATGGCGGCGTTATCCTCGAGCAGGGCCCGGCCCACGAGGTGCTGACGAATCCGCGCCATCCGCTGACCGCGCGCTTCCTGTCGGTGATGGAGGCCGAGCGGCCGAAGGACGCGGTGGCATGAGCGCCGCGTCCTTGTGTGCCGCGACAGCGTCCTCTTGGCCAACCTTCGAGACGCCCGCCTGCGGCGGGCTCCTCAGGATGAGGTCCGTGGCTGCGGCGCCGTCACTCCCACCCTTCATGGTGAGGAGGCCCGCAGCGCCGTCTCCGGACGATGCCGTCGGCATCGCCTTGAGAACCATGAGGCCCACGGTCTCGCGCCCCACAGGACCCCGGGCGCGAGCCAACCTCCCGACGTTTTTCGATCTCTGAGCAAAGAGGCCCTCGCATGAAGCACCATCTGCTGCCGGTGTCCAACAAGACCGTCCACTGGGGCTATTTCTCCAAGGTGGTGTCGCCGGCGCTCACCTTGCGCTCCGGCGATCGCGCCACGATCGAGACGCTGACGCATCACGCCAACGACGATTATGAGCGCATGATCAAGGACGATCCCGGCGCCGAAAGCGTCTTCAAATGGACGAAAGAACACAAGGCGGTGGCGCGGCGCGGCTCCGGCCCGACCGAAGGCCCGTTCATCCGCGGCGCCGGCGAAGGCATCGGCGTGCATCTGCTGACGGGCCCGGTGGCGATCGAAGGCGCCGAGCCCGGCGACGTGCTGGAGGTCCGCATCCTCGATATCAGGCCGCGGCCGAGCCAATGCGGCTGCCATGCCGGCAAGTGCTTCGGCTCCAATGTCGCGGCGAATTGGGGCTTCCATTATCACGACCTGATCGAGGAGCCGAAGCCGCGCGAGGTCGTCACCATCTTCGAGCTGGACAGTTCGGGCGAGCCGTTCGCCAAGGCGGTCTACAACTACGTCTGGACGCCGCAGACCGATCCCGACGGGATCGTCCATCCGACCATCGACTATCCCGGCGTGCCGGTCGATCACACCACGATCAGGAAGCGCGAGAACATCCTGCCGGGCATCAAGGTGCCGGCGCGGCTGCATTTCGGCACCATGGGCCTCGCGCCCTCCGAGGCGGACTACGTCTCCTCGATCCCGCCGAGCTACACCGGCGGCAATATCGACGATTGGCGCATCGGCAAGGGCGCGCGGATGTATTATCCGGTCGCCGTGCCCGGCGCCTATTTCTCGGTCGGCGATCCCCATGCCGCACAAGGCGACAGCGAGCTCGGCGGCACCGCGATCGAGACCTCGCTCACCGGCGACTTCGAGTTCATCCTGCACAAGAAGGGCGATCTTGGCGGCACCCAGCTGGAAGGCCTCACCCATCCGCTGCTGGAAACCAGCGACGCGTGGTCGGTCTATGGCTTCACCTATCCGAACTATCTCGCCGAGCTCGGCGCCAACGCGCAGACCGAGATCGCCAACCATTCCAGCCTCGATCGCGCCATGCGCGACGCCTTCCGCAAGCTCCGCCGCTTCCTGATGACGGTGCATCATCTCAGCGAGGACGAGGCGATCTCGCTGATGTCGGTCGGCGCCGATTTCGGCGTCACCCAGGTGGTGGACGCCAATTGGGGCGTGCACGGCACGATCCGGAAGACCGTGTTCCGGTGTGATTGATTGACGTTGGTGAACGAGCCCTCGCTCCACGAAAGGTACGCTCCCTCCCCCCTTGTGGGGCAGGGGAACAGACCGCTCGCGGGGCACAGCATTGACCAACTCAAGAGCACAGCGCTGAAGACCGACTCCCTTCTGCGGACATCACACACCATGAAGCTCATCTGGCACGGGGGTTGCTTCGAATTCCCGGACCCGGGGCGTGCCATGAGTTTCCGTCCGTTCACCAGCGAATCCTATGCCGAGGGCGAGCGCCCGGATGCGTGGCGCGATGTGTTGAGCGCCGTCGGGCTGCAGCCGGCAACGAAGACGGCCTTCTACGACGGCCATGCCACCGCCTCGCATCGGACTGCGCCAGGCCTGGCGCTATCGCGGCTTTCGGCAGGCTCGCAGAGCGTAGCCGCGGTTCCGCAGGCGCATGAGGACTTGCCGATCGCGCTGCTCGCGATCGAGGATGGCGCCGTGCTCCGCAGCGGCGACAGCCACCGCATCGTGCCGTCGGGACATCTGCTGCTGCTGCCGCGGACACGCGACTGGAGCATCGCGTTTCAGCGCGACCTGCGCGCGATCGTGCTGTCGGTAACATCGGACGCGCTGCACGGCCGCATCAGCGGCAAGCTGAAATTCGCCAAGCCGCAGGTGATCGCGCCAATTGGGCTCGCCGACGTGGTCTGCCGCACCATCGAGGCGACAGCGCGAACGCTGGAAACGCTCAGCGACGCCGAATGGAGCACGGTCGCGCAAAGTCTCGTCGATCTGCTGCTGACGCTGGCGCATCGCCAGGCCGTGCCGGTCTCGGAGGCCGGCAGCAGCGCGACCCAGGCCGCGACCTTGCACCGGATCTGCCAGAGCATCGAGCGAAGGCTCGATGACGCCACTCTCACGCCGGCAAGCGTCGCGCAGGCCGAAGGCATCTCCGAGCGCTATCTGCAGAAGCTGTTCGAGAGCGCCGGCGACAATTTCAGTCACTATGTCCGCGAGCGGCGGCTGCAGCGCGCCTGGACCGATCTGTCCAATCCGGCCGAAGCCCATCATTCCATCTCGGAGATCGCCTATCGCTGGGGCTTTGCCGATTCAGCGCATTTCAGCCGCAGCTTCCGCGCCCGCTTCGGCCTGTCGCCGCGCGAGTTCCGCCAGCAGAAGGCTGAGCAGGCGGTGACCTCGGCGGTGCCGCGCGGCCAGCGCGGCTGGCCGCAGGATGCACTGGCCCAGCAGCGCGCCTCGCCGACCGCGGCTCCGGCGCGAAGCGACATCGCCCTGCCCGCGCCCGCCAACGACCAGGACGCGCAGCAGCGGCATCATCATCTCGCAGTGTCCGCCGAGCGCGTGCATTGGGGCTATTTCAGCCGCTCGCTGCCGCCGCAGCTGGAGATCGCCTCCGGTGACACGATCACGATCGAGACGCTGACCCAGCACGCCTCCGATGATCCGGAGCTGATGATCGCAGGTGACGAGGGCGCGCTCAGCGTGTTCGGCTGGACCAGAACGAAGAAGAACGTCGACCGCCGCGGAGCGGGACCGATGGACGCCAGCGTGTTCGGCCGCGGCGCCGGCGAAGGATTTGGCGTACACATCTGCACCGGTCCGGTGGCGATCAAGGACGCGCAGCCCGGCGACGTGCTCGAGGTCCGCATCCTCGACATCGTGCCGCGGCCGAGCCGCAACCCGAACCACGCGGGACGCGTGTTCGGCTCCAGCGTCGCGGCGTGGTGGGGCTATCATTACAATGAGCTGATTGCGTCGCCGCAGCCGCGCGAGGCCGTGACGATCTACGAGATCTTCGCCGGCGATCCCGAGCCGCACGCCCGCGCGTTGTATTCCTATCGCTGGGAGCCGCAAACCGATCCGGCCGGGATCGTGCACGCGACCTATGATTATCCCGGCGTGCCGGTGGCCGCTGACAGCATCAAGCGCCGCCATGGCGTGCTCGACAACATCCGCATTCCGCTGCGGCCACATTTCGGCGTCATCGCCGTGGCACCGCGCGAAGCCGATTTCGTCGACTCGGTTCCGCCATCCTATTTCGGCGGCAATCTCGACAATTGGCGCATCGGCAAAGGAGCGACCGTGTATCTGCCGGTCGCCGTTCCCGGCGCGCTGCTCTCCGTCGGCGATCCTCACGCCACGCAGGGCGACGGCGAATTGTCCGGCACCGCGATCGAATGCTCGATGACCGGCACCTTCCAGGTGATCCTCCACAAGAAGACCCAGCTCGCCGGACAGCCCTTCGCCGACCTCACTTATCCGCTGATCGAGACCGCGACCGATTGGGTGCTGACCGGCTTCAGTCATCCGAACTATCTCGCCGAGTTCGGCGCGCAGGGCCAGAGCGAGGTCTACGCGACATCCTCGCTCGACCTCGCGATGAAGGATGCGTTCCGCAAGATGCGCCGCTTCCTGATGCACATCAAAGGCCTCAGCGAGGACGAGGCGATCGCGCTGATGTCGGCGGCCGTCGACTTCGGCGTGACGCAGGTGGTCGACGGCAATTGGGGCGTGCACGCGATCCTGAGCAAGCGGCTGTTCGAGGATGCGGATTGAACCGCAGCTGCTTCTCAGATCTCCGTCATTGCGAACGAAGCGAAGCAATCCCAGGCGTCACGCGCGACTCTGGATTGCTTCGTCGCTTCGCTCCTCGCAACGACGGCCGTTGTTGTTTTTCCAGCGAGCCCCCTACGAAGAGGACACCCCCATGCAATTCCACATGATCACAGGCGCGACGAAGCCGGTGGCGCCGTTCAGTCACGCGGTCGAGACCGACGGCTTCGTGTTCGTCACCGGCCAGATGCCGGACTCACCGGAGGCGCCGGGCGTACTGCCGGAGGGGATCGTCCAACAGACGAAGGCGGTGATGCAGAACTTGAAGGACATCCTCCAAGGTCTTAACCTCCGCTTCGAACATATTGTGATGGCTCGGATTTACCTGACCGAGTTCAAGCGCGATTACGCGGCAATGAATGAAACCTACCGTTCATTCTTCCCGCCGGACCGGCTGCCGGCCCGCACCTGCGTCGGCGTCACCGGCCTTGCCTATGACGCGCTGATCGAGATCGATCTGGTCTGCCGCAGACCATAATACCCATTGGTAAACATCTCCTCAACGCGGCAAGCCGTCATTCGATCCGGGCTGGGGAGCCTTCCGCTGCTGCCGATTGTGTGCCGGCACCAACCGGTGTCAATTCGCCGACGAATGCGGCGGATCGAGGGGGAGTGCCATGCCGAACCAGTTTTCCAATCGTCAAGAGATCCGCAAGCCGGCGGTGACCAGCAAAGGCGGCATCGTCGCGGCGCAGTCGCGGCGGGCGGCGGAGATCGGCGCCGAGGTGCTGGCCGCCGGCGGCGACTGCATCGATGCGGTCGTCGCGACCGGCTTTGCGCTCGGCGTGCTGGAGCCGTGGATGAGCGGTCTCGGCGGCGGCGGCGCGATGGTGCTGTACCGCGCCAAGGAAAACCGCGTCGAGGTGATCGACTACGGCATGCGCGCGCCCGACAGTCTGCGCGTGGAAGACTATCCGCTGGCCAATGACGGCAGTGTCGCCGCCGATCTGTTCCCGTGGCCCCGCGTCAAGGACGACCGCAACCTGCACGGCCCCGGCGCGGTCGCCGTGCCCGGCGTCGTCGCCGGCATGGAGGCGGTGCACAGCCGCTACGCCAGGCTACCCTGGCAGGACCTCGTCACGCCGAGCGTCAGGCTCGCTGCTGAAGGCCTGCTGGTGGATTGGTGGACCACCGTGATGATCTCGAGCTGCGCCGCCGATCTGCGCCGCTATCCCGCCAGCGCCGCGGCCTATCTCAAGGACGGCCTGCCGCCGAACCCGCAATGGGGTGCCAAGGCGGTCACGCGCTTGCCGCAGGAGCAGCTGAAGGCGACGCTTGCGCATCTTGCCAGCGCCGGTGCGCGCGATTTCTATCAGGGCGACATCGCCCGCTCCCTGACGCGCGACATCCAGGCGGCCGGCGGGGCGTTGTCGGTCGAGGATCTCGCCGCCTTCGCGGCGCATATCCGCGAGCCGCTGCGCATCCCCTATCGCGGCGGCACCGTGTTCGCGACGCCGGAACTGACCGCTGGACCCACGCTGGCGCACGCGCTGCGGCTGATGCAGGCCAGCATCGCCGCGTCAGGCCAGGCGCCTGACGCCAGCGCCTTCATCGCCTATGCGCAAGCGCTGCAATCGGCCTATCGCGAGCGCCTCAACGACATGGGCGATGCGCCCGGCAAGCGCGCGCTCGGCGCGGAATATCTCGCCCCGGCCTGCACCACGCATTATTCGGTGGTCGATCGCGACGGCAACATGGCGGCGGTCACCCAAACCTTGCTGTCGGGCTTCGGCTCGAAATTCCAGGCGCCGCAGAGCGGCATCATGATGAACAACGGCATCATGTGGTTCGATCCGACGCCCGGCACGACCAACTCGCTGGCGCCGGGCAAGCGCTGCCTCACCAACTACACGCCGGTCGTGGCACAGGCGGCGGATGGAAAGCGCCTCGCGCTCGGCGCCTCCGGCGGCCGTCGCATCCTGCCCGCGGTCGCGCAGATGCTGTCCTTCGTCATGGATTACGGCATGGACCTGGACGCCGCGATCCACCAGCCGCGGATCGACGCCAGCGAGGGCGACGTGGTGGGTGCCGATACGCGGCTGCCGGCCGAGGTCATGAACGCGCTCGCGGCAAAGTTCGAGACGGTGCCGTCCCCGGTGCAGACCATGCCGATGAAATTCGCCTGCCCCAGCATCGTGCTGCGCAACGGCGACACGAACAGCGGCGCGACGGAGATCTTCCATGCCTGGGGAGATGCGGTGGCGGAGGGGTGAGGCAACGATCCCTCAGATTGGAGATATCACCGCGCTGACATTGTGCTCCCCCCCTTTGCGGGCAAGGCGATTGCATATGGCTGCACAGCAGTTCGGGGCCTCATGGTTCGAGACGCGCCGCAGAGGCGCTCCTCACCATGAGGGGCTAATTTCGTGCCGCAAAACAAGCTTTCATCCTGAGGCCGCCGGAGTCGGGTGTCTCGAAGGATGGCCGCAGAGACGATGTCAGTTTTCCATATGCGATCGCCCCGCCCTTGCGGGGAGGAGATGAGATCGCGGCGGCGTCACCGTAGAACGCAAGCGATGAGTAAGCAGCGAGAGCAGTGCGCAAAGAGCCTGGCGATTACCCCACCAGCGCCCCGACCAGCCCGCTCTCCGGCTCCGCCAGCTCATCGATCACGTCGAAATGGTGCCGGTCCGGTGCTTCGACGTAGGCCGTGGATGCGCCGAGCCCGGTCCAGATGTTGGCGAGCAGTTGGGCCTGGCGGCGGAATTCGTTGCGCTCGGCGCCGCCGACCCAGGCGGTGACCCGCGCGCCCTCGATCGGCGCCAGCAGCGCGGGACTCTCGCGCAGCGCAGTGGCGTCGTCGATGCGCAAGGTCTCGTTCATCGCCGTCCGTTGCAGCGGACGCAGATCGTGCAGACCTGAGATCGAGACGACGCTGGTGATGCGCGCCTGCCGCTCCGGCGGCAGCGGCGCGCCGCGGCAGATCATGCGGCTGACGAGATGGCCGCCGGCGGAATGGCCGGTCAGCGCCACCGGACCCGCAACCTCGTCCATGGCCCGCGCGATCGCCTGCGCCACATCGGACGAGATGTCGGCGAGGCCGACCTCGGGGCAGAGCCGGTAGGACGGCATCGCCACAGCAAAGCCGTGCGCGTTGCCGCCGCGCGCCAAATGGGACCAGAAGCTCTTGTCGAGCCGCATCCAATAGCCGCCATGCACGAAGACGACGAGCCCTTTCGGCGCAGCCGCAGGCAGGAAGAGGTCGAGACGCTGGCGGTCATGCGCGCCATAGGCAATGTCGAGCTTCGCCCGGCCCTGCCCCGCGAGCTCTTTGCGATACGCGTCAGCCGGCGCGACCCATAGGCCGGGCCAGCGCTCGCCGCCGGCGATGTTGGGGCCATTGGCGTAGGCGTTGTCCCAGTCCTTGATAGTATAGAGCATCGAAATCTCCTGATCGAATGAGCGCGCGGCCTTGCAGCCCGAGGTCTATCGCTGATGATATTCTGAGTCTTCGCGGGTCCGCATCCTCATGCCCGGGCTTCGTCCCGCCTGCGCGACCGAAGCCGCTTCGGCGCGGCGAAGGCCCGGCATCCACGTCCGTTCCAGGATGCAGCACGACGTGGATGGCCGGAACGGAGTCCGACCATGACCGTGCGCAGAGAGCCGCCTTCAAGCTTGAACATCATATGCGGGAGCCCTGCTCACAGCCCGGTGCGCAGCTTCCAGAGTTCGGGGAACAACACGATCTCCAGCATTTTGCGCAGATAGTTCACGCCGCTGGTACCGCCGGTGCCGGTCTTGAAGCCGATGATGCGCTCCACCGTGGTGACGTGGTTGAAGCGCCAGCGGCGGAAATAATCCTCGAAATCGACCAGCTTCTCGGCCAACTCGTACAGCTCCCAATGCCGCTGCGGATCGCGATAGACGCTGGTCCAGGCCGCCGCCACTTCCGGGCTCTCGCTGCGCGTTCCGCGCCAGTCGGTGCGCTGCCCGTCGGCGCCGATGAAGAAGCCGCGCCGCGCCAGCAGCTTCAGCGCTTCATCATACAGGCTGGGTTTGGCGAGGATCGCTTCCAGCTCGGCGGTCAACTCGGGGTGATGCGCGTGCGGACGCAGCATCGCCAGATTGCGGTTGCCGAGCAGGAATTCGATCGAGCGATACTGGAACGATTGAAATCCGGAGGACTCGCCGAGCTTGTCGCGGAACAGCGTATATTCGCTGGGCGTCATCGTGCGCAGCACGTCCCAGGCGCCGTTGAGCTGCTCGAAGATGCGCGACACCCGCGCCAGCATCTTGAACGCCGGCTGCACGTCGTCTTTGGCGATCGCCGCCATCGCCGCCTTGATCTCGTGGATCGCGAGCTTCATCCACAATTCGGAGGTCTGGTGCTGGATGATGAACAGCAGCTCGTCATGCGCCGACGACAGCGGCGCCTGCGCGTCGAGCAGGCGATCGAGCATCAGATAATCGCCATAGGACATGCGTCCCTTGAAGTTCATCCGCGCGCCTTCGGTGGCGGGATCGTAGGGGGCGTTGCTCACGTCACGAGCTCCTTCTGGCGATACTCAGGCTTGTCCCACAGCCTGTTGGCGAGGACCTCCGCGAGGATGTCGACGGCGCCGCGCACCTCGGCCTCGCCGATATAGAGCGGCGTGAAGCCGAAGCGCAGCGCGTCCGGCGCGCGGAAGTCGCCGATGACGCCGCGCGCGACCAGCGCGCGCATGATCGCATAGCCGTCGGGATGACGGAACGACACCTGGCTGCCGCGCCGCGAGGCATCGCGCGGCGACGCCAAGGTCAGCGACGGACAGCGCGCCTCGACCTCGGCGATGAACAGCTCGGAGAGCGAGATCGAGGCCGTGCGCACGTCCTGCATCGACACGCCGTCCCAGGCGTCGAGCGCGGCATCGAGAGCGGCGAGCGCGATGATCGGCGGCGTGCCGATGCGCATGCGCTCGATACCGCCGCCCGGGCGATAATCCAGGTCGAAGGCAAACGGCGCCTCATGGCCCATCCAGCCCGACAGCGCCGGCGGCGCGATGTCGGCGTGGCGCGGCGCGACATAGATGAAGGCTGGCGCGCCGGGACCGCCATTGA
Source organism: Bradyrhizobium denitrificans (assembly GCF_013179005.1). Lineage (NCBI taxonomy): Bacteria > Pseudomonadati > Pseudomonadota > Alphaproteobacteria > Hyphomicrobiales > Nitrobacteraceae > Bradyrhizobium > Bradyrhizobium denitrificans. Next base: position 26,925 of record NZ_JABFDP010000016.1, on the reverse strand, counting down.
GATATTTGTAGGTGCAGCCGACGGCGAAGTCCGCATCCGCGCCAGCAAGATCCACCGGCACCGCGCCGGCGGAATGCGCGAGATCCCACACCGTGAGCGCGCCAGCAGCATGCGCCTTCTGCGTCAGCGCGGCCATGTCGTGCATCCGGCCGGTGCGGTAGTCCACCTCGGTCAGCATCAGCACGGCAACGCTGTCGTCGATCGCGGCCTCGACCTGCTCGGGATCGACCACCTTCAAGGTCGCGCGGTCGCCGAGCATGCGGACCAGCCCCTGCGCCATGTAGAGATCGGACGGGAAATTGCCGCTGTCGGACAGGATCACGCGCCGGCTCGGATTGAGCGAGAGCGCCGCGGCGAGCGCCTGATACACCTTGATCGAGAGCGTATCGCCCATCACGACCGTGCCGGGCACAGCGCCAATCAGCCGGGCAATGCGATCACCGACGCGGCGCGGCTGCACCATCCAGCCGGCGCTGTTCCAGCCGCGGATCAGCTCCTGCCCCCACTCCGCCTCGATCATGGCGGCGACGCGCGCGGGCACCGCGGACGGCAGCGCTCCCAGCGAATTGCCGTCGAGATAGATGATGCCGTCAGGTATCTTGAAAAGCGATCGTGTGTAGGAAAAATCCGTCATGCTGCCTTGCTCTGTTCGCGATCCTGGATGCATGATTTGGGCCGTAAGAGGCCAGATCGGACGGCCCGGGCGGCCACAGCCCCGACCGAGATCGTGACGGACCGCCCATGCCCGCGCGATCTGGCTCTGTCATGACTGCAGCTTTGGAGCAAGCGCGATGAGAGTTTCAGCATGGCTCGTCCTCGGTCTCTGCCTGCTGCGGACGCCCGCCTTTGCCGGCAATGAGATCGACGCCGCGCAGGGGGTGATCCGCGCCCAGGAGCAGGCGCTGGCGCGCGATGACGGCGCGACCGCCTATGCCCAGGCGGCGCCGGAGATCCAGGCGCTGTTCCCCAGCATCGAGATCTTCATGGCTATGGTGCGCGAAGGCTATGCACCGGTCTACCGGCACCGCAGCTTCGAATTCGGTCCATCACAGGCGCAGGACGGCACGATCATGCAGCGCGTTCACATCGTCGACGCCAATGGCGAGGCCTGGGAAGCGCTGTACACGCTGCAAGCGCAGACCGATGGCAGCCTCAAGATCACCGGCTGCTCGCTGCTGAAGGCAGGCCAGTCGGTCTGACCGCGCGGCGGATTCAGCGCGTCGGCGCCGGCGGGCCGCCATGCTGCTGGCGCCATTGCAGGAACTGCCGAAACAGCGCGCTGCGCTCGGCCGGATCGTTCGACACCTGGCCGCCGCTCTGGCGCACGAAATCCTCGAATTGCCGCTGCTGGACATCGGCGACATGCGGCCGCGGCGCCATGTTGCGGGCGACCAGCCACTCGTCCGCCGCCTTGAAGCGCTTCCAGCCGGGAACGGCGGCGACGATGCTCGACTCCTTCCATTTCGGATGCCGCGGCGGCTTCATGAACTCGTCGTAGTTCGCGAAGAACGCATCGACGAAGCGCGCGACCTTGCGGTAGCGCTCGGTATTCTCCGGCCAATTGTAGCTGACAAGCAGCATGCCGATCGCCACGGTCTCGATCGTCTCGCCAGACCCGAGCAGGTTGGGATATTCCTCCGACGACAGCGTGGTCGGCAGATAGAGATCCTGCAGACGGCGGTCGTAGGGGATGGCCACCAGATGCAGCGCGCGATTGTCGTTGCGGATGTTGCGCGCGAGCTGGAACACTTTGCCGGTCGAGACGATGTAGGCGTCGGCTTCGCCGTCGACCAGCTTCTGGATCGATTTCGCATCGTCGGTCGAATAGTCGAACGATGCGGTCATGCCGAGCCGGTTGAAGATCACGCGCGCCGAATAGAACCCGACATCGGTCGGCGCAATGACCCGCTTGCCGTTGAGATCGAAGATCGAGCGGATCGAGGACCGCGCGATGACATGGACCTCATTATAATAAAGCCGCGCGACGTAGCGCAGCTGCGACGTGATGTCCGGGATGCCGTATTGCAGGCGATAGAACTCAGGCACGTCGGCGGCGACCGCGCCCATGTCGATGCTCTTGAGGAACAGGATGTCGGAGACATTGCGGACTGGCCCCTTGCCGAGCACCGGCAGCACACGAATGTTGGACTGATCGTCGAGCACGCGCGCCATGTCCGAGCCGAACACCGAGGTCGCCCCGCCAGCCGGCGCCGTGATGATCGTCACCGTGCCATCGTTGACGTCGTTCGGGTTCGGTAGCCGCCACACATCCGGTCCGCTGCCGGGCGCCGGCGACAATGAGGCCGGCAATCCGGCCGGACGTGGCGGCGCGGGGATCACAGGCGCAGCATTCGGCTTGGCCGGCGCAGGCGCCACCGGCACGATGATGGAGCGGGTCGGCGCGGGGCGTTGGGGTGGAGGCGCCTGCGCCGAAGCCGCACCGGCAAGCAGGAGGCTGACGATCATTGCGGGCAGCAGCTTCCAAACGCCTTGGGGCACGATCGGTGATGCGAATCGTCCTTCGCCATCGCGATGCCGCCGCAGCGATCTCGACCGGTCCGCAGCCTTCACCTCGACGCCTCCTTGCGCTTCGGGCAAGCGATGGGCATCCGCGGCCCCGGATGGGACCACGCAACATTCCCCCTCGCGATGCGAGTCCCCCCGAGCGCTCATGGCCTCGAGCGGCCTCGATCGAGTTGGTAGTTGCTGGTTGGGATTCGATGGATTTGCGGCGCGCGCCGGGATTTTGTATGACGGCGTGCATATGCCCCACCGATCAGGATCCGACTGTTGCCGTCGCGCAACGCTTTCGGTTCAGGTCTGGGCTCAAGCCGCGAGCGAGTGTTGCCGCCGCGCCAGGATCAGCAGCGTGACCACGATGGCCAGATTGAGCGCATTCCAGCCGAGCCCATTGGCGAAGGCCGCGGCATAGGAGCCGGTGGCGTCGAAGATCACGCCGGAAACCCAGCCGCCGAACGACATCCCGAACACCGAGGCGAAGATGACGATGCCCACGCGGGTGGCGGCCTCGCGCGCCGGCATCGCCTCGCGCACGATGATCGCATAGCTCGGCACGATGCCGCCCTGGAACAGGCCGAACATCCCGGAGATCAGATACAGCGAGGTGAGGCCGTCGAAGAACAGATAGAACAGCAGAGCAAAGCCCTGCGCGAGCGAGCCGATCAGCAATGTGCGCATGCCGCCGACACGGTCGGCGAGAAAGCCCGAGCCGATGCGGCTGAGGATGCCGAGCGCCATCATCAGCGACAGCATCTGGGCGCCGGCCGCGACGCCATAGCCGAGATCGCCGCAATAGGCGACGATGTGGACCTGCGGCATCGCCATGGCGACGCAGCAGGCGATCGCAGCGACGCTGAGCAGCACGGTCAGTGCATTGGTGGAAATCGGCAGCGCGAGCTGCGGCGGTGCGGCATGGGCATGATCCTGCGCGCCGGCGCCGCCCATGCGGGCGCGCAACAGCAGCAGCAACGCGCTCATGGTCACCGCACTGAAAATCCCGAGCGCGACATGGCTGGCGCGCCAGCCGATCTGCTGCACGCCCCAATTCACCAGCGGCGGCCAGATCGTGCCGGCGACATAATTGCCGGAGGCGACGATGGTGACGGCGAGCCCGCGATAGCGCACAAACCAATGCGAGGCCTCGGCCATCAACGGCGCGAAGGTCACGGATGAACCCAGCCCGACCAGGAAATACACTGCCTGGAACTGCCACAGGGTCACCGAGGCGCCAGCGAGCAGATAGGCCACTGCCGTGCAGGCAATGCTCAGGGCCATGGCGGTGACGATGCCAAAACGGTCGGTGATGCGGCCGACGATGACGCCACCGAGACCGAAGCCGAACATCGTGAGCGTATAGGCCAGCGAGACGGCGCCGCGGCTGGCGGCGAACTCCGCCTGCACCGTCGGCAGCACGACGACGACGGTCCACATCCCCGCACCGCCGATCGATCCGATCACGAGCGCCAGCACCAGCCGCGCCCAGGCCTGGCGCGAATCCGGAACGAAATGGGGCGCTTCCTCGAATCTTGTGGCTGGTCCGTGCACGATGTCGGCAACATCATCGTCGCGCCGTATCGGGTCAAGTCACATTGCTGCAGCATTGGCCATGCAGAAGCAGTGCAACAGACGTGGCGCAATGCTGCTTCCGCAGCCCTCTTTGCGGCGGCGCGCCTGTTGCGCTAGAGTGCCGACCGACACGGAGAGATTTGCGCGCGCATGTCGCTGGGATTGACACGAAAGCTGCGGGTTTCAGCGGGACGGCTGCTCGTCCTTGCCTACCTGTTCTGCGTGCTCAGCCCGGGCGTGGCGCTCGCATTTGCCCGCGGCGCGGCGCCGTGCTTCGATGACGGCATGGTTGCCGTCGCGGTCTCTCATCATCCGGCCCAACCCGCGTTGGACGATGGCGCGATGCCGCGGCATGCCGCGCATGCGCATCATCATGATCACCCAATCGCGGATGCCAGTCTACAGCCGCAGCAGGATCCGCCGCCCGCACCGTCCCACCACGATCACAGCAAGATGCCCGGCCCCTGCTGCGCCATGATGTGCGCGGTCGGCCTCGCCGCCGCGCTGCCGGTGGTCGCCTTGCGCGCTCCCCTCGCCGCGGCCAGCGAAGCTGCGCACGAGACCAGTCTGCCCGGGCGCACGCCGCCACGGCTCGATCGTCCCCCTATCGTCCTGGTCTGAACGAACGACGCGGACTCGCGCGCAACTGCGCGCGGTCGCTGATCATCGACCGACCAAAGGACAGATCATGTTGTCGCAATCACCGGCGCCGCCCGCTGCCGTTCGTCCGGCGCGGCGCGGCCTGCCGTATCGCATTGTCTCCGGGGCATGCGCGCTGCTCACCGCTGTGAGCCTCGCCGGCTGCCAGCCGCGCACCGTCGCGTTCGCCGGCCCCGATCCGGCCGATCCCGCGGCCAATGAGGCGCCGGTGCGCACCTCCGCGGTCGTCGCGCCCTACACGCCGCTGCGCCCCACCGCCCCCGCCGGCTGGGGAGAGCGTGGCGGGGCGCGCGCACCGCGCTCCGAACCGGCCCGCCAGGAGCCCTGAGATGCAAGGGATCATCAAGCTCGCGCCGCGCGTTGCGGCGCTGGTCGTCGCAGCATCTGGGCTTGCCGGCTGCGCCTCGTTCTCGCCCGACGGCGGCCTCGGCGTCGTGGCCGACATCACCGGCCGCACCACCGGCAAGGAGGTCGCCTCGGTCAGAACCGATGACGATGCCGCGCGCCTGCGCGACGCCACGCGCCGGCTGCTGTCGCGGCCGCTGTCGGCGGATGCCGCCGTGCAGGTCGCGCTGTTCAACAACAAGGGGCTGCAGGCGGCCTATCATCAATTGGCGCTCAGCGAGGCTGATACGATCGAGGCCAGCCTGCCGCCGAACCCGACCTTCTCGCTGATGCGCATCAGCGGCGACGGCGCGCTGGAAGCCGAGCGGCAGGTCGCCGGCGACATTCTGGCGCTCGCCACCTTGCCGCTGCGCTCGGAGATCGCGCGCGAGCGCTTCCGGCAGGCGCAGTTGAAGGCTGCACTCACCACCTTGCGGCTGGCCGCCGACGTCCGCCGCGCGCATGTGCGCGTGGTGGCCGCGAACGAGCTGGTGGCGCTGCTCGGCGAGGCGCAATCGGCCGCGGAGGCCACCGCGAAGCTCGCCCAGAAACTCGGCGAGACCGGCGCGCTCAACCGGCTCGATCAGGCGCGCGAGCAGGTGTTCTATGCCGAGACGACGGCCGAGCTCGCCACCGCCCGCCGCATGGCGGCAAGCGCGCGCGAGCGCCTGATCCGGCTGATGGGCCTGTGGGGCGACGACCTGGGTTTCCGGCTGCCGGATCGGTTGCCCGCGCTGCCGCGGCGGCCGCTGAGCCAGCCCTTCGTCGAGCGCGACGCCGTCGCGCATCGCATCGATCTGCAGATCGCCCGGCTGGAGCTCACGGCACTCGCGACCTCGCTGCAGCTCACCGAGGCGACGCGCTTCGTGACGCTGCTCGACCTTGCCGGCCTCGATCGCAAGACCGTCGAGCCCGACGGCCGCGTCATCCGTGAGCGCGGCTATGATGTGCAGTTCCAGATTCCGGTCTTCGACGGCGGCGAGGTCCGCGCGCGGCAGGCGGCCGAGACCTACAACATCGCCTTCAACCGCCTCACCGAGCGCGCCGTCACGGTGCGTTCCGAGGCGCGCGATGCCTATCGCAGCTATCGCGCGGCTTACGACATCGCCGGCCATTATGCCCGCGAGGTGCTGCCGCTGCGCCAGATCATCAGCGAGGAGATGCAGCTGCGCTATTCCAGCATGCAGGTCGACATCTTCGCACTGCTGGTCGAGGCGCGGCAGCGGCTGGCCTCGCGCCGCGCCGCGATCGATGCCGTCAGAGACTTCTTCCTCGCCGATGCCGAGTTGTCGGCCGCAATCAACGGCGGCGTCGTGAGCGGCGAAGATAATGCACAGCAGACCGCGAGCGCGCTCGTGCCCGCCAATGACTGACAGGAGAGCCCCGATGTTGTCACGCCGAACCCTGCTCGGCTCCGCGGCGCTGGCCGGCGCCTCCGCCGTATCCGGCCGCGTCCAGGCCGCCGCCATTCCCGAAGCACCGACCATGGATAAGGCCGTGATGCAGCCGCCGTTGAATCCGTCCGCCGGTCCGGACTATCAGCCGGTGGTCACGCTCAACGGCTGGTCGCTGCCGTTCCGCATGAACGGCGACTGGAAGGAATTCCATCTCGTCGCCGAGCCGGTGACGCGCGAATTCGCGCCCGGCATGACCACGCATCTGTGGGGCTATAACGGCCAGTCGCCGGGCCCGACCATCGAGGCGGTCGAAGGCGACAGGGTGCGGATCTTCGTCACCAACAAACTGCCGGAATATACCACGGTGCACTGGCACGGCGTCATCCTGCCCTGCGGCATGGACGGCGTCGGCGGCCTGACCCAGCCGCACATCAAGCCGGGCAAGACCTTCGTCTACGAGTTCGAGATGAAGCACGCCGGCACCTTCATGTATCACCCGCATGCCGACGAGATGGTGCAGATGGCGATGGGCATGATGGGCATGATCGTCGTGCATCCGCGCGGCTCCGCGCCGCCGCCGGTCGACCGCGACTTCGTGTTCGTGATGTCGACCTATCGCATCGAGCCCGGCAGCTATCTGCCCAAGGTCAATGAGATGACCGACTTCAACATGTGGACCTGGAACGCCCGCGTCTTTCCCGGCATCGATCCGCTGCCGGTGCGGCTCGGCGACAAAGTGCGCATCCGCATCGGCAATCTCACCATGACCAACCATCCGATCCATCTGCACGGCCACAAATTCAAGGTGATCGGCACCGACGGCGGCTGGCTGCCCGAAACAGCGCAATTCCCGGAGACCACCACCGACGTGCCGGTCGGCGCTGTGCGCGTGCTCGATTTCACGGCCGACAATCCCGGCGACTGGGCGTTCCACTGCCACAAGTCGCATCACACGATGAACGCCATGGGCCACGACATGCGCAACCTGATCGGCGTGTCGCGCAAGGAGTTGGCCGCTGCCGTCGGCAAGCTCGCGCCCGAGGGCATGGTGATGGGCCATACCGGCATGGCTATGGGCACCATGGAGATGCCGGCGCCCGACAACACGCTGCCGATGATGACCGGCACCGGTCAGTTCGGCCCGATCGAGATGGGCGGCATGTTCACCACGCTCAAGGTGCGCGAGGGCCTGGCGCGCGACGATTATCGCGATCCCGGCCCTTATCAGTTTCCGCAAGGCAGCATCGCCTATGAGGTCGCGAGCGCGCCGGAGCCGGTCCCGCGCGCCAGCAGCGCCGCAGCCGCAACGCCGAAATCCACCCGTCCATGACCAGCCGACCAGATGATCCCCAGGAGAGACAGATGAAGACCCCCGTCATGATCAGCGCCGCCATCGCCGCCGCGATGATCGCAGCCGCGCCGGCGCGCGGCCACGAGCAGCACGGCGCGCAGGGCTATTCGGCCGGCGAGCCGGGTGACCCCAAACTGCCGTCGCGCACCGTCGAGGTGCTCTTGACCGAGATGGAGTTCACCCCGGCGCGCATCGACGTGAAGCGCGGCGAGCAGATCCGCTTCATGCTGCGCAACAACGGCAAGGAGGACCATGAATTCCTGCTCGCCACCAAGACGGAGAATCTGAAACACGCCGCCGTCATGAAGAAGCATCCCCACATGGAGCACGCCGAACCGAACGGCGCCCGGCTCGCACCGGGCAAGACCACCGAGCTGCTGTGGCGCTTCACCAAGACCGGGACGTTCGAATATTCGTGCCTGATCCCCGACCATCGCGACTACGGCATGACCGGTCATGTCAGCGTCAAGTGACGGCGCGCCTCACGCGCCAGGCCGTAGGGCGGATCAGCGTTAGCGTGACCCGCCATCGCCACGGATCTCGGCCCCATCGGCGGATCACGCTGCGCTGATCCGCCTTACGCATTCAGACCCAAGACCAGCAGAAGAGACGACACGATGAAGACGTTCACTCAGCTCAGCACCGCCGCCGCCCTTGCTCTCGCGCTTCTGACCCCCGCCCTCGCCGCCGATGCCATCAGCGGCGACGTCAAGAAGGTCGACGAAGCCAACGCCAAGATCACCCTGCATCACGGCCCGGCCAAGAGCCTCGGCATGGACGAGGCCATGACCATGGTCTACCGCGTCAAGGACGCCGCGATGCTCAAGGGCCTCAAGGCCGGCGACAAGGTCAAGTTCGAGGCCATCGAGGAGCCGTCCGGCTACACGGTGACCGAGATCGAGAAGGGCAAGTAGGACAAGCGACGCTGGCCCGTCAAAGTCCTGGCCCCTGCGGCCGCTTGGCGAGGATGCTGCTCCCTTGACCGGGCATTCCTCGCCTCCGCGCGCGCCCCGCCGGCCGCGTTAACGCTTTGCTAACCATGAGGCGGGCAAGCTTTGCCGCGTCGCGCTGCGCGTGGCGGGCCGCCGGATCATCGCTCCGGCGAGCCCTGCCCGTCGCGGCTGCCGGCACGACGGCGCAATCGGCCCAACCTGCGGCCCCCGGCGGGGCGCTCCGCCGAGCGCGGCGCCAGGCCCGTTCGAACGCGCCACCGCACAGTTCGCCCGGAGAAAAGCCTTGAGCACCGTTGGTTCGCGCGCCTTCCAGAAGGCCCGGCAGGAGAAGAAGCAGAAGAAGCTGGTCGAGACGCAGCTGACGGCGGCGTACACGGCCTATCGCGCCGGACGGCAAGCGGAGACCCAGGCGATCTGCGCGGCGCTGCTGCAGGAGGTGCCGAGCTGCTTCGACGCCATGCATCTGCTCGGCGTCTCGCTCGTCACCAGCTCGCGTTTCGTCGAGGCCACCGGCTTCTTGACCCAGGCGGTCGCGCTGGAGCCCAATTCGGCCGATGCGCAGTCCAATCTCGGCTGGGCACTGGTCAATTGCGAGCGCTACGAGGAGGCGCGCGCCGCGCTGGAGCGATCGCTCGCGCTGCGGCCGAACGCGCCGGTCACGTGGCGGAATCTGGCGATCGCCCTGCTGCGGCTGAAACAGGGCGAGGCCGCCCTCGACGCCGCGACCCGCGCCCTCCAGCTCAAGCCTGACGATGTCGATTCCTGGTGCAACCGCAGTGTCGCCGAGCTGATGCTGCGACGCTGGGACGCCGCTGCGGCCAGCGCCGAGCGCGCCTTGAGTTTCAACCCGGCGCATTTCGAAGCGCTGGTCAACAAGGGCCTCGCGCATCTCGAACTGCATCATTTCGAGCTGGCGGAAGCGACCTTCAACACGGCCCGCGCGGTGCGGCCGAGCAATGCCGAGCTGCTGGCGCATCGCGGCCGGCTGTTCATGCTGAGCGGGCGCAATGCCGAAGCCGAAGCCGAGTTCGATGCCGCGGTCGCCCTCGATCCCGGGCTGCAGGTGGGCTGGCAGGGCAAGGCGCAAATCGCGATGCTCAACGGCAACATCGCCCAGGCGATGGCGGCCTGCAAGCGCGTGCTCGACCAGAACCCGACGGCCCAAGTGGCGCTGACCTTGCTCGGCGCCTGCCAGGGACGGCTCGGTGACATCGAAGGCGCGATTGCGCGCTTCGATCAGGCGCTCGCGGTGCAGCCGGACTATGACGAGGCCATCACCAAGAAGATCTTCTATCTCGACTTCCTCTCCGGCGCCGACTTCGCGGTCCAGCAGGCGGCGCGCTATTATTGGTGGGTGGCGGTCGGCTCGAAATTCCCGCGCCGCAAGCTTGCCGCACGCGCGCTCGATCCCGAGCGGCGCATCGTCGTCGGCTACGTCTCGGCCGACTTCCGCACGCACTCGGCCGCCTTCGCCTTCCTGCCGGTGCTGCGCGGGCACGACAAGACGCAGGTGCAGGTCAATTGCTACTCGTCCTCGCCGCGCCACGACGACTTGACGGCGACCTTCCAGTCCATCGCCGACGTCTGGGTCGAGGCGGCCAACCTCTCCGACGACGAGCTCGCCGATCGCATCCAGGCGGACGGCGTCGACATCCTGGTCGATCTCTCCGGCTACACCACGGGCACGCGGATGCCGGTGTTCGCGCGCAAGCCGGCGCCGATCCAGGTCACCGCCTGGGGCAGCGGCACCGGCACGGGGCTTGCGACCATGGACTATTTCTTCGCCGATCCCGTCACGGTGCCCGCAAACGTCCGGCCGCTCTTCGCCGAGCGCGTGCATGACCTGCCGTCGGTGATCACGATCGATCCCTTGCTCGACATTCCGCCATCGCCGCCGCCGATGCTGCAGAACGGCCACGTCACCTTCGGCGTCTACAATCGCATCGACAAGATCTCCGACGAGGCGATTGCCTTGTGGGCGCGGCTGCTCGGCGAAGTGCCGGACGCCAAGCTCGTCGTCAAGCATCTCGCGCTCAACGATCCCTTGGTGCGCGACGGCCTGCTCGGCCGCTTCGTGACGCAGGGCGTTAAGGAATCGCGCATCCTCTGCCTCGGCGCCAGCGCGCGCAGCGAGCATCTGCGATCGTTCGACCGCATCGACATCGCGCTCGATCCGTTCCCGCAGAATGGCGGCATCTCGACGTTCGAGGCGCTCTACATGGGCGTGCCGGTCGTTGCCAAGCTTGGCGCCGGCGCGGCCTCGCGGGCGGCGGGCGGCATCCTGACCGCGGCCGGCCTGTCCGATTGGGTCGCCGACGATGACGACGGCTACATCCGCATCGCCAAGACATTTGCCGCGCAGCCCGAGCTGCTGGCACAGCTGCGCACCGAGCTGCCCGGCAAGGTCGCACGCTCGCCTGCCGGCGACGTCGCCCACTACACGCGCTGCGTCGAGGCGGGCTATCGGCAGTTCTGGCGGGACTATTGCGCCAAAGCCGGCACCTGATCGGCCGTGCGGCTCTTGCCGCGCACGGCAGAGAGTTCGTTCGCAGACCGCATCGATGCGTCCCACCGGGTCTTCGGGAGCCTCTCGGGTATCGGAGGTACAACCGATAGCTGTAATGGTTCCCGCTGTGCCCTTTTGGCCGGGCCCGATGTAACAATGCCTCTCACTGGCGAAACCAGGGCGCATTCAAGTTGATGGCTTTTTAGTGGCGACGTGCCGCCACTGTCTCGGCCAAATAGCGACCAACCGGCGAGTAGTAGACGGCCTTCGCGGAACCCCGACATAATCGACCAGAACAACGACCGTGCCGCGATCATCGTGCGGCCGGCAATGGGGGATCTGGGGCATGCGGGTCGCGTGGTTGAGTTGCGTCGTTGCGGCGGGATTGAGTCTGGCGACTGCGCTGCTGCCCGCCGCCGCACAGACCGCGAAGCCGGCAAAATCGGCGACGGCGGCCGCCGCCGGCGAAGGCGGCAAGCTGCAGGAGTCCAACGAATGGACGGTCGGCATTGCCGGCGGCCTGCTCGAAGGCACCAACATCCGCTTTGCCGCCGAGATGGCCAAGGTGCTCGACGATCGGCCGAACCTGCGCGTGCTGCCGATGGTGACCTATGGTGCGCTCGGCAATATCGAGGACCTGCTGTATCTGCGCGGCGTCGACGTCACCATCACTTCGGCCGACGTACTCGACGAGTTCGTCCGCAACGGCACGCTCGCCAACATCAAGAACCGCATCCGCTACATCTGCTCGTTCTACATCAACGAGATGCATGTCTATGTCCGGCCCGAGATCAAGACGCTCGAGGACCTCGCCGGCAAGAAGGTCTCGTTCAACACGGTGGGCAGCGCGGCCAACCTCACCGGCGGCATCGTGTTCGACCGGCTCAAGATCAACGCCGAGAAGGTGTTCATCAACAATTCGGTGGCGCTGGAGAAGATGCGCAGCGGCGAGATCGCCGGCGTGGTGCATGTGACCGGCAAGCCGACCGACCTGTTCGCCAAGTTCAAGCCCGAGCCGGGCTTTCATTTCCTGCCGATTCCGTTCGCGCGCAGCCTGCAGGACTATTACGTGCCGACCAAGCTGACCTCGCAAGACTACCCCAACCTGCTTAAGCCCGGCGAGACCGTCGAGACGATCGGCGTGCCGCAGGTGCTGGCGGTGTACAACTGGTCGCCGGAGACCGAGCGCTATCGCCGCGTCTCGCGTTTCGTGGAGTATCTGTTCAAACGGTTCGACCAGTTCAAGCAGCCGCCCTTCCACCCGAAATGGAACGAGATCAACCTCGCCTCCTCGCTGCCCGGCTGGACCCGCTTCCGCGCCGCCGAGGAGCTGCTCGCGAGCAGCCGCCCGCCCGAGGCCGAGGCCGCCGCGGTCAAGCAGCAGTTCGACGAGTGGATGAGCGCGAGAACCGCGACCGGCGGCCGGCGCCTGAGCAATGATGAGGCCAAGGTGCTGTTCGAGCAGTTTCAGGACTGGATGAAGCAAAGCGGCGGACAGCCGGCGCGATAGCGCCGTTGCTCGGACTACGATGAAGTGGGCGCGCGCCGCAGCGACTCCGGCGTATCCGGCTGCGCCAGCGGATGCGTGGCCGCGAAGGCGGGCAGCGCCATCGCGGCCTCGACGACGCGCTGCACCGTCGGCGCCCCGCCGAGATCGAGGCCCTGGTTGCGTGCGAACAGCGCATGGCCGGCGAGGCAGATGTCGGCGGTGGTCGGCGCATCGCCATGGGCGAAGCGCCCCGTGGCGCCATCGCCCGCGAGCCGCGCCTCGACCGCGCCGAGCATCTCCGCGGCCCAGTACCTGAGCCAGGCCGCGCGCGCCGTATCGTCGAGGTGCAGCACCTCGGTGAGATAGCGCTGCACCCGCGGCGTCGTCAGCGGATGCGCATCGCACGCGATCATCGCCGCCAGCGCCCGCACCCGCGCCCGCCCCTTGGGATCGGCCGGCAGCAGCGCCGGACCGGGACAGGCCTCGTCGAGATAGTCGAGGATCGCCAGCGACTGCGTGAGCACCGTGCCGTCGTCCAGCACCAGCGACGGCAGCGCCATCTGCGGATTGACCGCCGCATAAGCGCCTTCCCGATGCTGCTGGCGGTCGACATCAACCGTGATGAGCTCGTAGGCGACGCCCTTCAGATTGAGCGCGATCCGCACCCGGAAGCTCGCAAGCGACCGCCAGAACGAATAGAGCTTCATCAAGCCGTCTCCCATCGCCACCGGACGGCGCGCCCGAGCTCAATTCCTTTGCCTCACTCCGCGCCCGGCGCAAAGTCCAGATCCGCAACGCTCGCGCTTTGTGGCACCTTGATCACGACGGCGGCGCGGTTCAGCGCCTGATGACAGGAATTGCAGGCCGCCGTGAGATCGGCATATGACTGCTCGAAGCGACCGATGTCCTTCTGCTTGATCGCCTGCGCCAGCGCCTCGAACGGCTGTTGGGTCACCGCCGTCGTCATGTCGGCGAAAGAATTGCCGTCCACCAGCGGCTGCGCACGGCTGACCCGGTTCAAGGCGCCCTTGAGATTCCCGAGCTCATAGGCGCTGAACGCCCAATTGCCGCTATGGGCGGCGATCCACAGCCGGATGTGGCGCGGCTGGATGGTCGCGATCATCAGGTCGCTGACACTCGGCAGATAGGTCGGTGACGGCGGCGGCGTCTCCGCGCGCAAGCCGACGCCGGTCGCGACGATCGCAAGTCCGGCGAGGGTTACTGCGGTCAATGTCAGCCGCAGGCGGTGGTGGGGTGGATACATCCTGGCTTCTCCTTCAAATTAGAAACGTTCTAAAAAGAAGCTGCCTGGGATGCCAATCGCGATTGCTGATCGCAACCATCAGAAAAACTTGATGCCGCCTGCCGCACGGCCAGCATGATCACGACACAGTTTGTCGGCCGGCACGATCGTCTCGCGGCGATGCGCGGGGGGAGCACGAGACACCGCGGTCGTAGGGCTCTGACGCCGAGCCGTCGTAGATGGACGCATGCGCAGCCGAAGCGAAAGCTGCTCTGCGAATTACGGTGACGGTAATGGACAACGAGCTGCTGCTTGATTGAAAGGAACTGAGCTCCATCGATGATGCATTTGTCTCGAAGGAGCGCCGGCCTCATTGACGCGTTGCGTCAATCGGCCCGCAGCAGCGGCTGCGTGCTGCAGCGAAATCCGCCGCCCATCGATCGGGAGATGGCGAAGTCGACATATTCGACCGCGACGCCATGTCGGGCGAGCGCCTCGCCAACCGCTGCAAAAGCAGGATCGGTGATATAGATGTCGGACGTCACCGGCAGGCCGTTCACGGCCAATTGGGCCACCTCATCGAGACCGACAGCGATGCGGGTCCAGTTCGCAAGCGCCGAGGGCACGCCGTCGAGGAAGGCGTCCTCGCAGACGACCATCACACCCGGCCGGACCAGGCTGAGCGCACAATCGAGATGGAGCACGTCGGGCCGCAACCTGACGCCTTCCACGGTATAGCCCATCGGGCGCAGCAGATTGGCCAACCATCGGATGCCAGCGTCGTTCGATGCCAGCCCCGATTGCCCGACAAAGACGTGACGCCCCAGGATCAGAATGTCGCCGCCCTCCAGGAACGGGCCGGCGCCGCCGTCATCGTCGTCGGCGATCGCCGGCTGCGGGACTGCGACATAGAGGCAGCCAGTCCGCATCGCCCAGTCAAAGATCAGGTCGCGGGCGGGCAGGACTTCGATGCGGCGATACACAAAGCGCAGCGAGCCTTCGATCAGGAAAGGTCCGATGGTAAAGAACGGATCGCGCGTGAAGAAGTTGGCGTAGCCCCTGGCGCCGGCAAAGGCCTTCTCCGCCGCGTTCAACTTCCGCGGTCGCAGCACCTCGACCTGATGCCGGCGCAGCACCGCCGCGAGCGCCTCGCGCTCGGCTTCCCAAGCGCGCTGCACATCGGGATGGCTCTCAGCCAAGCTGCGGCCAGGCGTTTGAGATCCTGCGGCGCTCGCCTGTTGCGGAAGGAATGCCAGATCTGCCGGCAGCGGCATGGCGTCGGGCGCGCGAAACTCGCATTCGGCGAGCACCACCGTGCGCAGGCGTGCGAACTCGCTGTCCACGAAGATACGTGTCGCATCCATGGCTTCGGCTCCGAGCGAGATCATCGATCCTCCGACGCAGAGGTCCGCGCGGATCAGCTGCTGGCGACAGCATCAAGAACAGTGACGCGCCTTGGCCGGACAACGGCAAATAGACACCGCGAACTCGGTTGTCTAGATCCCACGCCGCCCACTCAATCCAGGAGACCTCGGCCGGCCTGTTCGGAAGGATAGCGTCGCTTCGGTAGTCCATATGACCAGAACAACGGTCGCTTGTGTGCACTATCACCTCAATCAACACCCGTTGCCGCTCCAATCCCCGTCGCGCACGAACGGGATCGGACTGACCGCGCGCGTCGTCCGGACTCATGAGGATTACATGTGGAGCAGCTAGCCATTCCTTCTCGATGAAATACTCGCAATCAAGAACAACAACTCCAAACGATTGAGGCTGCCGACGGTATTTTCACACAACTGAGCGACATCTCCCTTAAATCGATTCTGTTTGACATGCGATTTTAACGTGCAAATAATTGGTCATTTCTGATGTTGCTTTTTCTTAAATCAGCTGCCTGCGATAGATGCGATACGGAGGCGGACAATGGGCAAGCCCGCAAAAGCGAAAAAGGCGAAGAATGCAGCGTCGAGGCAACGACGCAAAAAAATAGACAAGATCAATGTCTTTATTAGCTATTCTCATGATGATTTCCCCATCGCGCAAGCGCTCTGGCAAGAGATCGCGGCCATAGACCACGCCGCGTTCGAAGTATTTCTCGATGCCCAACAAATCGAATTGGGAGGAGACTGGAAAGCCGAAATCGCGTTCGCCGTTAAAAATGCCGACATCTTCATCGCGGTGTACACTGGCGATCAAAAACATGTTTTCGACTATTGCGGTTTCGAAGTCGGACTCTTTACCGCGTCTGAGCCGGACGGGATGAAGAGAAGGATGTTCTGCATTTATGACACCAAAGAGCCTCCAACAATTCTATCAGGACTCCAAGGCGTTCAGATCCGCTATGACGCGGGCGAGAAGCTGCTCAAGTCTGCTGAGGGCTGGACATCCGAGGCCTTTGCGCCACGAATGAAGGCTATGTTTTCACTTTGCTACAAGCTTTACGCGGAACGCCGCAAAGCGCATCTACAGGACCAGAGCGAGAAAAAGTCGCGCGAGATCATCCAGGCATTCTACGCGAACAAAGGCGATGAGGTCGTCGATGAGCGGCCGCTTCACCAACGCATTTCGATTACTCTTCCTGCCGTAACAGATTGGGATACTATGGCCGGCATTCCGCCGACCTCGCGGGTATTGGGTACCATAACGTCCTTCAGCCTGCTTGGCGTTCCAAACGCTGTTCCAGAGCGACTCAAGGATCAGGACATCTACGGCCTTGATTGGAAGGACCTCACCGAAATACTGACAAAGCGGGCCGGCAATGTGGTACCCTGGATAAGGTATGTCGAAGCTTCAATCATGGCGCAATTAAAGGCAGGCGTAACTCAGCCTCCACCGCTGAGCTTCATCGGTGAGGATTTGAAGCCCTATCGTCCGATCATTGGACGGTTCAAGGTTTTTCGAAACGGCACCAGGCGTTACTATGTCTCGCTCATTCCGACGCTTGAGCGACTATTTCCCGGGCGAGACGAAACGTCGTTTCCGCTTATCGGCCTGATCTTCGCAGCGCGCTTCTGGTTCAAGTTTGGGGAGGAGCGGCAGAAATTGCGCGACCAGTTCTCGGTAAATGCGACCGATAATGCGTTTGACCTCGAGGTTCGCTCGCTCGATTCCTATCTTCAGCGGATGGTGATCGAGGCGAGCGAATACGGCCTTGCTGACCAGACAAGTATGAAAAACTTCATGAAGGCTGAAGACGGCGCCATCATCGAACACTTCTTTGTGGTGTGGAAGCATTCATATGATTCCCTCTCCGCTGTACTGAAGGGCTGGATTGACCGGAAGGTGAACAAGCCCCAGGTTGCTGATGCAATCGAAAGATTCTCGAACGATCTTCTGCCGCAAAACGAGAAATTTATGACAATGATGTTTCGCGAACTCGAAATACAGCTTCCGATATTGAGAACGAGAGGACACTCTTCTGCAGTACCTGTCAGCGCTGAGCCGGCACGATGATAGGTATCGGCACTTATCCATTGCATGCAAGTCCTCTGCAGCAAAAGACCTCTCGCGTAATTCATCTCTCCTAGGATTGCTTTACGGAAGAGCAGATCATCGGGATTTCGAAGGAGCACGAGGCTGGTGCTCCGTCGCTCGCCCGCGCTGCAAGCAAGGCTTGAGCGACACTGGCATTTGCAAGTGGAAGCCACGTTTGGCGGGATGGACGTTTTGGAGGCCAAGCGGCTGAAGAGACGGGAGGACGAGAACAGACGGTTGAAGCGGGTGCCTGCGGACGCCATGCCGGCCAAGGCGACATATACTCTTTCAGCCCGCTTCACAGTGCGTGCTTTGCGAGTTACGCGGAGACCGCCGGCCTTTGGCTCGCCGGATCTTGCTGCCCCTTTGATCGTCCCAGTTCCAAGACACCTCTTTCTTTTTTCCAGAAATCATGTATATCTCTCCCATCCTGCTTCCGCCGGAGGGGCGTGTCGCGACCGTCACGAGACGTGGGAGGTGGGATGCGATGGGCGCAGGGAATCGCAGCGTGGCTTTGTGTCGCGCCGACGAACGGTTCGTTGCGCACGGCGAAGTCGTGCGGTCCTGACACCCCGATGCTGGTGTCCCGCGGCGAGCGTGCGCAAGCGCGCCGTCGCGCATGGTGGCCAACAAGCCCGGTGCACCAGGGAGACCACGTATAAGCCGTTCCAACCGTCGCGCGGGGAAGGCCGGGCGTGCCNTTCCAACCGTCGCGCGGGGAAGGCCGGGCGTGCCCGGCCAGACCTGTGGTGACTGCCGCCTGCTTTTTTTGCTGCAGGCGGGCCACGGGCGCGGCCAGCGCCCGGCCTTCCCCGCGCCCTCCTTTGTTATGAGGGCGTTTGTTATGAGGGCGAACCTGATGCGAAAGCTCGGGCGCGATGCGCCGCGAGAGATGATGGCGCATGGCCGCGGAGAGACATTCAATCGTGCGCGTCGGCTGTCAGGCGCGGCAGGGGCCTCACGGTTCGAGACGCGCCTGCGGCGCTCCTCACCATGAGGATTTAGCGCCAGCCCCGGCGCTGCACGCTGCGTGCTCATGGCGAGGGTCGAGCGGCGAAATCGGCGCCCCCCCTCCCCTTGAGAAGATCGCCGAAAGCGGGCGTCTCGCAGGGCGAGGCTCGGGCTGGGGCGGTGGATCGGAGCACCGCGGAACACCCCATCCCTTCTCCCCGCAACCCTTTGTTAACCCGCATTAACCGAATGCTAACCATACACCGGGCAAAAATTGCCGAGTGAAATGTGCGTGTCGCAGTCGGGTGCAGTTGACGGGGGAGACCTTCCGTGGACGCCAGCGCGGTACCTCAATTTCGAAACGGCGGCGCAGTGGCCGCCGCGCAGTCGTTTGGGGCCGGGAAACGCGGCTCACGGGAAGGGGCGAAAGCCATGGTCGACGTCACGGCGGGTCAGGGGGCCGGGTCACCGGCCGGGGGCTACACATTCGGCGATTTCAAGACGCTGATCCTGCGCGGCGACATCGCGCTAGCGCTCGGCATCCTCACCATCCTGGTGGTGCTGATCCTGCCGCTGCCGGCGATCGTGCTCGACCTGTTCCTGGCGATCTCGATCACGCTGTCGATCCTGATCCTGATGACGGCCCTCTTCATCCAGGCGCCGCTGGAATTCTCGTCCTTTCCGACCATCCTGCTGATCTCGACGATGCTGCGGCTGTCGCTGAACTTGGCCTCGACAAGGCTGATCCTCAGCCACGGCCATGAGGGCACCGACGCCGCCGGCCACGTCATCCAGGCGTTCGGCTCGTTCGTGATGGGCGGCAATTTCGTCATCGGCATCATCGTGTTCGCGATCCTGGTGACGGTGAACTTCGTCGTCATCACCAAGGGTTCGGGCCGTATCGCCGAAGTCGCGGCACGCTTTCACCTGGATTCGATGCCCGGCAAGCAGATGGCGATCGACGCCGACCTCTCCGCCGGCCTGATCGACGAGAAGGTCGCCAAGATGCGGCGCAAGGAGCTCGAGGACGAAAGCGGCTTCTTCGGCGCGATGGACGGTGCCTCGAAATTCGTCCGCGGCGACGCCGTCGCCGGCCTGCTCGTCGTGTTCATCAACATCATCGGCGGCATCATCATCGGCGTCGCCCAGCAGGGCATGTCGTTCGGCGACGCCGCCCGCTCCTACACGGTGCTGACGGTCGGCGACGGCCTCGTCACCCAGGTGCCGGCGCTGATCGTGTCGACGGCCGCGGGCCTCCTGGTGTCCAAGGCCGGCGTCAGCGGCGCGGCCGACAAGGCGCTGATGCAGCAGTTCTCCGGCTATCCGCAGGCCCTCGGCCTGTCCGCCGCCGTCATGCTGGTGCTGGCGCTGCTGCCGGGCATTCCGACCCTACCGTTCCTCGCACTGGGCGGCGGCGCCGCCGCGCTCGCCATCAAGGCGCGCAGGCAGAAGGACGTCGCCAAGGCGGTCGAGGCCGCGGAGGCGGCGGCGCCCGCCGCAGCCGCCACCGCCGCGGCGGCCGAGGAGCCGATCGCGAACGCGCTGAAGATCGACGACCTCAAGATCGAACTTGGCTATGCGCTGCTGCCGCTGGTCAACGGCCCCGACGGCACCGACCGGCTGACCGACCAGATCAAGGCGCTGCGGCGGTCGCTCGCGATCGAAATGGGCTTCGTGATGCCGTCGGTGCGCATCCTCGACAACGTCCAGCTCGAGGCCAACACCTACATCATCAAGATCAAGGAGGTCGACGCCGGCTCCGGCAAGATCTGGCCGAACCAGTTCATGGTCATGGACCCCGGCGGCAACCAGGTCGCGGTGCCCGGCATCCACACCACCGAGCCGACCTTCGGACTGCCCGCCACATGGGTCGACGCCGGCCTGAAGGAAGAAGCGACCTTGAAGGGCTACACGGTGGTGGACGCGGCGACCGTGCTCTCGACCCACCTGACCGAGCTGCTCAAGGCCAATATGAGCGACCTGCTGTCCTATGGCGAGGTGCAGAAGCTTCTGAAGGAGCTGCCGAAGGAACAGAGCGAGCTGGTCAAGGACATCGTGCCGACCCAGATCACGATCTCCGGCATCCAGCGCGTGCTGCAATTGCTGCTGTCGGAGCGGATCTCGATCCGCGACCTCTCGACCATCCTCGAAGGCATCGCCGATGCGCTGGCGTTCTCGCGCAATCCGGCCACCATCGTCGAGCATGTGCGCGCCCGCCTCGCCCGCCAGATCTGCGCCCAGAACACCTCGCCGATGGGCTACCTGCCGCTGATCGCGCTGTCGCCGAAATGGGAGCAGGCGTTTGCGGAATCGCTGATCGGCCAGGGCGAGGAGCGCAGCCTGGCGATGCAGCCGTCGAAGCTCTCCGAGTTCATGACCGCGACGCGCGATGCGTTCGAGCGGGCCGCGCGCGAGGGCGAGTCACCGGTGCTGGTCACCTCGGCCGCGATCCGGCCGTTCGTCCGCTCGCTGGTCGAACGCTTCCGGGCGCAGACCACCGTGCTGTCGCAGGCCGAAATTCATCCCCGCGCGCGGCTCAAGACGGTCGGAAGCGTGTGAGGACGGACGCGGCGGAACCCGCGACTCCGCCGCTCGTTGAGATGGGAGGCCGGCGCGCCATCGCCGGTTCCGCCCTTTTTCTGGGCAGGCCGGAGCTGTGCTTTATCGCCACAGGCAAACGATTTCTTTCTTTTCCGTTAGGTTGCCCGAACTTCAGAACAGACCAGAAACATCACAAGGCATTGGAAATAAATAAATATTCATCCTTCCGCGCATACCGATCGCAGGCCATCACGACTTTTCACACACTTGTGATGTCACCTACGAAACGGAATCGAGGTTTCCTACGTTCTTAGAGTCGAGACGATGAACCGGAACGAGCCCGGCTCACACGAATCGATAGAGGACGGAAGGCGGCAGGAGGCTTCCATGAACCACTCGATTTACAGCGCGGATCGGACAACCCACCTCAAGATCGTGGTGGTTGCACTGGTGGCTGGCATCGCGGTGGCCGGCCTCGGCATCTCGGCTCGCCTTAATGCGGAGCCGGGCTATACGCAGACCGCAAAAGTCATGAAAGCCGGCAAGCCGGTGGCGGTGACGAGCTCGGAGACATCGCTGGTTCGTTGATTGGAATTTCCGGAATTCACGCGGTTCTCACAGCCCCCAACTGGCCGCGTGGATATGTAGTAGACCCAACCCCAAGTCGACTACCGAAAACGCCCGCTCCCCACGGGCGTTTTCTTTTTGCCGCGGTTCAGCGTGACGGCGGCACCGTCTCGATCAGCTTGCCGGTAAAGACGATCGGCCCGGTGGCCTGCCCGGTCGGCGACCCCCCCTCCGGCTCCACCGACACGGCGTAGGTGGCGCGACTGACCGTGTCGGCATCATAGGCCGACAGAACGGGCCGGCTGGTGAAGTCGCTGCCGCCGATTACACCGAGGGAGCGCGGCTTCTGCAGCTTGTCCGAGACGATCCAGAGCTCGAAGCTCTTGCCCGGCTCAGGCGCCGCACCAACCCGGCGGACCGTGTAGGTCTTGCTGCCGGCATCGACGCTCAGGATGAAGGCCGGCGAGGCCGCATCCTTCTGCAACAGCGCAACGAACTGGGCCGAAGGCTGCGCTCCAGCCGGCACCTTGACCTCCGCGGTCTGAACCCGCGCCTTCGGCTGCAGCGGTGGCGGCAACAGCTCCGGCCGGTAGATCTGCACCCCGAGCAGCGCGAGCAGCATCGCGGCAACCGCCGTCATGACATTGGCGACGATGCGCAACTGCCGGACCTTGGACGAGAGCTGAATGACATTAGTGTTGTCGGCTGCAACGGCCTCGCTCCGTTCGGCCTTGAGCTCGGTCGTCTTGCCCGTGGCAGTGTCGTCCTCGGCCGCCGTGACGGCCGGACCATCCGCAGCCAAAACCGGGGGAGCATCCGGCACGATCGCGACCGGCGCCGCCACGACAGCTGCAGTCGTGGGGGAGACCTGGGCGACCGGCGCCGCGCGCGCGATCTCGGCCTTGATGCGCTCCCACAGTTCGGGGCGCGGCTCGACCAGTCCGACCATCTGGTTGAGCGCACTCAGCCGGAATTCCCAGGCCTGCACGACCGCGGCAAAATCGCTGTCGACCGCCATCATGGTCTCGACCTGGGCGCGCTCGGCGGCGTCGAGGGTGCCGAGCGCATATTCCGCCGCCAGCGCGATATGGTCTTCGCTATACGCCATCACAGGTCCAGGTCAGATCACCTACAAGGTCTCTTGCAGCGTCTCTCGCATCAAACGCTCAGTCCAAACCACGCCTCAACCGAGACCGAGGCATTGGCGAATGTCCATCATGCTCCGCCGCAGCCAGGTCTTGACCGTATTCACCGGCGCCTCGAACTTGGTCGCCAGTTGCTCACGGCTCCAGCCGTTATAATAGGCCAGCAGCACGAGCTTCTGACGGTCCGGCTCGAGCCGGCCGACACATTCCAATAGCCGCTTCAGCTCCTCCGACATTTCGCGCCGCGCCAGCGGATCCGGCGTCTCGGCAGCGACCTCGAACGCGGACGGCTCGTCCTCCAAAGACAGCTCGCCCCGCTTGCGCACCAGATCGATGGCCCGGTTGCGAGCGATGGCGGCCATCCAGGTGATCGGGGAAGACACCGCCGGGTTGAACTGGGCGGCATTATTCCAAACCTTGACGTAGGTCTCCTGGACGACCTCCTCGGCGAGGTCCTGTCGGTGCAAGATACGGAGCACGACGCCATAGAGTTTCGCGCGCGTTGCCGCGTAGAGGCGCTCGAACGCGGCCTCATCCCCCTTGGCGACTGCGGCAAGCAACCAGACCAGCTCTGCCGGCGTCAGCATTCAGCGTCCCCGAAAATCGGCCCCACTCCCTCGTTCGAGCCCCGCCCTCCCGTAGCACGACTCGCGCACCGTGCTCCACCCAAGGTGGGCGCGACGAAAAACCCGGACCTTGCGGGCCCGGGTTTTCGAAAGCAAAGGCCGTGGGGCGCTCCGGCTCAGGCGATGACGCCGAGCCGGGCGCGCATCAGGCCGATACTGTCCATGTCGGCCTGCTCGCGGGCGCTCTCCTCGGCCTTTTCGCGGGCCTGGTCACGCTCGTCGAGCAACTCGACCTTCTTCATTTCCTCGAATGCCTCGGACAACGCGGCCTTGGCGTCCTCGAGCTGGGCGCGCAGCTCGTCAGCGGAGCGCGTCAGGTTCTCGCGGCGCTGGATCGCGGCCTTGGCATAGGTCGGATAGGCAAAATGGGTCGGGTCGTTGATGCCGGCCCGCTCCTGCTCGGTCTGAATTTCCCGCTCGAGTTCGGCCGACATGCGCTGGAAATCAGCGATCATGCCCTCGATCTGCGTCACCCGGCGGCGTTTCTCATCCACCTGAAACTTTTTCAGACGGATCAGCGTTTCGCGCGACTTCATCGACTCATACTCCCCAGAAGTCCCGTATACGGCGCGGGACAGGGCCGGCCGCCCTTCCTGGGCCCGCCGACTAGGCTCGTTACATGCGGGGGATGATTACGCGACAAAGTTAGCTTTCCGTTTCCAAGCGTCCAAGGATCTGTTCCAGCTCCCGATACCCCTGGGCCAGGCCGCAGACCTCGTCCTTGCGCTGGCGCAGGAAGGCTTCCAGCGGCTCGTGCAGCCGGATGGCCTCGTCAACCTCGGGACTCGAGCCGGCGCGATAGGCGCCGAGCCGGATCAGCTCCTCCATGTCGGCGTAGGTCGCCATCACCTGGCGCGCCCGCATGATGGTCGGCAAGAATACGGGGTCGGCCGATTTCGGCATCGTGCGCGACACCGATTTCAGGATGTTGATCGCCGGATAGCGGCCGCGTTCGGCGATCGAACGCTGCATCACGACGTGACCGTCGAGAATACCGCGCACCGCGTCCGCGACCGGCTCATTGTGGTCGTCGCCATCGACCAGCACCGTGAAGATTCCGGTGATGGTTCCCTCGCCGCTGCCGGGCCCGGCACGCTCGAGCAGTTTCGGCAACTCGGTAAACACGGTGGGCGTATAGCCCTTCGCGGTCGGCGGCTCGCCGGCCGACAGGCCGATCTCACGCTGCGCCATCGCGAAGCGCGTCACCGAGTCCATCAGGCAGAGAACATCCTTACCCTCGTCGCGAAAATATTCGGAGATTGCGAGCGTCAGATACGCCGCCTGCCGGCGCATCAGCGCCGGCTCGTCGGAGGTGGCCACCACGACGACCGAGCGTGCAAGGCCCTCTTCGCCGAGATCATCCTGCAGGAACTCCTGCACCTCGCGGCCGCGCTCGCCGATCAGGCCGATCACCGAGACCGCGGCATCGACATTGCGCGCCAGCATCGACAGCAGCACCGACTTGCCGACGCCCGAACCGGCGAAGATGCCGAGTCGCTGGCCACGACAACACGTCAGAAAGGTGTTCAGGGCACGGACGCCGAGATCGAGCGGCGAACCGACGCGTTTGCGCGAATGCGCCGGCGGCGGATTGTTGCGGTAGGGAACCGGCGCCGCGCCTTGCGGCAGCGGCCCTTTGCCGTCGATCGGCTCGCCCATCGCATTGATGACGCGCCCAAGCCAGGCCGGTGATGGCCGCACCTGGTTTGCGGCATTGGCGATGACCGCACGGCAGCCGCGCCGCACGCCCTCGAGTCCCGCGAACGGCATCACCACCGCGTTCTTGCCGGAGAAGCCGATCACTTCGGCGGGGATGACATTATTGCCGGTCTCGATCACGATGCGGGCGCCGACCGACATCGCATGAATCGGACCGGCGATTTCCACCATCAACCCCTTCACGCCGACGACACGGCCATAGGTGTTCACCGCGTCGATGTCGCTGATCTGCTCGGCCAGTGCCTTCATCACGAAAGCGCCTTCATTGCGAAAACCTTAAGTAAGGGCAGATTCGGTTGTGCGGTTTAACTCTGTGTTTACTCGCATCATTAATCATTGCGTCATGGTCTGGAGTGACTGACGCAGCGCGCCTTTCCGCCCTCAAAAGCGGTGAGGAACGAGAGTCGGTTAGGTCCGTCTCTTAACATGGAGCTTGAACGAGGGCGGCTGAGAAAAACTGCTTCTTCGCAACACCTTACGGCGATTCGACAAAAATTGCACGGTTTGAGCTTGCGGATGTGAATCAGGATTTGTTAACCATCTCTCGTCAGGATCCGAATCAGTTGTTCAAAGGCGTTTTGAGTGCCGCGATGGCGGCCGACCTGACGCCCGGAGCGGCGACTATGGGGAACTGGCATGCGCGTTTTGCTGATTGAGGATGACAGCGCCGTCGCGCAGTCGATCGAGCTGATGTTGAAGTCTGAGAGCTTCAACGTCTACACGACTGACCTCGGCGAAGAAGGCGTCGACCTCGGTAAGTTGTACGATTACGACATTATCCTTCTCGACCTCAATCTGCCCGACATGTCCGGTTACGACGTGCTCAAGCAGCTGCGCGTCTCGAAGATCAAGACGCCGATCCTCATCCTGTCCGGCCTCGCCGGCATCGAGGACAAGGTCAAAGGTCTCGGCTTCGGCGCCGACGACTACATGACCAAGCCGTTCCACAAGGACGAGCTGATCGCCCGCATCCATGCGATCGTGCGCCGCTCCAAGGGCCACGCCCAATCGGTCATCCAGACCGGCGACCTCGTCGTCAACCTGGACACCAAGACGGTGGAAGTCGGTGGCCAGCGCGTGCATCTGACCGGCAAGGAATATCAGATGCTGGAGCTGCTCTCGCTCCGCAAGGGCACCACCCTCACCAAGGAGATGTTCCTCAACCATCTCTATGGCGGCATGGACGAGCCCGAGCTGAAGATCATCGACGTCTTCATTTGCAAGCTGCGCAAGAAGCTCGCCAACGCCTCCGAAGGCCGCAACTTCATCGAGACCGTCTGGGGCCGCGGCTACGTGCTGCGCGAGCCCCACGACATGGACGAACGCATCCCCGCCTGAGCTTTCACTGGGTCCTCCGGCGAGCCTCACGGCTTGCTCCTCCCAGACTGAGCCCCGCCGCAAATGGCGGGGTTTTTGTTTGTCGGGGGTGGCGGATCGAGGCGAAGGAAGTCGCGCACGAGTTTCTACATCGCGAACGCCGCACTTGCCTCTCCTGAGGAATTGCGCCCCACCGCCAGGCCCCCAGCGCGATCCCGGTCGCGAAGCACGACCGGCTGCTCCAATCTCCGTCATTGCGAGGAGCGAAGCGACGAAGCAATCCAGAGTCCCACCCCGTCCCTTGGATTGCATCACCGCGCTCGCAATGACGCTTGCCGCAGCGTTCAACTCGAGAAGCTCACACGACATCTGCGGATGCGCCTTGTACGGACCATGCGGACAAACCCTCGCGATCTCGCAGCGCCTCACCCCTCGGTCCGAGGCGAGGGTTCAGATTGCTCTGATCTTCCGGCCACATTGGATCGTGCGAGATCACCGCTCTACTGACCCCTTCCA
>NZ_JABFDP010000015.1:0-200228 GCF_013179005.1 Bradyrhizobium denitrificans | reverse complement strand
TCCAGCTAACAGGACACTTGACGCATAATCTAAGGCCTGCACGCCCTCGATGCCGTCCGAGCCTTTGCCCTCCTGCTCGGCATCGTCCTGCATGCCGCGATGTCGTTCCTGCCGTCTCCCACACGATTCTGGTTCATCGAGGACACCCATCAGAGCCTGGTCCTGAGCGGCGTCACCTTCGCCATCCACGTGTTTCGGATGACCACCTTCTTTCTAATGGCCGGCTTCTTCGCCCGCATGAGCTTTCACCGGCGCGGAACGCCGGGGTTCATCAAGGATCGCCTGCTTAGAATCGCGCTGCCGCTGGTGGTGGCGTGGCCGATCGTGTTTGCGCCGATGGCCGTGTCGGTGATCTGGGCAAGCCAGTTTCCGCATGGCGGACCGCTGCCCGGCGCGGCCGGTTGGCCGCCGGTCCTGCCGCGCTTTCCGCTGACCCATCTGTGGTTTCTCTACGTGCTGATCGAGCTCTATGCCGCCGCGCTGCTGCTGCGCACCGGCGTGGTCACAATCGACCGCGCCGGCCGGATTCGCATGGCTATCGATCGGCTGTTCGCGGCGATCATGACAAGCCGGCTTGCGCCCGCAATCCTTGCTCTGCCGATCGGGCTTGCGATCAGCCTCGATCCGAAATGGGTCGGCTGGATCGGGATCCGTACGCCGGACCAATCGCTGATCACCAACGGTCAGGCCTGGATCGCCTATGGCAGCGCCCTTGCCGTGGGCTGGCTGCTGCACCGGCAGATCGGGCTGCTGCGCCAGCTGGAACGGCGCTGCCTGCTCAACACCGCCATGGCGATTGGCCTGATCGCGCTGAGCTACGGGTTGGCATTCGCCGTGTCGATGGTCGCGACGCATGTCGTCGCGGCGCCGGTCAGTCTCCCCATGATCAGGCTTGCCGGCGCCATCGCCTATGCGCTGGCGATCTGGACGACGAGCTTCGCCGCGATCGGCTTGGCGCTGCGCTTCATGGCCGGCTTCAGCCGCACGCGGCGCTACCTCGCCGACGCATCCTATTGGCTCTATCTCATCCATATGCCGATCGTGATGGCGCTGCAGTTGGCGGTCTCGCAGTTCGACTGGCCGTGGCCGGCCAAATACGCGCTGATCCTGCTGGTTGCGATGCCGCCGATGCTGGCGAGCTATCACCTGCTGGTGCGCGGCACGATCATCGGCTGGCTCCTGAACGGCCGGCGTCCCCAGCCCGACGGCGCACCGCGCAACGCCGCAGCAGGGCCAGCATCGGGTTGAGCCGTGTCCCGGATCTCCGACGTCCGCCGCGGCCCTTGAAACGTCTAAGTCACAAGCTCAGGGTCGAACTCTATCGCCGCGAAGCGTTGTCGCCGACCGGCTTTTCCGGATAGCGTGCATTAACTAAGTGGTCCCCCCGCCCGATCACCGGAACCCTAAACTACCGCGTGTACCAGCGCCGGGATAGTATCGCCGCGCTATCAAGTGGTCGACAAAGGCGCTATAATTACATTCACGCCTGCGCCACTCCGACGCCGCGGTCCGGCCTTGGAGTCACCAGCTCTCGCGTTTCACCCGGGAGAACGCATGGCGAAACAACTCATTGCAAAATCGCCGACGGCCGCAAAGCCGTCGACCAAGCCAAAACTCACTTTCGATCCGTCGGTATTTCTGAAAACCGATGGCCCAGGCCGCACAGTCGGGAAGTATCGCAAGGACCAGCCGATCTTTTCGCAAGGCGCCGCAGCGGATGTGCTGTTCTACATCGTCTCCGGCACGGTCAAGATCGTCGTCCATTCCGAGCAGGGCAAGGAGGCGGTCATTGCGCTGCTCGGACAGGACGACTTCTTCGGCGAGGGGTGCCTGGCCGGCCAGTCTCACCGGCTCTCGGCAGCGACGGCCATCACGGACAGCGAAATCCTGCGGATCACCAAGCCCGTCGCGCTGAAGACCCTGCGGGAGCAGCCGGCGTTTTCCGAGGTGTTCGTGTCGCACATTCTCGCCCGCACGATCCGCGTCGAGGCCGATCTCATCGATCAGTTGTTCAATTCGAGCGAGAAGCGCCTCGCGCGGGCCCTGCTGCTATTGGCCAATTTCGGCAATGACGGCAAGCCGCAGCGGGTCATCGCGAAGGTCAGCCAGGAGATGCTGGCCGACATGATCGGTACCACGCGCTCGCGCGTTAGTCATTTCATGAACAAGTTCCGCAAGATGGGCTTCATCGACTACAACGGCCACCTCGTGATCCACAGTTCGCTGCTGAACGTCGTTCTGCACGACCAACCGCATATTGCGGGCGTGAAGTCGGTGGAAGGCAAAGGTACGCTGAAGGGCTTATGATTCATCCGGCGCCACAATCATCATAGCAACTGATTCCGTACCGCCGACGCCGGTGGTTTCAGGAAGGCATCGAAACGTTGCTTGACGATGGCATAGCATTCGCACGACGCCTGCTCGAGACCGCGCCGGTCTAACACCTGGATCGTGCCGCGACGATAGCTGATCAGTCCGGCCGCCTGCATGGATTGCGCGGCAAGCGTCACGGACTTGCGATTGGCTCCGAGAATCTGCGACAGGAACTCGTGTGTGTAAGGAAGCACCGCTCCTTCGGCCCGGTCGTGCATCATCAGCAGCCATCGGCAGATGCGCTCTTCTGTCGCATGCATGGCGTTACAGGCGACCGTCTGCTGAACCTGGGACAGCAGCGTCTCCGAATAGCTGACAAAGAGATTGCGCACGTGCTCGCTGTCGTCGAACTCGTGCTGCAGGAGCTCGATCGGACACCGGACGGTATGGCCCTCGAGCTGCACGATGCAGCGGTTGAACGAGGTCCGACTGTACATGGCGGCGAACAGGCCGAACGCCCCTTCGCGACCGATATTGGCGGTCTCGATGGCATCGCCGTTCTCCAGCACGGTCAACAGCGACAGCACCGATCCTCTTGGGAAATAGGCATGCCGGAGCGGTCCACCGGCCTCGCAGACCACGGCGCCGAGCTTGAAGTCGACGGGCTCGAGGTGTGGATCGATACGGCGACGGCTCTCCGGCGCCAGGGCATCGAGCAGCTGATTGCTCCGGAGATCGCGGTCAGTTTGCGCTTTGATCATTCCAACGTTGCCAGACAGCCAGGAAGGGACGGAGACCACGGCGCCGAGGCGGCACCGCACGTCGATCCCCCTGTTTGAGCGCTCTCGTCCGGCAGATCTGAGCACAATTGCTCACAAGCCGACGATCGCAACCGGTATTCTATTCTCGATTCGCGCCTTCCACCTCCGTGTCGATATTATTGCGCCGGATCGTCGGAGCCGTCGCCCGGTGTTCCGGCCGCCCGGTCGGTCCAGAAGGCGGCCATACGCAGGCAATGCGTCTGCAACTCCGGATCGAGCGAATCACGCGCAAGCTGCGTGAATTCCGCCGCCAGGCGCAGGCATTCCCGGCTGAAATTGAGGTCGTTGACGGATCTGGACAGGAATGCCCCCCTTCGACGGGTTCCATCTGTCACATGGCTCGCCGCTCGCTGTCGGTGGGCCACACCACCGAGCAGCGCAAAATCGTGCCTCGATGATCGGCCGCGACACATCCGTCCGCACGGACGACCAGCACCCGCTCCCCTGCTTCGGCGCGGGGTTCCACAAAATTCGGGGCTTGTCCGCTTTTGCTCAGACTCCACAAGACGCCGCCAACAGAATGCGCGCACGCTGTCAAAGCGTAATCGCCAGCCAGCAACGAGGGATCTCTGAATCGGGGTGCGTTCCTTTTGGGAGACTACGCGTGTTGAAACATTCGAGCCAAAGCTCCGCCTTTCCGGTTTTTCTCGAGCGCGCAGGCGGTCGCAACGAACTCCGCGACGACAGGCTCACGAAGCAATCCGTGCTCGCCGAACTCGCCCGCATCGCGTTACAGACCCGCGACATCCACATCCTTCTTCAGCGCGTCATCGCGCTCTGCGCCAGGGGCCTCGACGCACCGTTCGCAACGGCGATGGAATTCATGACGGCCGATCAGAGACTGTTGGTGCGTGCGGGACACGGTTGGCCGGGCTCGATCAAACAGGTCGCGTTCGTCGTGGATAGCAGGTCATCGGCTGGACGCGCCTTCGAGACAGGTGACGTCATCATCAGCAATCGCGCCTCCCTCGATGGCCGCTTCGAGACCCCTCAGCTTCCGGTCGATCGCAGCATCAAGAGATCAATCAGCGTCCGGATCGAACGCGGTGGACAAGGTGGCGGCTATTTCGGCGTGCTCCAGGTCGGCAGTCCGGACCCCGGCCGCTTCGATGAGGCTGACGCCGCCTTTCTCACCCGAGCAGCCGACATCGTCGGGATCGCCATCGAGCGCCTGCACGAGGAAGCCCGGCTTCGGGAAGCCCTGGATCATCAGGCCATGCTGACGCGCGAAATGAGCCATCGCGTCAAGAACAGCCTCGCCTCCGTCGTTGCCATGCTCCGCGTCCAAGCGTTCGGGGCCGGCTCGGTCGAAGCCAAACAGGCCCTCGGCGAGGCAGGATCACGCGTGGCGGCCATCGCC
This sequence comes from Bradyrhizobium denitrificans, assembly GCF_013179005.1. Taxonomy (NCBI): domain Bacteria; kingdom Pseudomonadati; phylum Pseudomonadota; class Alphaproteobacteria; order Hyphomicrobiales; family Nitrobacteraceae; genus Bradyrhizobium; species Bradyrhizobium denitrificans. The sequence continues at coordinate 195,734 of NZ_JABFDP010000015.1, read as the reverse complement.
CAGGTTCATGACCATCTGTCGCGGGCGTCCCGGATCGGCTCCATCGACGTCGACGTGTTCCTCACCGACTTCTGCAAGCGGCTGCAACTTGTGGCAGGAGCGCATGTCCTGCGCTGCGACGCCGACCCGATCCGGCTTCCCGCCGATCTTGCCGTGCCTCTCGGCCTGCTGATCAATGAGCTGGTCAGCAACGCCGTGAAACACGCCTACCCTGGCCAGGACGGGCCGATCGATATCTCCGCCCGTGACGTCGGCGGTTGCCTGCAGCTCAGCGTGGCCGATCAGGGTGTCGGACTGCCTGCTGGTTTTGATATCGATCAGACACGCACGAGCCTCGGATTCCGGATGATCAACGGGATGGTCCAGCAGCTCCACGGCTGTCTCAAGGTCAGCGCGAACCAGCCGACCGGCACGCGCGTGCTGTTCGAACTACCGATCGTCCACCAGGCCGCCGCTGGTGCTCCGGCGGAACCCATCACCGCGGAGGCATCGTCGGAAGATCCCACGCTCCTGGCACCGTCGCGGGGACAGTCCAATGTCTAGCGTCGACCTCAGCAATTCCACCTGGAAGGAGACCACAGCGCCGCGCGCCGTTGTGCGCGACATGGTCACGCCGTAGCGCCCGCGCGCCGGCGCCTCGGCATTTACCGGGCGGAAAGAGTTGCTGACGTTGAATGCGAACATGGCACAGTTGCGCATGGAAGTTCGCGATTCGGCCGGCACCAACCTGCCGGGCTATGGCGACGCATTCTTCGACCTCAGGCTCCCCGGCGACCATTGCCGCGTGGCGCAGAACCTGCTCCGGATGATTCGCGGCGACGATGTCCGCTCGCCGGTCCACAGCATCCATTTCTTCCGCGATGGCGCCGAGATCGGCCGCTGGTCTGTCGACGACGAGCACGCGGAGATGGGCTTCATGGACAAGCGCGCGCATACGCCGCCAGCGGCGGCGTAAGGCCGCGCCAGCCGGCGCTCAGCTCGCCACCGCTCACGCGATGCGCGGATGCGCCTTCTGGTGCCAGGCCCAGGCCGAGCGGATGATATGGCCGAGATCGGATCGGCGGGGTTTGAAGCCGAGCTCCTGCTCGGCGCGACGCGGGTCGGCCACCAGCACCGGCGGATCGCCGGGACGGCGCTCGCGATACACCAGCGGCACCTGCTCGCCGGTCTCGTTGCGGATCGCATCAACGATCTCACGCACCGAATAGCCGCTGCCGGTCCCGAGATTATAGGCGCCGCCGCGATGCCCCTCCATCAGGCGTCCGATGGCCGCGATATGGGCCGCCGCCAGATCATCGACATGGATGTAGTCGCGCACCGCGGTGCCGTCCGGCGTCTCGTAATCGGTGCCGAAGATCGCGAAATCGGGCACATGGCCGAGGATCGCCATCAGCGCGCGCGGAATGAGATGCGTCTCGGGGTCGCGCAGCTCGCCGATCGCGCCTGAGGCGTCGGCGCCGCAGGCATTGAAATAGCGCAGGGCAATCGCCGAGAAGCCATAGGCGGCGCGATAGTCCGACAGAATCTGCTCGATCATGTATTTGGAGCGGCCATAGGGATTCACCGTCGGCCCCGCCGCGCTTTCCGGAATCGGCTCGCGCCCGGCATTGCCGTAGACCGCGCCGGTCGAGGAAAACACCAAGCGGGTGCAGCCCGCCTCGCGCATGCCCTGCAGCAGGCCGAGCGTGCCGGCGACGTTGTTGAGGTAATATTTCTGCGGGTCGGCGACCGATTCCCCGACGGCGCTGGATGCCGCGAAATGCATCACAGCCTGGACGTCATATTGGCGGATCGTGCTGGCGACCTTGATGCTGTCGGCGATGTCGCCCACCACCAGCGGCCCCCATTGCACGAAGCTGCGGTGCCCCAACGTCAGATTGTCGTAACAGATCGGCGTAAAGCCTGCGTCTGCGACCGCCTTGCTGCAATGAGCCCCGATATAGCCGGCCCCGCCGGCGATCAGGATCGCGCCCTTCGTACCCATAACTCTTTGTATCCTTAATCGAGGCGCGGAAAACCTGCCGGCCCCGCGAAATGCCGGACAGTAGAACAGCCGCTCGCCAGCACCAAGTACAGGTTGCGCGTGTCGTTAATCTGCAAGCCCGGATCGGCTTGATCAAACGTCCAATCGCCCGCCGCGCGCACGGGTTCCAATCGCGCAGGCTGGGCTGTTTGAACTTTCCGCGCATGCCTCCCAGCCGCGCGTAAAGGTGGCACGCGGCGCAGAATGGGCTACCACTAGCGGGACGAGCATTGGACGGCGCGGGAGGCATGTCGTGAGCGAAACATCGAGCAATGTTGACGCGGCATCACGCACGGCATCGACACCACCGTCCTCTGCCGCGCCGACGGCAGGCCTATGGGCGCGTCTGGCCATTCCGCTGCTCGCCGTGATCGTCGCGCTGGCCTTCGTGGCGCTGGCGACCTTGCGCTGGAACGCCTGGACCGGCAATGCCACGACCCAGACCACCAACGACGCCTATGTCAGGGCCGACCTCACCCAGTTGTCGAGCCGCGTCGCCGGCGAAGTGCTTAAGGTCGCGGTCAGCGACTTCCAGCGGGTCAAGGCCGGCGACCTGCTGATTCAGATCGATCCGGCCGATTACGAGGCCCAGGTGTCGCAGGCCGAAGCCACCGTGGAAGCGGCGCAGGCGGCGCTCGACAATCTGAGCAATCAGATCGAGCTGCAATATGCGACGATTGCGCAAGCCGAGGCGCAGCAGGTGTCGGCCGGCGCCGCCGAGGTGCAGGCGCGGCAGGAGGAGGAGCGCCAGCAATCGCTGTCGCAGAGCGAGGCCGGCACCCGGCAGCGGCTAGAGCAGGCCACCGCCGCCTATGCCAAGGCGCAGGCCGACGTCCGCGCGAGCCGCGCAGTGATTGCCGCGCAGCGCCATCAACTTGAGGTGCTGACGGGCACCAAGAAGCAGCGCGGCGCCGACCTCGCCGGCGCCAAGGCCGCGCTCGCCGCCGCCCGCCTCAAGCTCGGCTATACCAGGATCACCGCGCCGTTCGACGGCGTCGTCGGACAGCGCCAGGTGCAGGCCGGCGACTACGTCAATGTCGGCAGCAGCCTGATCGCGGTGGTTCCGCTGCCGCAGGTCTTCATCGTCGCGAACTACAAGGAGACGCAGCTCACGCATGTGGCGCCGGGCCAGCCGGTCGACATCACCGTCGACACGTTCCCGGGCGAGCAGATGCATGGCCGCGTCGAACGCATCGCGCCGGCCTCCGGCTCGCAATTCGCGTTGCTGCCGCCCGACAACGCGACCGGCAATTTCACCAAGGTCGTGCAGCGCATTCCGGTGCGCATCGCCCTCGATCCGAACCAGCCGCTGCTGGCGCGGCTGCTGCCGGGCATGTCGGTCGTGACCCATATCCACACCGCTGGCCGCACCGATGGCGCCAAGTGAGAATGCAGGCGAGACGGACCGCGGGCCGCTGTCGCGCGGCGGGCTCGCGGCGCACCCGTTGTTCGCGGTCGGGGCCGTCCTGCTCGGCTCGTTCCTCGCCAATTTCGACAGCCGGCTGACCTCTGTCGGCCTGCCCGATCTGCGCGGCGCGTTCTCGCTCGGCTTCGACGAGGGCGCCTGGCTGTCGACGGCCGCGATCGGCTCGCAGATCCTGATCGCGCCGGCGGTGGCCTGGCTCGCGACCGTGTTCGGCCTGCGCCGCGTGCTCGGCGTCCCCAGCCTGGTCTATGCCGCGCTCTCCCTGATCATCCCGTTCGTGCGCGACTATCCGACCCTGATCGTGCTCGCGATCCTGCACGGCATGCTGCTCGGCACCTTCGTGCCGGCGACCCTGATGATCATCTTCCGCAACCTGCCGATCCGCTGGTGGCTGCCGGCCATCTCGATCTATGCGATCCGCGTCGGCTTCGCGCTGGACACGTCGACCTCGCTGGTCGGCTTCTATGTCGAGCATCTCGGTTGGCAATGGCTGTATTGGCAGGGTGTCGTGCTGGCGCCGCTGATGGCGCTGATGGTGTATCTCGGCACACCCGCCGAGCCGGTCAACCGCACGCTGCTGCGCAACGCCGATTGGGGCGGCATGCTGCTGCTCGGCAGCGCGGTTTCGATGATCTATGCCGGGCTCGACCAGGGCAACCGGCTCGACTGGCTGCAATCCGGCACCGTGGTGGCACTGCTCGGCGGCGGCGCCGTGCTGTTCGTGCTGTTTCTCGTCAACGAGGCGCTCTCCCCGCAGCCATGGGCGCATTTCAACGTGCTGTTCTCGCGCAATATCGGCCTGTCGCTGGCCGTGATTCTCTTGTACACGCTCACCAGCCTGTCGAACGCCTCGCTGGTCCCCAATTTTCTCGCCACGATCACGCAGCTCCGTCCCGAGCAGAGCGGCTCGCTGCTGCTGGTCTACGGCGCGCTGCCGCTGATCGTGCTGGTGCCGCTGTCGATCTGGATGTTGCGCCATCTCGATCCGCGCATCGTGGTCGTGCTTGGCCTCGGCGCCTTTGCCGCCGCCAATCTGCTCGGCACGCAGCTCACCCATGCCTGGGCACGCGAGGACTTCATCGTCATCGTGCTGTTGCAGTCGTTCGGCCAGGCCTTCACCCTGCTGCCGATCATCATTCTCGCGCTGTCGAACTCCGACCCGGCGCGCGCCACGTCGTTTGCGGCCTACATCCAGATCATGCGGCTCGGCGGCGCCGAGATCGGCGTTGCGCTGATGGGAACCTGGCTACGGGTGCGCGAGCAGGTGCATTCGGCCTATCTCGGCCTCAACATCCAGAGCGGTGATGTCGACGTCGCCCGCGCGCTGCAGCGGCTGACCGGCTATTTCGCGAGCCACGGGACAGGACTGGCCAAGGCCCGCGCGGTCGGCACCCTTGCCGCGCAGGTTCAGCGCGAGGCCAATGTGCTCGCTTATCTCGATGCGTTCTGGCTCTGCTTCTGGCTGGCGATCGCCGCGCTGGTGCTGACCGCCCTTATCACACGCGCGCCGCCCGGTCCGTTCTCGCCAGCGCCGTTGGGACTCAGGACGAATTGGCTGCGGCGCTTCCGGGCGAAATTTACATAGATAAGTTCCAACGCCGGGCGCCAGGACGAACTCGTCAGTCGCTGTGCCGTAGCCGGCTCGCTGCCGCTCGGCGGCCGGATTGGCAATCGAGGGCGGCATCATGGACGTGCCATGGACGCTCGACGAGGCGACCAGTTCGAACGACATCCTCGTCATGGAGCGCGCATCGCCGCTGGCCGACAGAATATCCACACCGCCGGCCTCAATTGGTATGTCAGCGGCGCCATCCGCTTCATGGTCGCACGGCAGGCGCGCGCGACGAGCGCGCTCAACACCGACTCGAAGTTTGACGCGGCCGGCTTCCGCACCCAGGTGGCGTTCTGAGGTGGCGTTCTGAAGCCCGCTTCTGTGCGTGGCACGACAAGCCTCGCCGACAAAAGGCCCAGCACAAGTCGGGCCTTTGCGTTTACGAATGGCGGGCCGCAGCCATCGTGGCAGCGCGTACGTCCGCTGGATGTAGTGAGCGCTCGCCGCGACGTACGACATCTGGCCGTGAACGAAACGGGCATCGTGAGTCGCAGCCGATTCGGACGCGGTTCGTTCCGGCCGCGTTCCGGACGTTAACGTCGCAATCCGCAGCGTTGCACGATGGGACATCGTCCCATGAGCGCTGCGGCAGGCCGTCTTAACCCTTTGGCGACCGGGCCAGACGCAGCTTTCCCTCGCAACGTCTGGATATCGTAGGTCGCAACGGCATACCGCGACATCTAGCCGTGAACAAACGCCATACCGTGATGCGCAGCTGATTCGGGCGCGGTTCGTTCCAGTCGCGTTCCGAACTTTAACGTCACGGTGGGCAGCGTCGCACTGTGGGACATCATGCGCGTGTGGGTTGCAGCAGCTCATCGAGCGGCCATTTCGGACGCTTGATCTTTCGGTATGGCAACGTCGTCACGTCGCGCGCGACCACGCCGGGCGCATCGACCATGATGATGTCGGCCGCGATCGGCGCAAAGGCGGCGCGAAAATGCTGCGCGGACTTCACCACGACGAGCTTGCGCGTCGCCGGATCGCAGCCGAGCTGGGTCAAAAAGTCTCTGCCGAAGGCCTGGCAGCGGAATGTCGTGATGACGACCTCGACGCCAGCGGTCGCGATCAGCGCGCAATCACCGAGCTTGGCCGGCGTGCCGGCGAGCCCCGTCATCACCATGTTCTCCTTCAGCGCCTTGATCTCCCAGGTCGCATCCACGGGATCACCGGACAGCGGTCCGATCTTGCCGCCGATGCGCAGTGGCAGTTTTGCGCCGATGCCGGCATCGAAGGCGATGCGCACCGCGATCGGGTCCCACATCGGGCCGACGCAGACGTTCTCGATCTTTCGTTCGAGCACGCGGCGCAGGATGAAGGTGGAATCGCCGGGCGCGCCGCCGCCGGGATTGTCGCTGGCATCGCCGAGCACGATGGTGCCGTCTTTGGCCAAGGCCTGGTCGAGCGCGGCGTCGACGCCCGGCATGCGTTCGGTGACGGCCTCGCGCATGCCGATCAGCTCGTCGGCGAGCTTCCGTGCCAGCGCCTGCGCCCTCGCGCCATCGGGATCGACGGCGGCATCGCTATAGACCAGCACCTTGGTGCCCATCGCAGGCGTGTCGCCCCAGCCGAAGCCGTGCACGATCGACACCGAGACGATGCCGTCCTTGCCTTCCAGCGCGGTGATGCGGTCGACGAAGCTGCGCACCGGCTCGCGCGTCGTGTGCAGCGTCACGATCATGTCGGTATCGACCAGCGCCGATCGCAGCTTGAGGCGCTTCTCGGCCAGCTCTGTGCAGAGCTTCACCAGGTCCTGCGCGCGCTCGAGGATGTCGGTGTGCGGATATTCCTTCCAGCAGATCAGGAGATCCGCGCTCTTGACCATCAGCTCGCTCATATGGACATGCGGATCGAGCGTGGCGCCGATCACGACATCAGGGCCTGCGATCTCGCGGATGCGCGACAGCAGCTCGCCCTCGCAATCGTCATAGCCGTCGGCGATCATTGCGCCGTGCAGGCCGATCAGCGCCATGTCGATCGGCAGCGCCGCCCTGAGATCGGCAAGGATCTGGTCGCGCAGCGTCTCGAAGGCCGCGCGGGTGACAAGCCCGTTCGGGACCGCGGCAGCCACGAGGCCCTCGATCAGCGTCCAGCCTTTCGATGGCCCGACCTGCCGCGCCGCCCACAGCGGCCCGCCATGCATCTGCATCTTGTCCGGATGCAGCCCGGCCGGGAAATACGCGCGCTCATGGAAGGTGGCGAGCCCCGTCGGCATCGGCGCAAAGGTGTTGGTCTCGGTGGCGAGGGCAGCGGAGAAGACACGCATGAAGAATGGCTCTTGGTTCGCGCAATGACGATGAATGCGGCCGCAGGGGATCGCATCGCGTCCAGGAGCACAAGACAGCGCGACGGCAGAGCGCCCGTCGCCCAGCGCATGAGATCAATCAGTTCGCGGCGATGGGGGCGCGTACCGACTGCTCCTCCACCGACCTGATCGCCACTTCGGCCACCTGCGCCAGGGCCTCACGGTCGGCGCCGGAGGACGCCATCACGCTCATGCCGGTGATGACGGCGGAGACGTAGCGGGCGAGCGCGGCGGGATCGGCGGCTTCGGCCAGATCGCCTTCGGCCTTCGCCCGTTCGAAGCGGTGCCGGAGCTGCTCCTCGGTCTGGGCGCGGCGGGCAGCAAGCTCGAACGGCACGTTCGCCGAGCCGGAGCCGCAGGCGAGGCCGCCCTGCACGAGCAGGCAGCCGGGCGGATTGGACGGATCGGTCTGCTTCTCGGCCACGCCCATCAGCATCCGCGCGGTGACCTCGCGGGCGGTCGGCGCGCTCAGCACCTCTTCCATCCAGGCCTCGCGGCGCGCGGTGTAGCGATCGAGCGCGGCCTTGAGCAGGGCCTCCTTGCTGCCGAACGCGGCATAGAGGCTGGGCGGGTTGATGCCCATGGCCTCGGTGAGCTGGGCGATGGTCGCGCCCTCATAGCCATGCCGCCAGAACACCTCCATCGCCTGGTCCAGCGCGGTGTCACGATCGAATGTCCTCGGACGTCCGATGGCCATTTGCAAAACTCCTGTTCCCGTCGCCGCCCCACCAGATTTTTATCTATTTGCGATTCCTAGCCATTTCTTTGATCTGTCGCAGTCGCCAAAGTTCCATCTAGGATTTTCGTAGCATCCGATACATAAGTCTCTTGCGAACGAGTTGCCAGCGCCACATTTGTAGCGAGCACTACAATATGGAGCGCACCAATGCCCTCGTCCGAAATTCGTTCCCCTGGCCGTCTAAAGCGGTGGCTGAGCACCGTCGCCGCGGCCGGCGTGGTGATCGCCGCCGGCTCCTATGCCGGGTCGCATTACTTCAACATGAGCCCTGCGCCACAGGCCGCCCGCGCCGCCGCGCCGGAGCAGGCGGTCGCCGTGACAGTCGCCGTGGTCGAGCCACGCAAGGCGAGCCTGTGGGACGAGTTCTCCGGGCGGCTTGAAGCGGTCGAACGCGTCGAGGTCCGGCCGCGCGTGGCCGGCGCCATTCTCTCCGCCAATTTCACCGAAGGGTCGCTGGTGAAGGCCGGCGACGTCCTGTTCAAGATCGATCCCGCGCCCTACGCCGCCGAGGTCGACCGTGCCCAGGCGCAGCTCGAGGCCGCACGCGCCCGCGCCGCCTTCGCCGCCAATGAGCTGGAACGCGGCGCGCAACTGGTCGGCAATTCGATCGTGACGAAGCGCGATTACGACCAGCGCGACAACGGCAACCGCGAGGCGATCGCCAACGTCAAGGCAGCCGAAGCGAGCCTGCAGACCGCGAAGCTCAATCTCGACTACACGCAGGTCCGCGCGCCGGTCGACGGCCGGGTCGGGCGGATCGAGGTCACCGTCGGCAATCTCGTCGCCGCCGGCTCGGCGTCGCCGGTGCTGACCTCGCTGGTGTCCGTCAACCCGATCTATGCGAGCTTCGACGCCACGGAAGAACTGGTCCTGCGCGCCTTGAGCGCGATCTCCGACGGCTCAGGCAAACGCGGCAATCTCGATCGCATCCCCGTCGAAATGACGACGTCGGGCGGCATCACGGCCTCCGGTCACATCCAGCTGATCGACAACCAGGTCCAGGGCCAAACCGGCACCATCCGCGTCCGCGCCGTATTCAAGAACGAGGACGGCCGGCTGATTCCCGGTCAGTTCGCCCGCGTCCGCATGGGCCAGCCGCAGCAGCAATCCCTCGTGCTGCTCGACGAGCGCGCCATCGGCACCGACCAGGACAAGAAGTTCGTGATGGTGGTCGGCGACGACGAGCGCGCGGTGTACCGCCCGGTGACGCTCGGCGGCAGCGTCGACGGCCTGCGCATCATCTCGGCCGGCCTGAAGCCCGGCGAGCGCGTGGTCGTCAACGGCCTGCAGCGCGTACGGCCGGGGGCCTTGCTGAAGACGCAGGTCGCCGCAATGGGCGCGCGCGATGGCGCCGACGCGACGCAACTGGCGCAGCGCTGATCATGATCGGCCGACACGGTCACCGCGCGCGCCATGCCCACCCTGCCCTGGAGGGGGAGGGTCGACGCGCGCACAGCGCGCGGCAGGGTGGGGTGACAGCGGTAGTTGGACGAAACGCACTCGCATCATCCCAGCTCTTGCATGACGCGGCTTGGACACGATTGAGCACCGCATGCGCGGAGGGTCTGCCACGCAACCCCGTCTCGCATGTCGCTTCGCTCATGCGAGCCGACCCTCCCCCTCCAGGGGAGGGTGAGCACCGCGCATGCCGAACCTACCCGTCAGACCACAACCACTGACATCTCCCGACCACGGGGCCTCCCATGAACCTCTCCAAATTCTTCATCGACCGGCCGATCTTCGCAGGCGTGCTGTCGACCCTCATATTTCTCGGCGGTCTCATCGCGCTGTTTGCGATGCCGATCTCGGAATATCCCGACGTGGTGCCGCCCTCGGTGGTGGTGCGCGCGACCTATCCCGGCGCCAATCCGAAGGTGATCGCGGAGACGGTGGCGACACCGATCGAGGAGCAGATCAACGGCGTCGAGAACATGCTCTATATGAGCAGCCAGGCGACCACCGACGGCGCCATGACGCTCACGGTCACCTTCAAGCTCGGCACCGATCCGGACAAGGCGACGCAGCTGGTGCAAAACCGGGTGCAGCAGGCCGAGCCGCGGCTGCCCAATGTCGTGCGCCAGCTCGGCGTCATCACCAAGAAGAGCTCGCCGGACCTGACCATGGTCGTGCATCTGATCTCGCCGAACGGCCGCTACGACACCACGTATCTGCGCAACTATGCGGTGCTCAACGTCAAGGACCGGCTGGCGCGCATCGACGGCGTCGGCGACGTGCAGCTGTTCGGCGCCGGCGACTATTCGATGCGGGTATGGGTCGATCCGCAGAAGGCCGCCGAGCACGGCCTGTCCGCCTCCGATATCGTCAAGGCGATCCAGGCGCAGAATGTCGAGGCCGCTGCCGGCGTGGTCGGCGCCTCGCCGAGCGTCAAGGGCCTCGACCTGCAGCTCTCGGTCAATGCCGAGGGCCGGCTGTCGAACGAGGACCAGTTCGCCGACATCGTCGTCAAGACCGGCGCGCATGGCGAGATCACGCGGCTGCGCGACGTCGCCCGCATCGAGCTCGGCGCCTCGGAATATGGCCTGCGCTCGCTGCTCGACAACAAGCAGGCGGTGGCGATCCCGATCTTCCAGGCGCCCGGCTCCAACGCGCTGCAGATCTCCGACAACGTCCGCGCCACCATGGCGGAGATCGCGAAGACGATGCCGGAGGGCGTCGAGTATCACATCGTCTACGACCCGACGCAGTTCGTGCGCTCCTCGATCGAGGCCGTCGTGCACACGCTGTTCGAGGCGATCGTACTGGTCGTGATCGTCGTGATCCTGTTCCTGCAGACCTGGCGCGCCTCGATCATCCCGCTGCTGGCGGTGCCGGTCTCGATCGTCGGCACCTTCGCGGTGATGCACCTGTTCGGCTTCTCGATCAACGCGCTCAGCCTGTTCGGCCTGGTGCTCGCAATCGGCATCGTCGTCGACGACGCCATCGTCGTGGTCGAGAATGTCGAGCGCAACATCGAAAGCGGATTGTCGCCGCGCGATGCCACCTATCAGGCGATGCGCGAGGTATCGGGTCCGATCATCGCGATCGCATTGGTGCTGGTCGCCGTGTTCGTGCCGCTCGCCTTCATCTCCGGTCTGACCGGGCAGTTCTACAAGCAGTTCGCGCTGACGATCGCGATCTCGACCGTGATCTCGGCCGTCAACTCGCTGACCCTGTCGCCGGCGCTGTCGGCGCTGCTGCTCAAGGGCCATCATGATCCGAAGGACCGCCTCACCCGCTTCCTCGACCGCGCGCTGGGCTGGTTCTTCCGCGGCTTCAACCGCACCTTTGTCCGCGCCTCCGACAATTACAGCGGCAGCGTCTCCAAGGTGATCACCGGCAAGGCCGCGGTGATGATCCTCTATGTCTTGCTGATCGGAGCCACCGGCCTGCTGTTCAAGCAGGTGCCGGGCGGCTTCGTGCCGGGCCAGGACAAGCAATATCTGGTCGGCTTCGCCCGCCTGCCGGACGGCGCCACGCTCGATCGCTCCGAGGAGGTGATCCGCAAGATGAGCGACATCGCGCTGACTCAGCCCGGCGTCGAGAGCTCGATCGCCTTCCCGGGCCTGTCGATCTCCGGCTTCACCAACTCCTCCAATGCCGGCATCGTGTTCTCCGGGCTGAAGCCGTTCGACGAGCGCAAGGACCCGTCGCTCTCGGGCGGCGCGATCGCCCTGCAGCTCAACAAGAAATACGCGGGGATTCAGGATGCGTTCATCGCGATGTTCCCGCCGCCGCCCGTCAATGGCCTGGGCACGATCGGCGGCTTCAAGCTGCAGATCGAGGATCGAGCCGGCCGCGGCTACGAGGCGCTGAACGACGTCACCACCGCCTTCATGGGCGCCCTGCAGAAATCACCGGAGATCGCCGGTGCGTTCTCGAGCTTCCAGGTCAACGTGCCGCAGCTGTTCGCCGACATCGACCGCACCAAGGCGCTGCAGCTCGGCGTTCCCGTCACCGAGGTGTTCAACACGCTGCAGATCTACCTCGGCTCCTACTACGTGAACGACTTCAACAAGTTCGGCCGCACCTATTCGGTGCGCGTGCAGGCCGACGCGCCGTTCCGTGCCCGCGCCGACGACATCCGCCAGCTCAAGGTCCGTTCTTCGTCCGGTGAGATGGTGCCGCTGTCGGCGCTGCTCAACGTCCGGCAAAGCGCCGGGCCTGAGCGCGCCATCCGCTACAACGGCTTCCTGTCATCGGACATCAACGCCGCTGCGGCCCCCGGCTTCTCCTCCGGCCAGGCGCAGGCGGCGGCCGAGAAGATCGCGGCGGAAGTGCTGCCTCCTGGATTTGCCTTCGAATGGACCGACCTGACCTATCAGGAGTTCATCGCCGGCAATTCCGGACTCTGGGTGTTCCCGCTCGCGATCCTCCTGGTGTTCCTGGTGCTGGCCGCATTGTACGAGAGCCTGACCCTGCCGCTGGCGATCCTGATGATCGTGCCGATGGCGCTGCTGGCAGCGATGGCCGGCGTCTACATCTCGAAGGGCGACAACAACATCTTCACCCAGATCGGCCTGATCGTGCTCGTCGGCCTCTCCGCCAAGAACGCGATCCTGATCGTCGAATTCGCGCGCGAGCTCGAATTCGCCGGGCGCTCGCCGCTGCGGGCCGCGATCGAGGCCAGCCGTCTCAGGCTGCGGCCGATCCTGATGACGTCGATGGCCTTCATCATGGGCGTGCTGCCGCTGGTGCTCTCGACCGGCGCGGGCTCGGAGATGCGCCGCGCGATGGGGGTGGCCGTGTTCTCCGGCATGATCGGCGTCACCGTCTTCGGCCTGTTCCTGACGCCCGTTTTCTACGTGCTGCTGCGGACGCTGACCGGCATGAAGCCCCTCACCCAGCATGGCGGCCACGGCACCGTTGCCGCCCAGCCCGCGGAGTAAACGGCGATGTGAACGCGCGTGATGTCGGATCCGGACAACGCGATCGTCTCTTGATCCGTATGGGCAAGGGACGGTTGGCGTCCTCATCACGCACCACCAATGATCCGGCCCACGATCACATCTGATCGACTGTGAACCGGATCACAGACCAGCGCAGCGAAATGGAGGACGCCAACTCCAGCACGTTGCGCCGACCCGGCGGCCTGTCCCGCACCAGGCCGCCGGGTCATCTGACCGAAGGAGTTGCAACATGGATTTTTTGAATCAAATGGTCGCAGCCAGGTTGATGAAGACCGCCGAGGGATTTCAGCGCATCGGCGCACACGCTGCCTTTCGTCGGCTGCCGGGCCCGCATGGCGCTGCTGCGAGCCAGCGCCCGGCGGTGGGCCTGGTCGTCGACAATTCCGCAGGACACGATCCCGCGCTGTCGCAGATCTGCCCGGAGCGCGATGGCTGCAGCGCCGGTCTCTAGACCGGCGCTGATCTCATGCGATGCCAACAAGCGGCCCGTGGCGTTTCACAGAGCCTGCCACGGTTCGCCCGACGGCCTCAGGCGAAGGCGCCCTTGGTCTTGTCGACCCAATCAGCAAAGCTCTGCGGCGCGACACCGGTGATCGCCTGATAATCGCCGGTCACTTCGGCCACGCGGCCTTGCGCGGTGTTGGTGTCGAACGACGCAAAGATTTCGGCCAGCGGCTGCGGCAGTCCCGCGCCGACCATGCCCTGGATCAATCCCGGCAGCGGCACCTGCACGACCTCGATCGGCTTGCCGTTGGCCTCGGACAGGATGCGCGCGATCTCGGCCTTGGTCAGCGCCTGTCCACCGCTCAGCGTGAACGCCCTCTTGCCGCTGAAATTGCCGGCGAGCACCACCGCCGCGGCCCGCGCGAGGTCGTCCCGCGCGATGTCGGCTGAGGCGCCGCCCTCGTCCGCGGTGAACCAGCGGCCGGAGCCGAGGATCTGCGGCAGCGACATCAACAGGTTCTCGAAGTACCAGTGATTGCGCAGCACGGTCCAGCCGGCGAGCTTGCTGTCGCGCAGCGCAGCCTCGGTGCGAGCGTGGTCGGGCGCGATCAACAACGGTGAGTTGTCGGGCTTCGGCATCGACGTGTAGACGACATGGCCGACACCGGCCTGCTCGGCCGCCGCGATGGCGCGGCCATGCTGTTCGGCGCGATAACCGGGACGATCGAGCCTGTCCGTGCTGATCAGCAGCATGCGGCCAACGCCGGCGAAGGCGGCAGGCAGCGATTGCGGATCGTCGAAATCGGCCGCGCGGACCTGGACGCCCTGGGCAGCCAGATCCTTCAGCTGCTCTGGCTTGCGCGTCGCGGCGATGATGCTGCCGGCCGGCACCTTCAAGGTGGTCAGCAGGTGGCGGATCACGGCGCGGCCGAGCTGGCCAGCGGCACCGGTCACGAGGAGAGTGTCGGACATTGTTAACCTTCGTCGAGGGGCTATGGGGTGGAAAACGCTGGCGAGCTGCCGCGCAGCGGGCTAAAGTCTCTTTCCGAGACCTGCTCTACATTAAGAACCATCAGGGCCTGCCGAAAGAAGGCAGTTTTCTGGGAGATAGGCACATGAAGGGAACTACCTCGGCCACAGCGCCGTCGGACGTGCCCGCACCGGCCGAGGGCGTGCGCGCCTGGAAGGAGAAGTTCGTCTCGATCGAGGACTGCCCGATCCGCACCGTCATCAACCAGATCGGCGACAAATGGAGCGTGCTGATCCTCGCCGTGCTCGGCACGCGCCCGCACCGCTTCGGCGAGCTGCGGCGCGAGATCGATGACATCTCGCAACGCATGCTGACGCAGACCCTGCGCGACCTGCAGCGCGACGGCCTGATCGCCCGCCGCGTCATCCCAACCGTGCCGCCGAGCGTCGAATACAGCGTCACTGCGCTCGGGCAGAGCCTGCTCGAGCCGATGTCGCGCCTGATCGGCTGGGCCGAGCAGCATCAGGCCGAGATCAAGCGGTCGCGGCAGCGCTTTGACGCGAGCGTTGCGCCGGATTGACCATTGTAGCGCGCGTGATGGCGTGCGCACGGCACAAGCTCACACGCGCCTTGTTTGCATGCCGCGGCGCAGGACCATGTTGCATGGACCTGCGTGCCTGCGTTGCTGCGATGCCGCTCGATGGAGCGCTAACGCCAAAATAGCATCAGCTTGCGGTGAAAACTCGCGCTTGCCAGGGCCAGGAACAGCCGATAGCCTTTTTGTACCTTCAAAGCGCGACGGATGAGCGAGCATGTTGCCTCTGCGGACCACCTCCACGAATGCAATGTCGAACAAGACGGAGCTGGCCGCATCACGCGCGCCGGTGAGCGTCGCGAAGACAATGGTGGTGGCCGCCGCAGCGTTGCTCGGTGTCATCACTGCGGCGCAGGCGCGCGATCTCACTGTCGTGTCGTGGGGCGGCAACTATCAGGATGCACAGCGCAAGATCTACTTCCAGCCGTTTGCCGCCAAGCTCGGCGCCACCGTGCTCGACGAGAGCTGGGACGGCGGCTATGGCGTGCTGCAGGCCAAGGTGAAGGCCGGCGTGCCGAACTGGGATGCGGTGCAGGTCGAGGCCGAGGAGCTCGAGCTTGGCTGCAGCGACGGTATCTATGAGAAGATCGACTGGCAGAAGATCGGCGGCAAGGACGGCTTCATCCCGGCCGGAGTCAGCGATTGCGGCGTCGGCGCCATCGTCTGGTCGACGGGGCTGGCCTATGACGGCGACAAGATCAAGGATGCGCCGAAGAGCTGGGCGGATTTCTGGGACACGGCGAAATATCCGGGCAAGCGCGGCCTGCGCAAGGGCGCCAAGTATACGCTCGAATTCGCGCTGATGGCCGATGGCGTGCCTGCGACCGACGTCTACAAGGTGCTGAAGACCAAGGAGGGCGTCGACCGTGCCTTCAAGAAGCTCGATGCGCTGAAGGCCGACATCATCTGGTGGGAGGCCGGCGCACAACCGCTGCAGCTGTTGTCATCGGGGCAGGTGGCGATGACCTCAGTCTACAACGGCCGCATCAGCAACATCAACCGCACCGAGGGCAAGCATTTCGGCTTTGTCTTCCCGAACAGCATCTACGCGGTCGACAGCTGGGTGGTGCTGAAGGGCTCGCCCAACAAGGATGCCGCGATGAACTTCATCGCCTTTGCGAGCCAGGCGGAGAACCAGGCCAAGCTGCCCGAATACATCGCCTACGGCCTGCCGAACATCGCTGCCGCCAGACTGGTGCCGGAGAAATTTGCCGCGGAGCTGCCGACCACGCCGGACAATCTGAAGCAGGCGATCGCGCTCGATGTCGGCTTCTGGACCGACAATTCGGAAGAGCTGTCGAAGCGCTTCAACGCCTGGCTGGCACGCTGAGCCCGCGGCCTCATCGATCGGATGCGCGATCTTCGGCTCGCGCGTCCGCCCTCCTCGTACATGAGTCCCGGCGTGATCAGCGCCCAAAGCCGTCGTCATGGACACCCCCTTCATCTCGTTCCGACAGGTGGTCAAGCGCTTCGCGGCGCTGACCGTGGTCGACCATCTCGATCTCGACATCGCGCGCGGCGAGTTCATCGCTTTGCTCGGCCCCTCCGGCTCGGGCAAGACGACGCTGCTGATGATGCTGGCCGGCTTCGAGCAGCCGACCAGCGGCACCATCGCAGTCGATGGCCGCCGCGTCGACGGGCTGCCGCCGCACAAGCGCGACATGGGCGTGGTGTTCCAGAACTACGCGCTGTTCCCGCATATGAGCGTCCGCGACAACATCGCCTTTCCGCTGAAGATGCGGAACACGCCCAAATCCGAGATCGCGACGCGCGTCGCGCGCGTGCTCGACATGGTCAAGCTCTCGGCCATGGCCGAGCGCAAGCCGGCGCAATTGTCCGGCGGCCAGCAGCAGCGCGTCGCCTTGGCCCGCGCGCTGGTGTTCGAGCCGCAGGTCGTGCTGATGGACGAGCCGCTTGGCGCGCTCGACAAGAAGCTGCGCGAGCAGATGCAGCTCGACATCCGCGACCTGCATCGCCGGCTCGGCCTCACCATCGTGTTCGTCACCCACGACCAGGACGAGGCGCTGACGATGTCCGACCGCATCGCCGTGTTCAACCACGGCAGGATCGAGCAGATCGGGCCGCCGCGCGAGATCTACGAATGGCCGCGCTCGCCCTTCGTCGCCGAGTTCATCGGCGAGACCAATCTGCTGGCGTGCAAGGTCGACGCCCAGGCCGGCGAGGCGGCGCATCTGATCACGGATTCAGGCCTCGCATTGTTGGCGCATGCCGGCGCGGGCCGCATCGCAGGCGACAAGGTGCGGGTCTCGATCCGCCCCGAGGCGATCCGGATCAACGATCACGCGGCTGCGACGGCGAACCGCCTGACCGCGCGCATCATAGATGCCGTGTATTTCGGCGATCACATGCGCCTCGTCGCGACCGTCGGCGCGCAGCGCATGATCATCAAGGGCGACCGCATGAGCGGTGCGGCGGAGGTCGGCAGCGAGGTTGCATTGTCCTTTGCGGCGTCGGATGTCTGGGTGGTGGGATCATGCAACGACCAGCCCTCCGCCAGCGCCTGACGGCGGTCCTGCTGCTGGCGCCGCTGCTGGCGTTCATGCTGTCGTTCTTCGTCGCGCCCTTGGTGACGATGATGAAATCGGCGGTGTCGGATCCGGTGGCGACCGAGGCGCTGCCGCGCACCGCCGCGGCGCTGGCCGGCTGGGACCGCGCGAACGTGCCGCCCGCACCGGCGCAGTCCGCCTTCGCCGCGGACATCCGCGCACTGCGCAACGACGAGCAGTTCGGCGATCTCGTGCGCCGCCTGAACAGCACGCAATCCGGCTTCCGCAGCCTGCTCGGCAAGACGCGCCGCGCGCTCGATGGCACTGGCGCTGTCGATCTCGCCGCGATCGACCCGCGCTGGAGCGAGACCTCCTGGTGGGCGACCATCGCCGACGCCGTCGCCTCGCCCTGGACCGACAAGAACCTGCTCGCCGCCGTCGACCTTGAGCGCAATACCGCGGGCAACATTGCAGCGATGCCGGAGGGCGCCTCGGCCAACCGCCTGATCATGATCCGGACCTTTGTGACCGCGGCGCTGGTGACCTTGGCCTGCATCCTGATCGGCCTGCCCTACGCGATGGTCGCCGCCTCCGTCGAAGGCTGGCGCCGGCAGATTCTGCTCGGCGCGGTGCTGCTGCCGCTCTGGACGTCGCTGCTGGTGCGAACCGCCGCCTGGTACATCGTGCTGCAGGACAATGGCCTGATCAACGCGGCGCTGAAGGGGCTCGGCCTGACATCCACGCCGATCCCGCTGATGTTCAACCGGCTCGGCGTGATCATCGCGATGACGCATGTGCTGCTGCCGTTCATGGTGCTGCCGATCTTCAGCGTGCTGATCGCGATCCCACGCAATCTGATGCCGGCCGCGGCCTCGCTCGGCGCGCACCCCCTGCGCGCCTTCCTCCACGTGCTGCTGCCGCTGTCGATGCGCGGTGTCGTCTCCGGCGCGCTGCTCGTGTTCATGGCCGCGCTCGGCTACTACATCACGCCGGCGCTGATCGGCGGCGCCAACGACCAGATGATCAGCTCCGTCATCGCGTATTACGCGACGGCGGCGGCAAACTGGGGCATGGCTGGTGCACTCGGCCTGGTGCTGCTCGCCATGACCATCCTGCTCTATGCCGTCTACATCCGGCTGACCGCGGCCGAGGAGCGCAGCGCATGACGCCACTGCCCATCCTCAAACTCGTGTTCGCGGCGCTCGTGATCCTGTTCCTGCTTGGCCCGCTGATCGCGGTGCTGCCGCTGTCGCTGACCGACAGCGTGTTCCTGAACTATCCAATCCCGGGCTATTCGACGCGCTGGTTCCGCGAGCTGGTAACCGCCGATTCCTGGCGGCTGTCGATCGTCAACAGCCTGCTGATCGGCGCCGGCACCACGGCGCTGGCCACCCTGCTCGGCACGCTCGCCGCCCTCGGCCTGCGCGGCAGGCGGGCGTCGCTGGTGTTCTCCACACTACGTACCGTCTTCCTGCTGCCGATGGTCGTCCCGGCCGTGGTGCTCGGCGTCGGAATGCAGCTGATGTTTTCGCGCTACGGGCTGACCAACACTTATCTCGGCGTCATCATCGCCCACACGGTCGTGGCCGTGCCGTTCGTGCTGGTCAACGTCTCCTCGGCCCTGCAGGGCGTCGATGTCAGGCTGGAACAAGCGGCGGCGAGCCTCGGCGCCGCGCCTGCGACCGTGCTGTTCGCCGTGACCCTGCCGATCGCCCTGCCCGGCATCATCTCGGGCGCGCTGTTCGCCTTCGCCACCTCGCTCGACGAGGTGGTGCTGACGCTGTTCGTCGCCGGGCCCAATCAGCGTACGCTCGCGCGGCAAATGTTCGCCACCATCCGCGAGAACATCAGCCCGGCGATCGTCTCGGCCGCGGCGGTGTTCATCGTCGGCACGATCGTGCTGTCGCTCGCGATGCTCGCGGTCCGGCGACGGCTGGCGTGAGCGCGAGACGCGCGCACCTGCCCTTTGGGTGACTCGTCCTACCCGGGCTTGCCCCGGGCATCCACGTCTTTCGCTCCACGCATCATGACGCGGACAGCCGTGGGACGAGCCCGGCCATGACGTCGTGGAGAGAGCCGGCCTCCCCCCTGACGTCAGATCCGCTCGCCCTATCCCGCCTTCACATATTGCCGCCAATCATGCTCCTCCTTGAACCCGAGCACCTCCCGCGTCTTCCGGTTTGACAGCGGCGCCTCGCGTTCGCCGAGCTCGCGCGTGATTGGCACGTTGGGACAATAACGCCGCAGCAATTCGCGGGTCGGGATCGTGGCGGTGACGGTGTCGTTCACGGCATTGAACACCTGGAAGCCGAGCCCATCCTTCTGGATCGCCAGATGCACGATCTCGCCGAGGTCGCGGGCGTCGATGTAGGACCACGCATTGCGCTTGCGCGACGGCGGATCGGCCAGGAAGCGCGGGAACATGTCGTATTCGTGCGGCTCGATGACATTGCCGATCCGCAAACAGTAGATGTCGATGCCGTAGCGCATCGCGAAGGCGCGCGCGGTCTTTTCATTGACTACCTTGGACAGCCCGTAGGAATCCATCGGGTCGGTGTCGTAGTCCTCCTCGAGCGGGAAGCTCTTGAAGTCCTTGTCGCCCTCCGCAAAGCAGACACCATAGGTGGTCTCGCTGGAGGCGATGATGATCTTGCGCACGCCGAGCTTCGCTGCGGCCTCGATGACGTTGTAGGTGCTGAGGGTGTTGACGCGGAAGGTCTCGTTGTCGGGCGCGATCAGCACGCGCGGGATGGCCGCGAAATGCACCACGGCATCCGGCGCCTGGGCAGGCCGGCCGGCATTGAAGCCCGCGAAGCCGTCATGCGTGGTCAGGGCGTTGAAGGCCTGGCCGCTGTCCGTCAGATCGGCGATCAGCGTGTTGATGCCGGGCTGATCGAGCGGCTTGAGATCGACATTGAGCAGCTCGTAGCCCTTGCTCTTCAGATGCGGCAGCACGTGCCGGCCCGCCTTGCCGGTCCCCCCGGTGAACACCACACGCTTGGCTGTCATTTGTTCTCTTGTCCCTACTGATGCGTGAAGACGACCTTTCTATCAGCTCCCGCCAACGCCGCTCCAGAGGAACTTTCACCTGAGGCGCAGATCAGCGAATGCTCACATGGGTGGTTGGGCCAGAACGGCATGGAACCTCTGATCGGCTGGCCAGAGACGAATACAACAGATTGCGGGCTGGTCTCGCGGAACCCCGTCGAGGCAATCGAGCGTAACCCTGCATCAGCTCGACGCCGGCTCTCAAATGAACCTTTGTGCTTGCCGTCCTGACCCACCTCAGGCGGGGCAAAGCAGAGGTCGCGAATGACGGCTATGGCCAGAGTACTTTCCCGGGCGCTGTCTGGGTCACCGCTTGGCGTCAAGGACGAGTTGCTCAGACATCTGTTGCTGATCTGTGCCGCCACTTTGTTCATCACAATGATGGCACTGACCTATGGGATCGATCTGAGCCCCGGCTTGTTCTGATCGTCGCCGCCTCCGAAGGCTCTGAGCTTCTCGTTCGAGGGACGGTGAGACCGGCATCCGTCTGGCTTCAGAACTCAAGTCGGCCGTAGAGGTCGTCGAACGGGATGCAAACGTGCGTACGGTACGCTGGCCTGGCCAATAGTCGCTCATACCAGCGTTCAACATTCGGCAAGGCCGGGCGCGGCAGATCCAGATTGAAATAGCGGTAGAGATGCGTGCCGATCGGAATGTCGGCGAGCGAAAGGTTGTCGCCCAACAAGAACAGTCTGCCTTCCAGCTGGCGCTCGACGCGTTGCAAATAGCTGACAGTCTGATCAAGGGCGGCATTCACCGCAATCATGTTGCGCTTCGATTCCGGCGTCCTGTACCAGCCCCAGAACACCCCGCCCAGAAAGGCGGGCTGCAGCGCCGATTGAGACCAGTCCATCCACTGATCCGCCACCGCTCGCTCTGCCGGGTCGATACGCCAGAACGCGCTGCCATCAGCATATTTTGCAGCAAGATATCTCAAGATCGCCTGCGATTCCCAGACGACGACCCCGGAATCATCGAGCACCGGAACGCGACCGTGCGGATTCATCGCCAAGACGTCCGGCCTGTCGAGACCGCCAAATGCCCCTCCAAGCTGGACATGACGGTGGTCAAAGCCAAGTTCGCCAACCAGCCACATCACCTTCTGCACATTGAACGATGATGTTCGGCCAAAAACCGTGATCATGGACGTGCCCTTTGCTCGACGCTCAGCTCACAAACCGCATTTGCCGGGAAAGCGCCAGCGACATGCGTTCGAAGCATCCCTGGCCGTGCTGAGGTCCGCAAGCGAATAAAGCTCGATTGTCGGTAGCCGCGCCCCAAACGGCATTGGAGTCTGCGCTGGGATGAACGGTTCGGTCTGCCGTTGGGCAGCCTCTGCGACTGCAAATATCTCGTCAACGTCGTAGATGCGCAGGTCGGTTCTTTTTGGGGAAGTATTGCCGCAGCCGTCCGTTCGTGTTTTCGTGCGTACCGCGCATGGACTACGACACCGAGGATGTCTGCGCCATCGTGCGCAATGTGTTTCAGGGACGCGTCGATTTTCACGATGGCGACGAGGACATCGCGCCGGAAATATCCGTCCACCTTGCACCCGGTCATACCGCGAGTCTGCAGTTCGTCCGCGTTGCACCCGCGACGGCTGGCTGGTCCTCGCGTCAGACGCATACCACTCGCACCGCCATCTCGACTGGAAGATGCTCTCGTGGTGCGTCTCGATCAGTTGCGAAACGAAACCTTGCATCAGTCCGACAGCAGCTCCTAGACTACCTCACTCTGCTGACTCCAACGAGGCTGTCGCGGGTGAGCGCCCATGGCCGAAAACAATTCTATCAATCTCGCGCTGTTCGCGACGCAGCAAAAGCTACTCTTCGCGGACTTTTTCAAGCGTTATCAGGCTGTTTCGCAACCCTGCCGGATCTTCGTGATCGCGGCCGACGCAAACGCGGTCCCGCGCGCCGAAAAGCTGGCGAAGCGTATCAATAAGAGTGGACTTGTCGAGGGCAAGAGCTTTGTCGAGACGGCCTTGTTGCGGGTGCCGATCTCGTTTCGCGACGTCGCAAGCCGGATCGAGAAGTGGGTGGCGCCGACGCGGAAACAAGGCCCTGCCCTGCTCGTCGTAGACATGAGCTGGGGTCTCGAAACCAACTCGGCAACCGCCAATTTCGAAGGCTGGCCTGCGCTCGCGGAAGCGCTCGCCCAGCAGTCCGAACTCTCGATCGCCTCGCTATACAACCGCCGGCTGCTGATCGACGAGCAGTTGCTCGTCGCCTTGCGTGGCCATCCGCAGATCCTCACCAGCAGCGGGTTGGTGGACAATCCGCATTGGCTCCCGTCACGACTCCAGACGCGCGGCGCGCTACGCGAGCAAGTCGATTTCTGGCTCGGCACGATCGCGCCGGAGCTGCGAATCGGCACCTCGGCGGCGGCGCTGCATGCCGCCGAAGGCGCCGACCCGATGTGGCTGTTGCGCCGCTCGGCGGAAGAGCCGGTCACGGTTCATCTCGACAGCCGCGACCGCTGGAAGATCCGCTGCTTCGGCCGGCTGCGGATCTATCGCAATGATGGCAGCCAGGTGGACTGGGACCCGCCGGGCGGCGCGACG
This sequence comes from Bradyrhizobium denitrificans, assembly GCF_013179005.1. Classification (NCBI taxonomy): domain Bacteria; kingdom Pseudomonadati; phylum Pseudomonadota; class Alphaproteobacteria; order Hyphomicrobiales; family Nitrobacteraceae; genus Bradyrhizobium; species Bradyrhizobium denitrificans. Next base: position 172,595 of record NZ_JABFDP010000015.1, on the reverse strand, counting down.
CGCAAGACCAAGACGCTGTTCGCCTATCTGCTGCAGAAGGGCGGCCATGGCGCCGGCACCGACGAGCTCGCCGATCTGCTCTGGCCGAACGCCGACGACATCGAAGCCGCACGCAACCGCCTCTACCATACCGTGCGCTATCTGCGCTTGGCGCTGGGCCAGTCGGACGGCCGCGACGGCGGACGAAACTACGTGCGGCGCGAGGGCTCACGCTACGTGTTGGTGCCGCCGGAACGCAGCTGGCTCGACATATCGACCTTCGAGCAACTCTGCCGCCAGTCCCAAGGACACATCAAGGCCGGCGCCAGCGACGAGGCGCTGATCTGTCTGCAGGCGGCCGACCGTCTCTACACCGGGGACCTGTTCGAAGACATCCCCATCGAATATGCCGATGACGGGGAGCGCGACTGGTGCTGGAGCAAGCGTTATTGGCTGCGTGACATGTTCTTCAAGGTGCAGCGCGACGCGGCGCGGATCTATCTCGAACGCAGCGACTACTCGGCCGCGCTCGCGCATTGCCAGAAGGCGCTCGCGATCGATCCGCTGTGCGAGATGGCGCATGCCGAGGCGATGCAGGTGTTCAAGGCGCAAGGACGGCGCGAGGCGATCGACCGCCAGTTCAAGCTCTATCTCGATTCCCTGAAGCATTTCGACGACCGTCCGAAGAGCACCTCGCTTCAAGAGTTGCATCGCAAGCTCACGGCGTGAGGGCAGATTTCGACATGTGCAAAATCGCAGGCCGGCCCGCGCCGGCGTTCCGGCCGAACGGGCCACGGCCGCCATTCGCCAACCGATTTGACGATTTCTTCATATCTGCCATACGGTTGGCGGCTAAAGAAAACCCAAAGATCGCCGCCTAGGATGAGCCCATAACAAAGGTCGCCGTCGAGGGCGGCGAATGGGAGGACGACATGCCAGGTTCGGCTGCTCAGCTGGCGCGATGCCCCTATCACGACGCCGCAACGGACTTCGATCCGTTCGAGATGCGCGATCCGTTCCCGTTCTATGAATGGGCACGCGCCGAGGCTCCGGTCTTCTTTTCCGACGAGCTGAAATATTTCGTGGTCGCGCGCCACGCCGACATCAAGGCGGTGTTCGACGACTGGCGCACCTTCTCCTCGGAAAACGCCCAGGCGCCGCTGCGCCCGATGTGCGAGGAAGGCAGGCGCATCATGCGCGAGGGCGGCTTCACCGCCTATTCGGGCCTCTCGGCCCGCGTGCCGCCCGATCACACCCGCATCCGCAAGCTGGTGCAGGGCTGCTTCGGACCGCGCCGCTTCAGGGCGATCGAGCCGGAGATCAAGGCCATCGTCAACCGGGCGATCGATACGTTCGCCGAGCGTGGCCATGCCGACTTCTTCCGTGAACTCGCCTATGACGTGCCGGCGCTGGTGCTGTTCAAGCTGGTCGGCATTCCCAACATCGATGTGCCGCGCGTGAAATCCTGGGCGGTGAGCCGTGCGCTCCTGACCTGGGGCGACCTCAGCGACGACGAGCAGATCGTGCACGCCCGCAACATGGTCGAGTATTGGAACTACTGCCGCGCGCTGGTGCGCCAGCGCCACGACGATCCGACCGACGATCTGCCGGGCGATCTGGTGCGGCTGCAGAAGGACGGCGCCGAGATCAGCGACGAGGAGATCGCCGGCGTGCTCTACAGCGCCCTGTTCGCCGGCCACGAGACCACGACGACCTTGATGGCCAACGGCATGCGCGAACTGCTGCAGCGGCGCGAGAACTGGGAAGCCCTCATCGCCGAGCCGCAGCTCATTCCGAACGCCGTCGAGGAATGCCTGCGCTTCAGCCCGTCTATCGTGGCCTGGCGCCGGCGCGCGCTGAAGGACACGGAGATCGGCGGCGTGCCGGTGCCGAAGGACGCCAATATCCTGCTGCTGATCGGCTCCGCCAACCGCGACGAGACAGTGTTCTCCGCGCCGGCCCGCTTCGATGTCCGGCGCACGGATGCGCGGAGCCATCTGGCGTTCGGCTATGGCATTCACACCTGCGTCGGCCAGCAGCTCGCCCGCATCGAATTCGCCATTGCCCTGGGCGAGCTGACTCGCAGGCTTCCGGGCCTGCGGCTGGCCGCAGAACAGACCGACGATTTCGTTCACAACATCTCGTTTCGCGTGCCGACGGCACTTCGGATCGAATGGGACGTGGCCTGACGCGCACCGATCGTCTCCGGGACGCGTCGCACAAGCAAGAACAAGCCCGGATGCGATCCGGGCCACAAGGTGGGGAACAGACGCATGGGCGCCAACGCAGCCGCATCCTTCATCGTGCCGTTCGAAGCCGCATGCGCGGACGACTTTCCGCGCATCGGCGGCAAATGCGCAAGCCTTGCGCGCATGATCGCACAAGGCGTCCGCGTGCCCCAGGGCTTTGCGGTCACGACCGACGCCTACGCCCTGCACCTTCGAAGCAACGGGCTCGCGGCCACGATCAGCGAGCGCCTGGCGCGGATCGTGCTCGACGATGTGGATGACGAAGAGAGGCTGTCGCACGAGATCCGCGATGCGATCGTGGCGCAGCCGATGCCGGCCGCGGTCGAGCAGTCGATCCGCGAGGCCTATCGCCGGATGTCGCCCGACGGCCAGCTGCCGGTCGCGGTGCGCTCCTCCGCGACCGCCGAGGATCTGCCTGATGCCAGCTTCGCTGGCCAGCAGGACACCTATCTCTGGGTGGTGGGCGAGGACGTCGTGGTCGAGAAGGTCAAGGCGTGCTGGGCCAGCCTGTTCAATGCCCGCGCCATCTCCTATCGCGCCGAGAACGGGCTCGGGCAGATCGACGTGCTGATGTCGGTGGGCGTCCAGAAGATGGTCAATGCGTCAGCGGCAGGCGTGGCGATGACGCTCGATCCGATCAACGGCGACCGCACCAAGATCGTGATCGATTCCGCCTTCGGTCTGGGCGAGCCGGTGGTGTCCGGCGAGATCACGCCTGACAATTTCGTCGTCGAGAAGGTGCTGCTGCAGGTGATCAAGCAGCGCATCTCCGAGAAGGATTTCGAGCTTGTGGCCGATCGCGCGGCGCGCCGAACCGTCGAGCGCGTGATCGCCCCGGAGCGGCGCACGCTGCCCTCGCTGACCAACGCCCAGGTGCTCGCCGTCGCCCGGCTCGCGAAGTCGCTCGAGCGCAGCATGGGCTGTCCGCAGGATGTCGAATGGGCGATCGATGCCGATCTGCCGGAGGACGACAATCTCGTCGCGCTGCAGAGCCGGCCCGAGACGGTCTGGAGCCAGAAGAAAAAGCAGACGACGGCGGTCTACGAGACCGGCATCGCCGGGGTGCTGGGGACGCTGCTCGCACCGATCCAGGCCAAGCGGTAAGCACGACCATAACGACAAACGACAACGAGGGGAAACGACCATGACGGCGCACGCGAAATTCCCGAGCCCCTATGACCTGAAGACGCCCGTGGGCGCCGAGGGCTGGGAGAAGCTCTATCCCTATTATCTGCAGTTCCAGAACAGCCTGCGCGACAAGGAAGACGGCAAATTCTGGTTCTGCGACTCGCAGCACTGGCCGAGCCCGTTCAAGCCGTTCGACGCCGTCACCGTCGAGTTCGCCGTCAAATGCCTCGGCCAGTACAACACCCGGCATTATCTGATCCCGCCGGCGAATGGCGTCGAATACCGCATTCACAACGGCTATTGCTACATGAGCCCGGTCGCGGTCGCGCCGGAGCTGATCGGCGACCGCGTGCCGCATTTCATGGAGCGCGCCGGCTACTACTTCCAGAACTGGGATCGGCTGCTGGCCAATTGGGACAAGAAGGTCCGTGCCAACATCGCCGATCTCGAAGCGCTCAGCTTCGAGCCGCTGCCGGACGCCGTGCCGCTCGACTGGATCACCGGCGGCGTCGGCCTCGACAACACCTATGCGCTGACCGAGACCTACGACCGGGCGATCCAGCTGCTCTACAAGACCTGGCAGTATCATTTCGAGTTTCTCAATCTCGGCTACGCCGCCTATCTCGACTTCTTCAGCTTCATGAAGGGGCAATTCCCCACCATTCCCGACCAGGCCATCGCCAAGATGGTTCAGGGCGTGGAGGTCGACCTGTTCCGCCCCGACGATGAGCTGAAGAAGCTCGCCAAGCTCGCGGTGAAACTCGGGATCGCCAGCGCGCTGAAGAGCGGCTCCGTCGACGAGGCACTGGCCGCCGTCAGCCGTGCACCGAACGGCGCCGAATGGCTGAAGGCCTGGAAGGAGGCGCAGGATCCCTGGTTCAACTTCACCTCGGGCAACGGCTTCTACTCGACCGACAAATACTGGATCGAGCATCTCGACATCCCGCTCGGCTATATCAGGGACTACATCGTCCGCCTCGAACGCGGCGAGGAGATCGACCGGCCGACGGAAGCGATCGCGCGGGAGCGCGACCGCATCACCTCGGAATATGCCGAGATGCTCGACGCCGATGCCCGCGCCGCCTTCGAGGGCAAGCTCGGGCTCGCCCGCACCGTGTTCCCCTATGTCGAGAACCACAATTTCTACATCGAGCATTGGTCGATGAGCGTGTTCTGGCGCAAGATGCGCGAGCTCGGCGCCATCTTCCGCGATGCCGGCTTCTGGAAGGACGCCGACGACCTGTTCTACCTCAACCGCCAGGAAGTCCGCGACGCACTGTTCGACTACGGCAATGGCTGGGCCGTCGGCGCGCCGGCGATCGGTCCGACCTACTGGCCGCCGGAGATCGAGCGGCGCAAGAAGATCATGGCCGCGCTGGCGACCACCCCGCCGCAGCCCGCACTCAACAATCCGCCTGATGTCATCACCGAGCCGTTCACGATCATGCTCTGGGGTATCACCACGGAGAGCATCGGCCGCTGGCTCGACGGTGCCGCGAATACGACCAAGCTGTCCGGCATGGCCGCTTCGCCCGGCATCGTCGAGGGCCGCGCCCGCGTGGTGCGCTCGGCCGACGAGCTCGGGCAGATCGAACAGGGCGAGATCCTGGTCGCGCCGGTGACCGCGCCGAGCTGGGCGCCGATCTTCGGCAAGATCAACGCGATCGTCACCGACATCGGAGGCATGATGTCGCACGCCGCGATCGTCTGCCGCGAATATGGACTGCCCGCCGTCACCGGCACGGGGCGCGCGAGCTCCTCGATCAAGAACGGACAGATGCTGCGCGTCAACGGTTCGACCGGCGAAGTCACCATCCTCTCCTGACCCCAAACCACGGAAGGCCGGCGGTGCCGGCCTTCGCCGCAAGATTGGATACAGCAATGCTCGACAGGCCCGAGATCGGCAGCCGTTATGATCAGGTATGGCGCATCAGCGAGCCCTATATGCGCGCCCGCAAGAACGACGTCCACATTCCGCTGTCCTATGCCTACGCGCGCAAGCTGCTGGTGCACTATCCGGACGCCGATGAGGACATCGTCTCGCTCGCGATCATCCTGCACGACATCGGCTGGTACTCCATCGACATGACCGACATCATCGAGAAGGGATTTGGCCCCAACATGATGCAGTCGGAGGTGCGCTTCCTGCACGAGAGCGAAGGCGTCCGCATGTCGCGCGAGGTGCTGGAGCAGGCCGACTGGCCGGAGCCGGTCATCGTCGCGGTCGGCGAGATCATCGACGGCCACGACACGCGCCCCTACCCGCGCTCGCTCAACGACCGGATCGTGCGCGACGCCGACAAGCTGTGGCGCTTCACCACCACCGGCGTCGCCGTCGCCTGCGACTGGTTCAAGATGACGCCGCACCAATATGCCGCGCGCCTGACGACGCAATTCGCGTTGCTCGAGACCGACGCCGGACGCGCGATGGCCGAAGATGCGCTGGCCCAAACCCGGTCCGCGCTGATGCTCGACCTGATCTGACCCCGGGGCACGCGGACATGGAGATGTTCATCGACGGCCGCTGGGTTGGCGCCCTGGGCGGCGCGACGTTCGACGTACTCGACCCGGCCACCGGCGAGACGATCGACAGCGTTCCGGAGGCCGGTCCCGCCGATGTCGATGCCGCCATCCGGTCGGCCGAGACGGCTTTCCAGGCGTGGAAGGCGACGCCGGTCGCCGAGCGAGCGCGGCTACAGAAGGCCGCGGCACGGCTGATGCGCGAGAACGCCGAGCAGCTCGGCCGCCTGCTGACCCGCGAGCTCGGCCGGCCGCTGGCGGGCGCGATCACGGAAATCCAGCGCTCGGCCGAATTGCTCGACGTCTATGCCGAGGAAGGCCTGCGCCTGCATGCCGAGATGCCGCTGACGGGCGTGGCGGGCGAGAAGATCATCATCACCCGCGAACCGGCCGGCGTCGTGATCGCAATCACGCCGTTCAATTACCCGCTGACATTGCTCTGCTTCAAGCTCGGCGCGGCGCTGATGGCCGGCTGCACGGTCGTCGCCAAGCCCGCCGAGGACACGCCGTTGTCGACCTTGCAGCTCGCCGAGCTGTTCCAAACGGCGGGCTATCCAACTGGCTGCTTCAACGTCGTCACCGGCCGCGGCCCGGACGTCGGCATGCAGATGATCGCACATCCAACACCGCGCAAGATTGCCTTCACCGGCGGCACCCAGGCCGGCAAGGCGATCGCCGCTGCAGCTGCCGGGACGATGAAACGCGTCACCCTCGAGCTCGGCGGACAGTGTCCCGCCATCGTCTGCGCCGATGCCGACATCGGCGCAGCGTCTGCGGCGATCGCGCGTCATGCCTTCGCCAATTCCGGGCAGTTCTGCTACCGCGTCAATCGCGTCTATGTCGAGCGCCCGGTCTACACCAGGTTCCTCGATGCGCTCGCCGACAGGGTCTTGCAACTGGATGTCGGCAACGGCCTGACCTCGACCTGCGCGCTCGGGCCGCTCGTCAACGAGAAGATCTATCGCAACAGCGAGCGACAGATCGCCGATGCGCGCGCCCGTGGCGCAACCATCCTGACCGGCGGAGCCCGCCTCACCGGCGGCCTGTACGACAAAGGCTGGTTCCTGCCGCCGACGGTCATCGCCGACGCCGGCCCCTCGTCTCTGATCATGACCGAGGAGACGTTCGGCCCCGTGCTCGGTGTCGCGCCGTTCGACCATCACAGCGAGGCTTTGAGGCTTGCGAATGCGACGATCTATGGCCTCGCCGCCTTCGTGTTCTCCCGCAACCTCGCGACAGGACTGACATTGGCGGAGCGGCTCGAAGCCGGCTCGGTCTGGATCAACGACATCCAGCGCTCGAACCAGCGCGCACCGTTCGGCGGCATGAAGCAGAGCGGCATCGGCCGCGAGAAAGGCCGCTACGGCGTCGAGGATTATCTCGAATACAAGACAATCTACCTCACTTACGACGCGGAGCTGCGATGACGCATTTTCTGCGCGACCAGGATCTGCAGATCTGGCTGGCGGCGCGGCCCTGGCTGGACGTGCGCTCGAACGACGAGCATACGCTGATCTCGTATCGTCTGGGCCAGGCGCTGCTGCGGCTGCATCCGGACGTCGATGCCTCGGTGGTGCTGCCCGCCATCCTCATGCACGATGTCGGCTGGAAGAGGTTCCCGCCGGAGCAGCTCGCTGCGGCTGTCGGCCCTAATCCCCGATATCCCGAACTGCAGCGCGCCCACGAGATCGAGGGCGTGAAGATCGCCAAGGAGGCCTTCACGCGCCTTGCCATTCCGGGGCTGCAGGTCGAGACCATCCTGGCGATCATCGACGGCCACGATACGCGCAAGACGGCGATCTCGCACGAGGACGCGCTGATGAAGGACGCGGACAAATTGTGGCGCTTCACCGGCCACGGCATCGCGACGATCGGAGGCTGGTTCGATACGCCGCCGAAGGAGACGGTCGCGATGCTGGAAAGTTTCGTGCTGCCATCGATGCTGACCGAAACCGGCACCGCCATGGCCCAGGCCCTGATCGCCGAGGGCACGGCCTCCGCCTTCATGACCGATCTGCTCCACATTGGGGGTCCCGCATGAGCACGATCCAACTGCCGGGCAAGCGCGTCATCGTCACCGGGGCGGCAGGCGGGCTCGGCCGCGGCTTCGCGCTGGCCTTCGCGGCCGCAGGCGCCGAAATCGTCGCCGCCGACATCCGTCTCGGCGGCGTCGAGGAGACCGCGCGGCTGATTCGCGACGGCGGCGGCAAGGCGCACGCCGCCGAGGTCGACGTCGCCAACGAAGCCTCGACTGCCGCGCTGGCGCAATTTGCGCTCGCGCGCATGGGCGGGGTCGACGTGCTGGTGAACAATGCCGCCATCTATGCCGGGCTGGAGCGCCGCGGCTTCGAGGCGATCCCCGAAGCCGAGTGGGACCGCGTCATGCGCGTCAATATCAAGGGCGTGTGGATGATGACCAAGGCGGCCGCACCGCTGATGCGGCGCGCCGGCGGCGGCGCGATCGTCAACGTCTCCTCGGCGACGGTCATGAGCGGCTCGCCGCTGTGGCTGCACTACGTGTCGTCGAAAGGCGCAGTCATCGCGATGACACGCGCGCTGGCGCGCGAACTCGGCGACGACAAGATCACCGTCAACGTCATCGCACCCGGCTTCACCCTCACCGAGGCGAGCCTCGGCCTGATGGAGAACGCCGCCGAATACGGCGTCACGCGCGGCGCGCTGAAGCGTGCGGCCGATGTCGACGACATGGTCGGCGGTGCCTTGTTCTTCGCGTCGCCGGCCGCGGCCTTCATCACCGGCCAGACCCTGATCGTCGACGGCGGCCGGCAGTTCATCTAGGGACCCATCAAGACCCATGCCCAGGATCACCTTCATCGAACCCGATGGCACCGTGCGAACCGTCGAGGCCGCGCACGACGAGAGCGCCATGCAGGCGGCGAAGCGCAACGGCATCGATGGCATCATCGGCGAATGCGGCGGCTCCTGCATCTGCGCCACCTGCCATTGCCATGTCGACCAGGCCTGGCTCACGCGCGTCGGCCCGGCCGGCGATATCGAGGCCGATGTCCTCGAGTTCGAGGCCACGGACGTCCGACCCGAGAGCCGCCTGGCGTGCCAGATCCCGATCACCGACGCGCTCGCGGGTCTGGTGCTGCACGTTGTCGGCCGCAGCCGCTGATCCGCGGGAAGCTAAGCCAGCCGCCTGTTGGCTTCGGCCTCATCGTCAATCTGCTCAGAACGGGACACGGGCAGGCACCTCCACGCCTGCTCGCTTCGCAGGTGTGAACCCGCGCGCTTGAGCGGATCGGCCGAAGGGGTCGACGCAAACGCGTCAGCCCTCGACCGCAGTCGACTATTCCTGTCGCATCGCATCAATCCATCGCGGCATTTACGGCGCCGCCGATGCGATCATTTGCGGTCGCGCCGCAGTTCACGCGCCTCGCATTGACGCGGTGACTAAAGAAAAACCAAAGGAAGCCTCCTACACTCCGTCGCATAACAAGCACCGACCTAGCCGACCGATCAGTCTCGATCATCTGGATCGTACGACATCGATACGAGCGGCACGGAGTTCGCCCGTTCAAGGGCGGCAGGGCGGACACAACGAAAAACGACGAATGCGATCATCGAGCTCGGGAGGAGCGACGCATGCCGAAGCTGCAGCGGCGGGACTATTACGACACAGCCCGCGACATGAACTGGGCCTTCTCCTATGTCAGCGAGGACGAGGTCTTCCCCGAGGAGCTTTCAAAGAGCTTCGGCATCCACGGCGAAGAATGGTGGGGCTGGGATGAGCCCTACAAGCTGACCTATCGCGAATACGTCCACAACCAGGCCGGCAAGGACGACGGCATCTACTCGATCCGCTCGACGATCGCGCGCTCTAACCTGTATGACAATCTCGATGCCGGCTGGAAATCGGCGATCAAGGCGCATTATGGCGCGATCCCGGTTCCGGAATATTTCGCCTCGATCGGCGAGGCACGCATGGCACGGTTCGGCCGCGCCGCCGCGTGGCGCAACATGGCCGCATTTGGCACGCTGGACGAATGCCGCCACGGCCAGGCGCAGATCTACTTCCCCTATTGCCTGCTCGGAAAGGACCCGCAATTCGACTGGGCCCACAAGGCGATGCACACCAACGAATGGGGTGTGATCGCGGCGCGCAGCCTGTTCGACGACATGTTCACCGCCAATGATGCCGTATCGACGGCGATCCAGCTCACCTTCACGTTCGAGACCGGCTTCACCAATCTGCAGTTCCTCGGCATGGCGTCCGACGCGCTGCATGTCGGCGATATCGAGTTCGGCGCGCTGATCTCCTCGATCCAGACCGACGAGGCGCGGCATTCGCAGCAGGGCGAGCCGACGCTGAAGATCATGATCAACAACGGCAAGAAGGCGGAGGCGCAGAAGCTGGTCGACCAGATGTTCTGGCGCTCCTGGAAGCTGTTCGCGCTGCTGACCGGCATCTCCATGGATTACTACACGCCGCTGGAAAGCCGGACGATGTCGTTCAAGGAGTTCATGCAGGACTGGATCTGCCGCCAGTTCATGGACCAGTTCAAGGATCTCGGCATGAACGTGCCTTGGTACTGGGAAAAGCACTTCCTGCCCGAGCTCGACTGGGTTCATCACGCCTATCACATGGGCGTGTGGTTCTGGCGGCCGACGGTGTGGTGGAATCCCGACGCGGGCGTGTCCGCCGCCGAGCGCGACTGGCTCGAGCAGAAATATCCCGGCTGGAACGACCGGTTCGGCAAGCTGTGGGACGTGATCGGCAACAACGTCCGCACAGGTCAGATCGAAAAGACCTATCCGGCGACGCTGCCGATCGTCTGCAACTGCTGTCACATCCCGATCTGCAGCCCGAGCATCGGGCAGGCGCCGCGGATCACCACACACAACGGGCGCAAGCTGAACTTCTGCTGCGAAGTCTGCGAATGGGTATGGAAGAGCCAGCCTGAACGCTACGAGACCCATCTCTCGGTCGTCGACCGCTTCCTGGCCGGCCACATCCAGCCGCCGACGCTGGAAGGCGCGCTGCAATACATGGGCATCACGCCCGACGTGGCCGGCAACGACGCTCAAGGATACGCCTGGGATGGCGCATCGCGGCTCGCGGCCGAGTGATCCGGCCTCAGCGGCAGCGACCAGTACGAATTGAGAGGCGCCGCTCACGAGCGGCTCGCCCAACCCGGCACACAACAACAAACATGGGAGGCAAGCGTGGCTCTGTTCCCGCTCCAAGCCAATTTTCGTGGCGATTTCGTCGTCCTGCTGGTCCCCGTCGACGACGGCGACACCATGAGCGTCGTGGCCGACAAGGTCGCCCAGCATGCGGTCGGACTGCGCGTCGCCGAGAAGAACGCGTCGAAATGCGTCTACCACAACGGCAAGGAGCTGCCTTCCGCGATCACGGTGGCGCAGTCCGGCATCCAGCCGATGGATTGGATCGAGGTGGCCTATGTCTGACCATGCCGACGTGACATGGGTGCAGGTCGCAACCTTGGACGATCTTTGGGAAGGCGATTTCATCGGCGTCGAGGTCGACGGCGAGGAAGTGATCGTGATGCATCTGCCCGGCGGCGAATTGCGCTGCTTCCAGGGCATGTGTCCGCATCAGGAAATCCTGCTGGCCGACGGCAAGGTCGATTTCGAAGCAGGCACCATCACCTGCTCGGCCCACGAGTGGGAGTTCAGCATGGATGACGGCCGCGGACTCAACCCGCGGGATTGCCGCCTCTTTCGCTACGCCGTGAAGAAGGACGGTGAAGCCATTCTGGTCGGCGTGCCCAACGACGGACGGCTGCGCCGCCTGCGCCATAAGACCGAGCAGGACGCATAGGACAACCCCATGACCACGACAGCAACACCGAAACTGGTCGGGCCCGTCATCCGGGGCGTCGACGAAGACATTATCGACGCTGTGATCGCGGCGAGCGAGCAGGACAACCCCGATGTCGAGATCGTCGTCGAGGACCGCGGCGGCTACGTCCGCATCCAGGCGGACCGAAACTTCCGCCTGACGCAGAAGAGCATGCAGGCGGCGCTGGGGCGACCGTTCCGGCTGGCCGAGATCGAGCCCAGCCTGGTGTCGTTCGGCGGTCGGCTCGAATCGATGGACGACGAGTGGGTCTGGTCCATCCACACTTAGAAAATCCAGGGAGGACACGTTCATGACCGCAATGACCGCGAAGCCGGCTGCGCGCAAGCAGAAGAAGACCTGGAGCCTGTGGACCGAACGCCGGCTGCCCTCGGAGTACGAGGCCGTCACGTACAAGTTCCACAGTCATTTCCGGCGGGCGCCGGCACCGTTCGAGCTATCCGAGAACTGGTCGATCAACCAGTTCTATCTCAGGCATCGCGAAGGCTCGAAACTGATGCTGGACGATTGGGAGGGTTATCGCGATCCCCTGACCTACACCTATCGCCGTTATATTGGCGACCAGAAGGATCGTGAGGTCTACTGCGACAATCTGATCGATGAGTTCGAGCGCCAGGACAGCTACCGCAAGCTTCCTGCGGCGTGGCTCGACTTTCTCGGCCAGACCTATCTGCCGGTCCGGTTTCCCGGCCATGCGATGCAGATGAGCGCGGCCTATGTCGCGCAGATGGCGCCCTCGGCCTTCGTCACCAACACCTTCTACTTCCAGATGGGCAATGAAATGCGCCGCGTGCAGCGCCAGGCCTACCTCGCCAAGGCGCTCGCGCTCGACACCGGACGCCCGGAGCTCGCCGATAGCGGCATCGCCCGGACGATCTGGACACAGGGGCCGGAGTGGCAGGGCCTGCGCGAGCTGATCGAGAAGCAGCTGATCACCTACGATTGGGGCGAAGCCTTCGTCTCCCGCAATCTCGTGCTGCGACCGATCTTCGACCACATCTTCAATCGCGAGATTGCCGATCTGGCGCGGGCAAATGACGATGACCTGCTGGCGCTGCTGCACGACGACTTCCGCAACTACGACGAAGCCTATGCAGTCGAGACCACCAAGGCGCTGGTACGCTATGCGACTGGCAAGATGCCCGCACATGCCGTTCTGCTGCAAGAATGGGTCGCGAAGTGGATACCACTCGGCGAGCGCGCCGCGCGCAGCCTGAGCGAGGCACTTTCGGCAGCGCCCGGCGCCGACAGCGCACGGACCATCCTCGACCGGACCATGACCGCCCAGGCGAGGCTGATCGCCGATTGCGGCCTGTAGTTTGGCAGCGCCGCTCGGCATGTTGCACCGACCGCCCAGGCCGGAAGGATGGCGTTGATGACACGGCAACTCCGCATCGAGCCCGACGGTATCGCGATCGACATGGCCGACCATGAAACGATCCTTCAGGCGGCGCGTCGCGCGGGCGTCGCACTCCCCTATGAATGCGGCTGGGGGAGCTGCGGCACCTGCAAGGTGACGCTCGTCGCCGGTCAGGTCGATCTGATCTTTCCAGGTGCACCGGCCGTCAATCCGCGCGACGCACGACGCAACCGCATCCTGGCGTGTCAATCCCGCGCGACGTCGGAGGTCACCATCGCCCGCGGTCCCGGCGCCTGGTCCATGCCGGCGCCCGGCTGCGTCGAGCGACAGGCCATCCTGCGCGACGTTGTCGATCTCGCGCCGGAGGTTCGGCAGTTCAGCTTCGAAACGGCTGAGCCGATCGATTTCCGGCCGGGTCAGTATGCGATTCTGCATCTCGGGGCGGACCTGCGGCGCTGCTATTCGATGAGCAATCTGCCGGGCGGCAACCTCCTGCAGTTCATCGCCAGACGCTACGACGGCGGCACGGGCAGCAACGCACTCGCGGCGTTGGCTCCTGGCGCCGTGATCACGATCGAGGCCCCTTTCGGCACCTGTACATTGCGGCGTCGGCCGGGTCGCAAGGTGTTCGTGGCGGGAGGCACGGGCATCGCGCCGATCCTGGCCATGATGCGTGAGGCGGCGGAGGCGCGCCTCGATTTCGGCTCGCCCGTGGACGTCATCTACGGCGCGCGCGGGCCGGCGGATCTTGCCGCCCACGACGTGCTGCGAGCGGTCATCGCACGGATCGCTCAGGCGCGCTATCTGCCCGTGGTCGAGAACGCCCCATCCGGCTGGCCGCACGCAGCCGGCTTCGTCACTGATGCGATCAAGGCCACGATCCCCGATCCGGCCGCCGCCGAGTTCTACGTGGCTGGGCCGCCGATCATGGTCGACGCGGTCAAGTCGCTGCTGCGCAGTGCCGATGTTCCGATCACGCAGGTTCACTATGACAGCTTCGGCTAGGACAGGCTGGCGCGGCGCGCTACCCATCTGGGCGATGGCGCCGGGCCTGCGCCGCCTCGCCGCGCGTCCCGGCGATGCGCCTCGGCTGGCACCGGCATGGCCCTGCGTCCAGCTCGACGACACCTCGCCCGTCGGCTACGCAGCGCAGCTCGCCTCATGCGCATGTGCGCTGGCCGGCGTCGCCGAGGTGGCAGCGCCGCTCAACGCGGCAGGGCGCGCTTTCGCGCTCGATGACAGCCATGCCATGGGCCAGCCGGAAGCCTTCATCGTCCCGCCGGTGTGGCTCATCGTCCGCCCCGATGGCTCGCTGCACCTGACGCTGCGGCCGGAATGGGGGCAGAAGATTGTGGCCAAGGGCTGGGGCACGGTGCATCCCTTCGCACGCTACATGGCCGGTGCCGTGCCGCCGCAGAGCCTCGTCATCTACGCGCCGCGCGACGACGGTGAGATGGCGGTTGCGGCACGCATCATCGTTGCTGCGCATTGCTACGCAACCGGCCGCATCGGCGAGGTCGCGTTGCCCGACAGCCGCTGGTAAGCGATGACGGAGCTCTCGGCCATGATCGATGAAGGCGGCGCCAGGCGGTTTCGCATCCGGCTGGAACGCCCGGACGGCACGTTCACATTCGACGCCGCATCCGACGAATATCTGCTCTACAGCATGATCGACGCCGGTATCGAGAGCCCCTACATCTGCGAACAGGGCTGGTGCCTCGCATGCGCCGCGCGCCTGGTGTCGGGCAAGGTCGACCGCTCGGATGCGCTGACGGTCTACGCCGAGGACGCCGAAGCCGGCTTCCTGCTGCTTTGCTCGACCAAGCCATGCTCGGATCTGATCCTCACGCTTGACGAACGTCAAACCCGTCGGGACATGGTGCAGCACCGGATCGAGCATAACCAGCTCGCGCGCGCTTATCCGCCAGGGGCGCGCCTCCGCTTCCGCCGGGGACGAGCCACGCCGCGAATGAGCTCCGGTGACTAGCCAACACACGCAACCATCCATTCGCACGGCAGGATGCTGCGAGGTGAACTGCGTGGCTACCGGGCTGATGAACCGATCCGCTCACGCGCCGCGCAAGGCGGCCGCGAGCGTCGCAGCAGAGAACGGCGCGACTGAAGCCGAGCGGGACGCGATCTTCGGATGGACCGAGCGTCGGATCCCGAGCCATTGCACGAGGAAGGCCAATCGCAAGAAGCTTGCGTATGGCGGCGTTGCAGAGCTCGAACGAACCGGCTCCACGAACGCATAAAACGAGCGTCTATCCCCTCACCAATAAACTGGGCGAGGGAGATCGAGCAAAAAGCTCAATCAAATCAGACGGTGGTCTGAAGAGTGGTGGGCACGACAGGGATCGAACCTGTGACCCCTACCATGTCAAGGTAGTGCTCTCCCGCTGAGCTACGTGCCCTAAACCCAAGAGGTCTCGTCGGGTGGGGGCTCCTATATCGGCTCCCACGCAGGCAGGCAAGGACGCAAACAGGCAAAAATGGGAATAATCCGCAAGCCTGCGACCGCCGCCGGCGGCTCAGGCCGCCAGCATCTTGTTGACCTCGCTGACCAGCTCGCGCAGGTGGACCGGCTTGGACAGCACCTTGGCGTTCTTGGGGGCCTCCGAATCGGAGTTCAGGGCCACCGCGGCGAAGCCGGTGATGAACATGATCTTGATGTCCGGGTCGAGCTCGGAGGCGCGGCGCGCCAGCTCGATGCCGTCCATCTCCGGCATCACGATGTCGGTCAACAGCATCTCGAACGGCTCCTCGCGCAGCCGCTGATAGGCCGACATGCCATTGTCGTGGGGCGAGACCTGGAACCCGGCATTTTCCAATGCCTTGACCAGGAAGCGGCGCATGTCGTTGTCGTCTTCGGCGAGCAGGATTTTGTGCATGGCGGGGAGTCGTCTGGTCCGGGTGAGAGCGGAGCGTTGCCGCCACTAAGCCTGACGGGCGGTAAATTTCGGGTGAAAGATTGTGCTTTCTGATCGGACATCGACAAGGCAATTTGAGGGCCGACCGGGTTTCTTCTGCCAGAGATCGTCGCCAGCTCAGAGTTGTTCCAAACCGAAGATGAACTTTTTCCTTGTTTGCCACTTGGCAGATCGGCCGGGATTATCGAAGATGCCGTTTGGCAGAGAGCAGTGGCTCGCGTTCTCCAGCGCTTTTCGGCCGGAGCATACCGGCGCATCAACGGACGTGACCAAGGGGACGGCGCCCAGCGATGACGGAGTTTGATGGCGAATTGCCGCCGTTCGAGATCATGGA
Source organism: Bradyrhizobium denitrificans (assembly GCF_013179005.1). Lineage (NCBI taxonomy): Bacteria > Pseudomonadati > Pseudomonadota > Alphaproteobacteria > Hyphomicrobiales > Nitrobacteraceae > Bradyrhizobium > Bradyrhizobium denitrificans. The sequence continues at coordinate 156,247 of NZ_JABFDP010000015.1, read as the reverse complement.
GCCTGCCACTTGGCGCGCGCCCATCATCTTCAATTCGCCCCATTCCGGTTCGGTCTATCCCGACGAGTTCCTCAGGGCGTCCCGAATCGATCTTCCGACCCTGCGGCGGTCCGAAGATTCGTTCATGGACGAGCTGATCGCAGACCTCTTGGCGCGCGGCTTTCCGACCGTCCGGGTGCATTTTCCGCGCTGCTATGTCGACGTCAACCGCGAGCCCTATGAGCTCGATCCGCGCATGTTCACCGGCCGGCTGCCGAGCTTCGCCAACACCCGCTCCATGCGCGTGGCCGGCGGCCTCGGCACCATCCCCCGGGTGGTCGGCGACGGCCAAGAGATCTATCGCGATCGCCTCAACGTCGACGAGGCGCTGCACCGCATCGAGACGCTTTACAAACCTTATCACCGCGCTCTGCGCCGGCTGATCAACCGGGTGCACCAGCAATTCGGCACCGTCATCCTGGTCGATTGTCACTCGATGCCCTCGGTCGGCGTGTCGCGCGACGAGCCGCGGCGGCCGGACATGGTGATCGGCGATCGCTACGGCACGAGCTGCGCGGCGCTGCTGCCGAACCTGTTCGAGGATGTGCTCGGCCGCCTCGGCTATTCGGTGGGCCGCAACAAGCCCTACGCCGGCGGCTTCATTACCGAGCATTATGGAAATCCGGCGAGCGGCCTGCACGCGATCCAGATCGAACTCAACCGCGCGATCTACATGGACGAGCGACGGCGTGAGCGCGGACCCCGTTTCGCGCAGGTCGCGTCGGATCTCACCGTTCTCGCCGAGGTGCTCGCGACCGTGCCGCTCGACGATCTCGGCCCGTTCCAGGCTGCGGCCGAATAAGCGGCGGAGACAGCGTCAGATCGCGCCTGAGCTGCGTGCAAAAAAAAGGGCCGCTTGAATGACAAGCGGCCCAAGTCTAGGGAGGAAACGCCCAAGGAGGGCAGCGATAACGCGAAGCGCTACCGCACCGCAACAATATGCGGCCGCGCTGCACAAAACGCAAGGGTTTTTCTCTCGATTCCCATGCAAAAAAACATAGGCGGGGTTGCGCTCAACGCGACCCAAGCCGGATTTTCATTTGAGATGTCAATAGGTTCATCAAAAAGTCTGATCAATCGAAAATTCCCCAGCGTGTTTCGATTTCGGTTTCGATTGGCCCCCCTCGACCGCAAACCCGCTGGCTTGCGAAACCGCTGCTCACCAAACGATATCCAAGATGCCAGGTCGCCGTTCCATCTCCGGATGCGCGGCCGGCGGCTTTGAGATAGGCATAACCGGCTCATCGTCTTCCGATTCCCTGCACCTGAAGGACGCGTTGTGACGGTCATCGACTTCTCAGCCTTTATCGGTCGCCTGGCGACCGCCTCGGGCGAAACCATCCTGCCGTTCTTCCGGACCTCGCTCTCGGTCGACAACAAGAGCAGCCGGCACGATTTCGATCCCGTCACCGAGGCCGACCGCGCCGCGGAGGCGGTGATGCGCCGCCTGATCAAGGCGAACTTCCCGCAGCACGGCATCGTCGGTGAGGAATTCGGCAATGAGCGCGAGGATGCCGACTATGTCTGGGTGCTCGATCCGATCGACGGCACCAAATCCTTCATTGCCGGCTTTCCGATCTGGGGCACGCTGATCGCGCTGCTGCACAAGGGCATCCCGGTGTTCGGCATGATGCATCAACCGTTCATCGGCGAGCGCTTTGCCGGCGACAATGGTTCGGCCAATTACAGGAATGCTGCCGGAGAGCGCCGGCTGTCGGTGCGCCGCTGCGAGCGGCTGCAGGACGCCGTCTGCTACACGACCAGCCCATTGCTGATGAACGACGCCGATCGGGCCGCCTTCGCGCGCGCCGAATCCGAGGTCCGGCTGTCGCGCTATGGCGGCGACTGCTACTCTTATTGCATGCTGGCCGCCGGCCATCTCGATCTCGTTATCGAGACCGAGCTCAAGCCCTACGACATCGCCGCCCTGATCCCGATCATCAATGGCGCCGGTGGAATCGTCACCGACTGGGACGGCGGCCCGGCGCAGAATGGCGGGCGTATCATCGCCGCCGGCGACAAGCGCGTGCACGAGGCGGCATTGAAGCGTTTGGCTGCGGGATGACGAGATCGACTGCAATCAAGCGATTGCAGACCGAGTCGGGAGATTGAGCTTCGGCTCGTCGCGTAGAATTACGGAGAACGCACGTTACGATACATTGTTAACTGCGCATTGACCGCGTGTCCCTAAATTTTTTTCAAATTTGACGAGTACCCGCGGCATTGCGCGGATGAACATTGATTCCAGGAAGGCATTTTCGATGGCCCGCATCAACTTCCGGCTGACGCACAAGATCATGGCCATCGCGCTGATCGGGGTGGCTGCCGTCGCCGTTTTTGGCGCAATCTACCTGATCGGCGCGACGTCGCAGGAGGCCTCGCGGCAGCTGGCCGAAAAGGCCCGCGCCGCCGCCGATCTCAACCAGAAGCTCCTCAACGATCTGCTCGAAGCGCGCCGCGCCGAAAAGGACTTCCTGCTCCGCCGTGACCAGAAATACACCGCGCGGCATACCGAGCTGAGTGCCGGCATCACACGCGAGCTCGATGCGCTTCGGACCACCAGCCGCGCGCTCGGCGACACAGCCCTCGGCGCCAGGATCGACACGGTCAGGCAGGGATTTTCGACATACAGCACTGAATTCGGTGCCACCGAGCAGGCCGAGATTCGTCTCGGCCTCAACGAGACCCTCGGCCTGTCGGGCTCGCTGCGCTCGGCCGTGCATGACATCGAAGCCAAGCTGAAAGAGGTCAACGACCCCAGGCTCACAAGCGGCATGCTGATGCTGCGCCGGCATGAGAAGGATTTCATGCTGCGTCGCGACCCGAAATATGTCGCGGAGCTCAAGACGACGGCAGCCGAATTCGCCAAGGCCATCGCCAGCGCCGATATCGCAGCCGCGACCAAGGCGGAAATCAACCAGAAGCTGGACAAATATCAGAAGGATTTCCTGTCCTGGGCGGACGGGTCGCAGGAGGCGGCGCGCCACAGTGCCGCGATGTCCAAGGCTTTCGCCGAGATCGAGCCCGTCATCGCCGAGATCGGCAACACCGTCGCGCAACATTATACGTCGGCGCAGGCCGCCGAGGCCGAGACCGGCCATAATGTCAAGCGTGGCATGCTGATCACGCTCGGCCTGTCGCTGATCCTGGTCGGTTGCGTATCCTTCCTGATCGGCCGCGGCATCTCCACCGCGATCCGCAACATGGTGCAGGCCATGACGCGGCTTGCCGGGGGCGACGCTTCGATCCGGATTCCCGGCGTCGGCCGCCGTGACGAAATCGGCGAGATGGCCGGCGCCGTCGAGGTGTTCAAGACCAACATGATCGAGACCGAGCGGTTGCGCGCCGAGCAGGCCGAGGTCGAAAAGCGGCTCGCGCAGCAGCGCAAGGCGGACATGGCGGCGCTTGCCCAGAGCTTCGAGACGGCGGTCGGCGAGATCATCGAGACGGTGTCCTCCGCCTCGACCGAGCTCGAAGCTTCGGCGACGACCCTGACCCGGAACGCCCAGCACGGCCAATCGCTGGCGACGGCCGTCGCGTCGGCCTCCGAGGAAGCCGCGGCCGGCGTGCAGTCGGTCGCGTCAGCCACCGAGGAGCTGTCGGCCTCCGTCACCGAGATCAGCCGTCAGGTGCAGGAATCGGCTCGCATCGCCGGCGAGGCGGTCGGCCAGGCCCGCCGCACCAATGAGCGGGTCGGCGAGTTGTCGAGAGCGGCAACACGCATCGGCGACGTCGTCGAGCTCATCAACACCATCGCCGGCCAAACCAACCTGCTCGCGCTCAATGCCACGATCGAGGCGGCACGTGCCGGCGAAGCCGGCCGCGGCTTCGCCGTGGTCGCCGCCGAGGTCAAGGCGCTGGCCGAACAGACCGCAAAGGCCACCGGAGAAATCGGCCAGCAGATCGCGAGCATTCAATCGGCCACTGCGGAGTCCGTCGATGTCATCCGCGAAGTCTCCAGCACGATCGAGCGGCTGTCGCAGATTTCAGCGACCATTGCGGCCGCCATCGAGCAGCAGGGCGCGGCGACCCAGGAGATCTCGCGCAATGTGCAGCACACGGCGCAGGGGACGCAGCGCGTCTCCGACAACATCGTCGAGGTCGAGCACGGCGCCACCGAGACCGGCTCCGCGTCGGCCCAGGTGCTGTCGGCGGCGCAATCGCTCTCGGAGGAGAGCAACCGCCTCAAGCTCGAGGTCGGCCGTTTCCTCGAGACGGTCCGCGCGGCATAGACCGATCAGATGGCCGTCTTGCGCAGATGATCGACGAGCAGCTTGGCTGGGCGCGGCAGCGCCTTGAAGCTGCGGGCACAGATCACCAGCCTGCGATTGGACCAGGCATCCCGTAGCATGATGAGGCTGATCGGCATCGATCGCGCGCAGCGGCGTGCGGCCGCCTCGGGCACGACGGCGATGCCGACACCGGCCGCCACCATCTGGCAGATGGCATCGAAATCGCGCAGGCGCGCCCGGACATGCTGACGGATGCCGAGCCGCGCCGCATGCCTGCCGATATGGGCGTTGAGCGCTGTTCCCTGGGTCAGGCCGATGAAGTCCTGCCCGGCGGTCTCGCTGAAATCGATCTGACGGCGGCCGGCGAACGGGCTCCGGCGGCCGGCCACCAGGATCAGCCGGTCCTCGCCGAAGGCGAAGCGCTCGATGGTGTCGGGGAGCGCATGCTCTGCCGCGACACCGAGGTCGGCTCTGCCGGATACGATCGCTTCCGCAATGTCCGTGCTTTCGCGCTCCTCTACATCGACATTGATGTCCGGATGCTCGCGCAGGAACGCCGCCAGTGCGCGCGGCAGATGCTCGGCGAGACCAACCGTGTTGGCGAGCAGTTGCACATTGGCCCGCAGCCCCGACGCAAAGCCCATCAGATCGCCCTGCATGGCCTCGACATTGGCGATGATGAGGCGAGCATGATCGAGCAGGCTTTCACCGGCCGCCGTCAGAGCGACACCGCGGCGCCCACGCTTGAACAGCGCGATGCCGAACGCCTCTTCAAGCCCCTTGATGCGGGCGCTGGCCGACGCGAGCGCCAGATGGGCGCGATCGGCCCCGCCAGTGATGCTGCGGGCCTCGGCGACCGCGATGAACAGCTTCAGGTCAACCAGATCAAAGCGCATATCCGATCCAGCCTCAGTCATTTCCGAAGGCAGGCTCCGTAAGCTCCACATTGTGCTGCAGGGACGGGTTGGTCAATGTCGCCCCATGACCGATCCGCTTCTTATCTTCATCGCGTTCGCGCTGACGCTCGCCGGCTTCGTCAAAGGGGCCCTCGGCCTCGGCCTGCCGACCATTTCGGTCGGCTTGCTCGCCATCGCCATGCCGCCTGGCCGGGCACTGGCGATCGTCATCGTTCCCGCGGTCATCACCAACATCTGGCAGACCTTCGCCGGTCCCTATCTTCGCGATATCGCCAAGCGGCTTTGGCCGCTGATGGCAGGCACCGCGATCGGGATCTGCCTCAATGCCGGAGCTCTCAGCCACGGCTCGACCCGCTATGGCAACGTCGCACTCGGCGTGCTGCTGACGGTCTATGCCACGCTCGGTCTCACTCGGCTCGCCTTCAAGGTCGCTCGCCCGCACGAGAAGTGGGTGGGCGGGATCGTTGGCCTCCTGACCGGGCTGATCTCGGCCGCCACCGGCGTGCAGGTGGTGCCCTCGGTGCCCTACATGCAGGCGATCGGGCTCGAAAAGGACGAGTTGGTCCAGGCGCTCGGGGTCTTCTTCACGATCGCCACCCTCACACTCGCGTTCAACCTGACGAATTCCGGCCTGCTCAGCACGGCGATCGCCTTGCCCGGTACGGTCGCCATGATCAGCGCGTTCCTCGGCATGGCCATGGGCCAGGCAGCGCGCGCGCGATTGCCTGCCGAAGCCTTTCGCCGTGTTTTCCTGATCGCGATGGTTTTGCTCGGTCTCTATCTCGCCGGGAGCGCCCTTATCGAGCTCACATGGTGATCAGCGCGCTTCCAGCAGGGCGATGCGGACACCGAGATAGACGAACAGGCCGCCGATCGCCCGATTGATCCAGACCAGCGCCGATGATCGCCGGACCCGGCGCGCGGTTCGCGCCGCCACGGCGGCAACGCCGAGGCACCACAGCGTCGAGTTGACGATGAAGATCGTGCCGAGCAGCAGAAAGGCGACGGGCTTGTGGGACGCATCGGCGACGACGAATTGCGGGATGAAGGCCAGGAAGAACATCGCGACCTTCGGATTGAGAACGTTGGTGAGCGCGCCCTGCCAGAACACCTGGCGTAACGATGCGTCGGCAGCAACGGCCGGGGCGTCCGCCTCGGCAGCAGCGGCCGGCGGGCGCGCGAACAATTGTGTGAAGCCGAGATAGACGAGATAGGCCGCTCCTGCCCACTTCACGGCCGCAAAGGCGGTGGCCGATGCCATCAGCAGCGCCGACAGGCCGATCGCGCTTGCAAAGACGTGGACCAGGCAGCCCGTGCTGATGCCGAGGGCGGCCGCAGCGCCTCCGCGCCATCCCATCTGAACGCTACGACCGACGATATAGGCCGTGTCCGGACCAGGGGTCATGTTCAGCACCAGACCGGATAGCAGGAACAGCAGCGGATCGTGAATTCCCAGCATGGTTGAACATTTCCTAACAGTTTGTCTCACCGAGACTGAATGATCATTGCTGTTTTCGAGGTGATCGTTCAAGCTGGCGTCATTGCCCCCGGAAAAGAAATGGATTTGGCCGCACCTGGCGTGGTATGCGCGAGGCGGGAGCACGACGTGATGGATAGACGCCTGGCCGCCATCGTTTGCGCTGACGTCGCCGGCTACTCGCGGATGATGGGAATTGACGAGGCCGGCACCCATGCCGCCTTCAAGGCCCACCGCGCCGCCATCCACCCCCTGATCCTCAACCACGCCGGACGCATCGTCAAACACACCGGCGACGGCTTCCTGCTCGAATTCGCAAGCGTCGTCGATGCCGTTCAATTCGGCCTCGACATGCAGTCCCTGATGGCCGACCGCAACGCCGACCTGCCGGCGGAACGCAACATGCGCTTCCGCGTCGGCATCCACATTGGCGAGGTGATCATCGACGAGGAGGAGGTGTTCGGAGAAGGCGTCAACATTGCTGTCCGCCTGGAGGCCGTCGCGCCGCCCGGCGGCGTCGCGGTTTCTGCCAGGGCCCATGATGAGGCCAGCAAGCATCTCTCTGTCAGCCTCACTGATTCCGGCGTCGTCCGCCTCAAAACCATTGAAGAACCGATGCAGGTGTGGACCTGGACGGCGGGGGGCGAGACGGGCAAGCAGGATGGCTCCCGAGGCAGTTCCGGCTCACTGAACTATCGGACAGCCATTGTCGGCGTTCTGCCCTTCGTGAACCTCGCCGACGCCGCCGACGAATATCTCGCCGATGGGCTGGCCGACGACCTCATTCACGCGCTGTCGCTGCAATCCTTCTTTCGCGTCCTCAGCCGCACCTCGACCTTCGCGTTCCGCGACCGCGGGCTCAGCCCTCGCCTGATCGCCCGCGAGATCGACGCCACCTATCTGATCCAAGGCACAGTCCGTCGCTCCGATGCCAAGATCCGCGTGACGGCGAAACTGATCGCGCCCGAGACGGGCGAGCAGCTGTGGACCGGCCGTTACGACCGCGACATGGGCGACCTGTTCACGCTGCAAGACGAGATCACCACCAGCCTGTGCGCCGCGCTGATGCCTGAGATTTATCGCGCGGAGGCGTCCGTGCCGACCCGGTCGCAGACGACGGATGCGACGGCATGGGATCGCTTCCTGAGAGGCCTGTCGCACTATTATCGTCCTACCAAGACCGATTATGAGAGATCGATCGCGCTGTTTCGCGAAGCCATTGCGCTCGATCCGACGCTGGGCATCGCGCATGCCTATCTTGCGACCATCCTGATGCAGGGAATCAGCTTTGGCTGGATCAAGGGATCGCGCGAGCTCTGGAACGAGGCCCTGGCTCTGGCGCTGTCCGGCGTGCGGCTCGACCCGCGCTCGTCCTTTTCCTACGCCATTCTGGCTTTCATTCATGCGATGGAGGGCGCCCATGACGAGGGCCTGAAGGCCGCCCGCAAGGCCACCGAGCTGAACGCCTATGACAGCGGCGCTCGAGGGGTTCTCGGCCTCTGCCACATGGTCATCGGCGAGCATCAAAAGGCGATCGAGCTGTTCTCCGTCGCCGCCCAACGCGGCAACAGCGATCCCCGCTATCAATGGCCGGCGCTGAACGCTTACAGCCATTACCTGCTCGACCGCTACGAGGCGGCGCTGTCCTGGGCCCGCGAGGAGCTGTTCCTCTACCCGAATCATCTCCAGGCGCTGACAATTCGGGCTGCGACCTTGGCACAGCTGGGCGAGACCGACCAGGCGCGTCAGGCCATCGGCGTCCTGGGCGAGCGCTACCCCTGGCTGACGCTGGACCGCCACATGAAGAATATTCGCTGGAAAAACCAGCGCGATATCGCCCATTATCGCGACGGGCTGATGAAGGCAGGCTTGAAATAGGTCTAATTGCGAGCCGCGCGGCTGCGCGGCCATATGTCCTGCGGATTTTTGACCCAAAATCATGGATTTCAGTAGGAATGTCGTGGTATCGCCCAAGGTGAGAGCGAGGAAGCAATGGAGAGACGACTGGCCGCCATTGTCTGTGCCGATGTGGCCGGTTATGCGCGGATGATGGGCGCCGACGAGGCCGGAACCCACGCCGCCTTCAAAGCCCATCGCAGCGCCATTCATCCGATTGTTCTCAATCATGGCGGCCGTGTGGTTAAAAGCACGGGCGACGGATTTCTGGTGGAATTTCCGAGCGTCGTCGGCGCCATCGAAGCTGCGGTCGAAATGCAGCAGCTGATGGCCGAGCGAAACTCTCACCTGCCGGCCGACCGGGTCATGCAGTTCCGGATCGGCGTGAACATGGGCGACATCATCGTCGACGAAGGCGAAGTGTTCGGCGACGGGGTCAACACAGCCGTGCGCCTGGAGGCGGCGGCCCAGCCGGGAGGAATTGCGGTTTCCGAGAAAGCCTATCTGGAAGCCAGCAAGCACCTCAAGGTCGTGTTCGTCGACGGCGGCCCGTTCCGCTTCAAGAATATCGAGGAAACGATCCACGTCTGGACCTGGGCCCCGGGGGCAGACAAGGGGCGGGAACCTCGCTCGACCTCCGGGCTGCCGCCACAATATCGAACGGCCATTGTCGGCGTGCTCCCCTTCGTCAATCTGAGCGACGAGAGCGACGATTACTTCTCCGACGGCCTGGCCGAAGACCTGATCCACGCGCTGTCACTGCAATCCTTCTTCCGGGTGCTCAGCCGGAACTCCACCTTCGTGTTCAAGAAGGCGGGACTGAGCGCCCGCCTGATCGCCAGGGAGATCGACGCGACCTACCTGATCCAGGGGTCCGTCCGGCGTGCCGGCAGCAAGGTCAGGGTCAACGCGGAGTTAATCACGCCGGAAAGCGGGGAGCAGCTGTGGGTCGGGCGCTATGACCGCAACATCGGCGATCTGTTCGCGGTGCAGGACGACATCACCGCCAACCTGTGCACCGCGCTGATTCCGGAGATCTACCGCGCCGAGGCCTCGGTGCCGGTTCGCCTCCTCAACACCGATCTCACCGCCTGGGACCGGTTCCTGCGTGGGCTTTCGCATTATTATCGGCCCACAAAATCGGATTACGAGCGTTCGATCGCCCTGTTTCGCGAAGCCATTGCCCTCGACCCGGGGCTCGCGATCGCCCATGCTTATCTGGGGACGATCCTGCTGCAGGGCATTCACTTCGGCTGGATCAGGAACACGCGCGAATTGTGGGACGAGGCCATGGCGCTGGCCGAAGCCAGCGTTCGTCTTGATCCGCGGGCGTCCTTCTCCTACTCGTTGCTGGCTTACGTCCATGCCATGCAGGGTCATGTGGAGGCCGGCACCGAGGCTGCCGAAAAGGCGTTGCGGCTGAACTCCTATGACATGGGTGCCCGTGGCGTGCTCGGCGTCTGTCACTTCGTGAAAGGCAATCATCGCGAAGCCGTCGACCTGTTCTCGGTCGCCGCCCAGCGCGGCAACAGTGATCCGCGTTATCAATGGTCGGTGTTGAGCGCCTTCAGCCATTATCTGCTCGGACAATACGACGCGGCGCTGTCCTGGGCACGCGAGTCGCACTACCAGAATCCCAACCACCTGCAGTGCCTTTCGATCCAGGCCGCCGCCCTGGCTCAGCTCGACCGGACGGCGGAGGCCGCTGACGCAGTCACAGGCTTCCTGCGCGCTTATCCCTGGATGACCGTCGAACGGCTGATAAGCAATCTGCGCTGGCGCAATCCGGCCGACATCGCGCATTACCGCGACGGGCTCGTGAAGGCTGGCATCCCCCTGACGAAGCTGACCTTGATAGAGACCAAGGCGAAATTCGGCACGGGCAGCGCGCAGTCGACGCACGGCTGACGACCTGTAGTTGACACGACTGCAAGTTACGCCATCATTCATGATTGCATTGTAGCGTTGAGAATGCGTCGCTTGGTCCGCGCTTCCGCGCCGGTCTTCAAGCGACATTTCCGTTTCCGTCGTCTCGTTTTCATGACTCGCTGCATTCCAAGGATGTCATTCGATGCAAAAAGATCGCGCCCGCGTCCGTGACGCCCTGCCGGGACAGATTCCGGTGTCGCCCGACAATCCCTGTCCTTTTCTCCGGGCCCTCGTGGCTGGCGGCTTTGTGGATGGCCACACCGTGCCGCTCAAGACGATCTCCGCCCGGATCGAGGCGGCGAGCGGCGAGACGGGATTCAAGAAGCGTATCGTCGGGATCGAGACGTTCGGAGTCGCGCTGATCGCCAATGGTCTGTCGCCGCTGCGCCTGCTGAAAAGCCTGTTCTCCGGCGCCGATCTCGACGAGTTGCGCAACGGGCCACTCGACAAGCATGGCGGCGGCTCGCGCATCCTCGATGCAAAGGCAGATGTTCACCCCGCGGAGATCGACCGGTTTGCGAGTTTCGGCAGCGACTATCCCGATCCCAATGGCGGCACCGAGCGCGGCCTGAACGCGGCGCAGATCCAGACCTTCATGAAGGCCAATCTGAAGCGCGACGGCGACAAAGCGCGCTGGTACTATCCCCTGTTGATGCAGGGCGAATGGCCGGTGCTGCTGCGCGTGATCGGCAAGGGCGACGGCGACAACCGCTATCTGTCGGTTGCCGAGGTCCGCACCCTGTTCGTCGAGCGTCGCCTTCCGCAGCGCATCGTGGCACGTCTGACCGCTAAGCCGCAGCCCGCCAACATCATCATGCGGATCGGCAAGGCACTGCTCGGCGGAGCCATCGCCGCAGCCGTCGTGCTGTTCCTGGCGTGGGTCGCCGCTCCCGACGCGGTCAGCGACAGGCTGAGCGCGGTGCTGCCGGCGAAGGCTGCCGCCCTGATCCCACCGGCCCTGCCCCAGACCCAGCCGACCCAGGCGGCCTACTGGCTCGACCAGGGCTGGACCACCAAGGACCGGCATTGGTTCCATCACGTGACCCAGGGCACGGCGACCTTCCCGATCCCCTACAATTGGTTCATGGCGATGGAGCAGCCTTATCTGTCGCTGTTCGGTACGCCTGGCCTGATCTCCGATACCGCCTATCTCGAACGCTTCGGCTTCATCCCGAGCCCGAAAAGCGTCGACGGCGAGCCCAGCGCGCTGCAGCCGTTCGGCTACGGCCCCAACGCGACCGCCAAGACCGACATCGCCCCCGCGCTTCCGGCCGGGCTGAAGCCGACCCCAGCCGGCAATGAAGGCGGTTTGCCGGTCGGCTTTGCGCGGCTCAGCGGCGTCACCAATCCGGCGAACGGCGCGCCCGAGCCCGACAAGATCGGCCTGACCTGCGCGGCCTGTCACACCGGCAGCATCCACTACAAGGGCGTGAGCGTCCGCTTCGACGGCGGCCCCGGCATGGTCGACCTGCGCAAGCTCGAAGAGGCGATGGGCTTTGCGATGCTCTTCACGCAATATGTGCCCGGTCGCTTCTCGCGCTTCGCCGACCGGGTGCTCGGGCCCAATGCGACCGACGCCGAACGCGAGACCTTGAAGAAGGGGCTGAAGGCTGCCACCGACTTCGCCCTCACGATGCAGGCCAAGAACTACCAGACTGCAATCGCGGCCAAGGGACAGACCGAGACCATGGAGGGCTTCGGCCGGCTCGATGCGCTGAACCGCATCGGCAACCAGGTCTTCTATCTCGACATGGCGATCAGCGGACTGCCGAACATGCTCGGCAATCAAGAGGCCATCGACGCGCCGGTCTCCTATCCGCCGATCTGGACCGTGCCCTGGTTTTCCTGGGCTCAGTATGACGGCTCGATCGCGCAGCCTTTGATCCGCAATGCCGGCGAGGCGCTGGGCGTGTCTGCGGAAATCAACTTTTCGCCCGAGCCGGCGAGCAACCGCCTCTGGCGCTCGTCGATGGCGGTCGAAAACCTGCTGCACATCGAGGACATGCTGCGCGGCCCCGACCCGTTCGCCACCACGACGCCTGCATTCGGCGGTCTGACGTCGCCGAAATGGCCGGAGAAGCTGTTCCCCGACGACGAGGCCTGGAAGATCAAGACAGCGCGCGTCGAGAACGGCCGCAAGCTCTATGCGACGATCTGCGTCGAGTGCCATCTCGGTCCGGTGGCCGACCCCGTCTTCGACAAGACCTATCCGGACAAGAGCTTCTGGAAGATCAAGCCGCGGGACGATTGGGAGAGCAAGGGCTGGAACGCGAAGGGACCGATCCTCGACCTGGTCCAGAAGCCGGTCGAGGTGATGCAGACCGATCCCGGCCAGGCCAGTATCCTCGCCAATCGCAAGGTCAAGGTGCCCGGCTTCCTCGACGTCGACCCGGCCAAGGACCTGAAGGGCTGCGGCCTGCCCCAGGGCTCGACCACCGAGATGTCCTATGCGCTGGCGCTGATGGCTGTCGTGCAGAAGGCGAGCGACAAATGGATGGAGGACCGCAAGCTCTCCGCGGCCGAGCAGGCGGCGCTGTGGGGCGATCGCAAGAACTGCCCCAATCCGGCTGGCAACACCTATCGGGCCCGGCCGCTCAACGGCGTCTGGGCGACCGCGCCCTATCTGCATAACGGCTCGGTGCCGTCGCTGTACTGGCTGTTGACGCCGGCCGCCGAGCGACCGACCTCGTTCTGCCAGGGCGCCCGGGACTACGACCCGAAACAGGTCGGCTTCGCGGTCCCGGCGGGCGGCGAGACGTCGTGCAAGGTTGGCCAGACGCTGTTCGCAACCAAAGACGCCAGCGGCAAGCCGATCAAGGGCAACAGCACCCTCGGTCATTCCTTCGAGGGTCCCGCGCGGCCCAACAAGGACTATCCCAACGGCATCATCGGCGGCGCCTTCTCCGAGGAGGAGCGCTGGGACCTCATCGAGTATCTCAAGACGCTCTGAGGCCACACCGCAGGCGCGTCCGGCTTCATCGCCAGACGCGCCGGCGGTCTCACGCAGCGATCCACACGCCGGGGCTGACGCAGCGGCGGATGGTCGTGCCGTGATCGCCGAGGGAATGCAGCATCACCCAGCCATTGACGACGAGGTCGCGCACGCTTGGCTGACGCTGCATGATCTCGTCCATCGCACTCTCGGGCGCGGCGATGAAGACGTTCAACCGAACCGGCTCGTGGACGAGGCGCGTGCCGTCATGCACCGATTGCCAGGGCAAACCGACCCTGAGGTCGCCGGCATTGCCTTCGAGCACGCCGAGCTGACCGACGATGTTGTGCAGCACCTTGTTGCCGCTGCCGAAGGCCGCATTGTTCACCGTCGAGCCGAAATATTGCAGATTGATCCAGTTCGCGACCACCATCGGCGCCGTCATGATCAGCTCCAGCGTGCGATGGCCGTCGTCGCGCTCGGCCTCATAGGAGTGCAGGAACGCGCGACCGCCGAGGTCGAGCCCGCGGGTGAAGCTGCGCGGCGCGGCGATGAAGGCGCAATTGCCGGCGAGCCCCCATTCCGGCCGCACCTGCGACCAGTCGCGGCTGCGCGCGATCACGGCGGCATCGACCGCGGATTTGTCTGGAATGCCGAGCAGCGCGCTGCGCTCGAGCCGCGCCAGCCGCGCGGCATCGGCGAGCCGGGCCTTCAGCCGCGCCAGGTCCTGCGCGAGAGCGGCGGGAATGTCGTCCTCGTCGAACACGGTCACGGCATCGGTGGTCGTGTCATGCAGCGCGCCGAGGAACCAGCAATCCGCGGGGATGTCGATTCCCTTGACGCGCAAGCCGTCACGGACGCGCGGATCGTTGAGGACGGCGGCCGCGACGCGCGCATTGGCCTCGCCGGTGTGGCCGCCGCAGGCGCCACAGTCGAGCCCCGAGGCGTGCGGGTTGTTGACCGTGGTGCTGCCATGGCCAGCCAGCAGCACCAGCCGCGCGAACGGCCCGGTCAGCGACATCGCCTTCAGCGCCGCCTCCGCCATCGCCACGCGCTGCACGTCATTGAAGCCGGTGACGCGCCCGCCGAGTTCGCCCGGGGCCAGCCGCGGCATCACGCGCGCGGCGATCTCCGGGTCGAGACCGTCGACGACGGGCGACGGCACCGGGCGGGTCACGCCGGCGCTGTCGGTCGCGATCTTGGCGGCGAAGCCGAGGCCGGCGGTCTCGACGAAGGAGAACGACGACACCGCCGAGACCTTGAACGACTTCCACGCCTTGGCCGCCCGCCGCCGCAGCAGTCGCAGGCCGAGCACCTCGGCCTGCTCGACATCATCGGCGTCTTTGACGGCCTCGCAGACGATGAAGGCGGGTTTGAGCAGCACCGGGCATTGCGCGCCGCCTCTGGTGTGGCCGATCGGGACATATTCAATCGGGAAGCCGAAGAATCCGGCGAAGCCGATCGTCTCGGCCTCCGGATAGGCCGTCTCCAGCGCCCGCCGGAAGATCTCCGACCGCACGTCGATGCAGAACGCGGCCTGCACCGGAGGACGCGCGGGCAGCCGCGCCACCGCCGCACCCGTGCCGTGGCCGGCGAGCCTGGCGATCAGCTGGTTGCGAATGGCGATTTCATAGGCCTCGTGCAGGACGAGATCGACGGCGAGCTCCGGCGTATCGTCGAGCCGCTGATCATCCGGCAGCTTCGCCGCCTCCTCCATCGCCTGCGCCCAGGCGATCTTGAACGCGGCGTCGGTGCGGGCCTGGAACAGCGCATAGCCCCAGGCAAGCCGGATCGCCAGCAGCTCGACGAGCGTGTCGTCGCGCTGGCCATCGCGTTCGGCGCTCCAGCCGATGTAGCGCGCATAGGCCGACCAGCCGCCGATGTCGAACAGCGCCCGCACCAGATAGTCCTCAACCGCCCGCTCGGGAATGCCGAGCCGGGTGATGATGAGGCCGATCGCCTGCACCGGATCGGCGGGCAGCTCGGCGATGGCGTTCCGGAATCCCGTGAGGCCCATGACCTCGGGATTGCGATCGT
The DNA here is from genome assembly GCF_013179005.1 of Bradyrhizobium denitrificans. Classification (NCBI taxonomy): domain Bacteria; kingdom Pseudomonadati; phylum Pseudomonadota; class Alphaproteobacteria; order Hyphomicrobiales; family Nitrobacteraceae; genus Bradyrhizobium; species Bradyrhizobium denitrificans. Next base: position 140,788 of record NZ_JABFDP010000015.1, on the reverse strand, counting down.
AGGCGGCGAGCCTACGCCAGGCGGCGTAGGGCTTCAGACTGCGCACCGGGCTTGGCCAGCTCGCCTGGCCCTCGTCGAAATAGCCGGCGCAGAACGCCGAGATCTCGTCGATCATGAACGCGACCAGCGAGACATAGCGATCGCCTTCGGCGAGCCGGTCGAGCACCTCGGCGACGGTCGCGACGACTGCCGGGGGCGACGACGGAGCTGCCGTGGCCCGCGCCTGCTGCTTGAGCTGCTCGACGTCGAGCCCGACCGAGGGGTGAATGTCGAGCGCGCGCGCCAGCGCGGCGTCGTCGATCCGGCCGTCGTCCAGCGCCTGGCGATAGAACGCGCGCGGCATCAAGATCCGCGTCCGCACCACCCGCTCGAAGGTGGCGGCCGTTGCGGCGAAGCTCTGGCCGGTGAAGCCGAGGAAGGGATTGACCGCAACGAAGTGTTTGAGCGGCCATAGCGGCGCGACCCGCTGGCAGGCGCTGTCGATGCACTCTTTCAGTCGTACATCCGTGGCGGTGTCGACCGGATCGGTTGCGGTGATGGACATTGCGAGGGCGGCCTGGGTCATCGGACTCTCAAAGGATTGGAGGGGGGTTGACTGTCACCGCGAGGTCGCGCTGCGCGGCCACAGCGTCAGCACCAGGCGGTTGGCGAGCGTATTGAGGTAGAGCCCGTTGCGGAGGTGAACATAGGCCGCGATCCAGAATGGCGCGTCGGCCCGGCGCATCATCTGGTTCTGGAACACGGTCACGGCCGCGAACGAGACCACGACGGCGGCTGCGATCAGCATCGGCACGACGCCATCGACCGGGCGCGACGCCGGGATGCTGCCGCCGACCAGCCACGCCATCGCGGCCTGCAGCGCGAAATAGGCGATGGCGACACCGGCCGCCGTCACGGCGGCGCGGACGATGACGAAGGCATTGGGCCGCTCGTCGATGGCATTGGCCATCAGATGCACCAGCCCCATCAGCAGCACCGAGCCCAGCGCGATCTGCGCCGGATTGCTGCGCAGGGTCATGCCGAAGGCGAGTCCGGTCAGCAGCGCCAGCGCGATGACGCCGGCAAGCGCCAGGATCAGCCGCGCCGCATGCGGCTGGCCGCCGGGGCTCGGCGTCCAAGAGGCGCGGGCGAGGTCGATGATGCTCCCCGACGACAGGAAGGCATGCGCCTTGTAGAGCGAGTGCGCCACGATGTGCAGCAGCGCCGCCGAGAAGGCGCCGAGCCCGCATTGCAGCAGCATGAAGCCCATCTGCGCCACCGTCGAATAGGCTAGCTGCACCTTCACCGAGGTCTGCGTCAGCATCACCAGCGAGCCGAACAGCGCGGTGGCGCCGCCGACGACGGCCAGCACGTCCAGCGCCGGCGTCGCCAGCAGCAGCACGTCGCTGAGCCTGAGCACCAGGAAGCCGCCGGCATTGATGATACCGGCATGCAGCAGCGCCGACACCGGCGTCGGCGTCTCCATCACCTCGATCAGCCAGCCATGCAGCGGCAGCTGGGCGGATTTGAGCATCGCCGTCGCGACGATCAGCAGCGCTGCGACGGTCACGAGCGCCGATCCCGCGCCTGCTCCGCTGCGGGCCTGCGCAGCGAGGCTGCCGATCTCCAGCGTGCCGAACTGGACGTAGAGCAGTAGCGCCGCGACCGCGAGGAAGGCGTCGCCGAGCCGGCTCGCCACGAACTTCTTGCGTGAGGCGCGGATCGCAGCCGGCCGTGTGTCGTAGAACAGCAGCAGCTTGCCGAGCGCCAGGCTGGTGGCGACCCAGGCAGCGAACAGCAGCACCAGATTGCCGGAGATCGGCAGCATCAGCACCGCGGCCAGGGTGAGCAGCAGCCAGCGCGTGAACCGGACCTGCCCCGGATCGCCGTCGAGATAGTTGCGGCTGTAGCGGATGACGACGAAGCCGATGAAGCTCACCAGCGTGATGAGGATCGCGCCGAGCGCATCGAGCTGCAGCGACAGGCCGAGCCCATTGCCGCCGAGCAGTGGCGTGCGCCCTGCCCCGACAACAGCGGCGCCGAGGCTTGCGACCGCGGCGAGGGCGAAGGCGAGCGCGGCGGCCGCGATCGCATTGCGTGCGACGGTTCTGGCGCTGCCGCCGGTCCCGGCGAGCGCGGCGACCGCGAGCGTGAACGGCGCAAGCGCCGCAAGACAGGGAAGGAACTGGTTCATGGCGGCCCGGTCGGTTGATCACAGGGGGACGATCTCACCTCTCCTTTACCGGCTGCGGTTCCTTCTTAAAATTTCAATCATTGAACATGATCGTTATAAAATATAGAACGATCGCCATGCCGCATCTGAACTACCACCACCTGCGCTATTTCTGGATCATCGCCAGCGAAGGCAGCATGAGCCGTGCTGCGCAGCGCCTCAACGTCTCACCCTCCTCGCTGTCGGTGCAGGTCAAGGCGCTGGAGGAGCAACTCGGGCAGAAGCTGTTCGAGCGCACCGGCCGTACCCTGCAACTGACCGAAGCGGGGCGCATCGCGCTCGACTATGCCGGCAGCGTGTTCAAGTCGGGCCACGAGCTGATCGAGACCCTCTCGGGCCTGCGTCCCGGACGGCAGCTGCTGCGGGTCGGCGCCGCGGCAAACCTGTCGCGCAACTTCCAGATTGCGTTTCTGAAGCCGCTGATCGGACGAAGCGATGTCGAGCTGATCATCCGCACCGGCCAGTTCAACGACCTGTTGGAGCAGCTCGACGGCCATAAGCTCGACCTCGTCCTCGCCAATCATCCGGCGGCGCCGGACACGCGCAGCAGTTTCGAGAACACGCTGATCGACGAGCAACGCGTCAGCCTGGTCAGCCGCAAGCCGGCCAAGGCCGCCCGCTTCCGCTTTCCGCAGGATCTCGCCACGATGCCGGTGATCCTGCCCGGCCGCGGCAGCGCGCTGCGCTCGGCCTTCGATGCGCTGGTCGGCGGCAGCGGCATCCGTCCGGTCATCGCCGCCGAGGTCGATGACATGGCGATGCTGCGCCTGATGGCCCGCGAGAGCGGTACCGTTACTTTGGTGCCGTCGATCGTGGTAATCGACGAGCTCCGTACTGGCGCGCTGGTCGAGCGCGCGCGGCTGAATGCGCTGAAGGAGCAGTTCTTCGCCGTGAGCCAGCAGCGCCGCTATCCGAACCCGCTGGTAGCGGAGCTGATCGGCTCGCGCAGCAAGAAGGCGGGTTGAGCTGTCGCGAACGCGCCCTCGCCACGAGACGCGGTCACTCCTACACAGATGTCAAACAGCAATGAGGACATGGGATCGCGCTCTCGCGGCCTGATCCGCCCGAGCTTTGCGCAGCATCGCCCTCGTGAATGACGNCCCGAGCTTTGCGCAGCATCGCCCTCGTGAATGACGGGAGGGCGCAGGGAAGGCCGGACCTCGACTGAGGCCCGTGGCCCCCGTGCGACAAAGAATGCACGGGGTAGGAACCACAGGTCCAGCCGGACGACCCGGCCTTCCCTGCGCGATGGCGTTACGATTTATACGCGATCTCCCCGGTGTCCGGCTTGATAGCCACCGTCGCCCGCGCGCTTCGTCAAGACAGCGCAGAGGGCTTGGCGCCAGCATCGGGGCGCCAGGACCACGCGATTTCACCGTGCGCGGCGTGTCGTTCGTCGGCATGATTGATCACGCTGCGACCCGCCGCACCCACCGCATCCAGCTCCCCACGCTCGTGACGACCGCGATACGCCCCTCCTCGCGGAAGCCGGACGCCGCAAAGACTATACGAATTCCGAAATTCGTAAATCGAAATATTTTTCGTCGCAGGTCTGGACAGCGGTTGGCGCCCGCGGGCGTCGGGCAAATCAACGCAACCTGCTGCCCCGCGCCACCTCGAACGGAAACGTCAGAGCTGCGTCACGCCTGAGAGTCAGATGCGGCCAGGCCGCGCGAGCGAGGCGAGTCGCTCACGCGGGAGATGGTATCGGGAGCAGACCTCAGTTGCTTGGACGGCGCAGGGCGCTGTGTCCAAGGAATGCATCAGAGCATCTCAGCCGGGCTGATATTGACGCCCTGTTGGACCAGCACGAGAGAAGCGACGACGCCCGTCAACGCGAACATCGCCACCAGACCAAATCCGGAGTTGAGCGCATGGGGGGCAACCAGGTATTTCGCGACCTTCACTAACATGAATTCCTCCTGAATATTACTAATAGGCATCACTAGAGCGAGGGCGCGTTACTAGGGCGTTTCCAGAACAGTCCACCTCGGCGCGTGGTGGGCGCGTGGTGAATACATCCTTGAATACGCATCGTGTCTGGTATGAACGGGGACTTAATCCGATGACGAGTCCGGCCCCTTTTTCAACTTGCCGGACGCCGGAGGCACACAAATAAGTTGAGCGCCACGTTACCTATCGTCTGACGACGTGTCATGAGCGGCGCATGCAACCGTCTCTCTCGCCGGAGACAGCAACGATCATACGCGACCGCCAGGCTGATCGACCCCGCTTCGCGCGAGCCGTGCAACGACGAGACAGCGTGCCCCGTCAGGGCCGAACTATATCGGACCGAGATCATCAAACTCACTCCGCCTCCCCGCGGCCACCACTGATCACGCGGACCAAGGCATATGAGGATCTGAGTTCCTCGTGAGTCTTTCAACATCGGAATGCCCGGCTGCATCCCGAAGAAGGACGCGACAACAAATCGCGCTGCGGTGCGCCCATGGTGATCGCGGGAATGCGTGGACGATCGCCATGGCACAGTCGAGCAACGGAGCAGGCTCGTCCGGCACAGTCCGGAGGCCGTACACCTCCCAAACTCACGCCTGGCTTGCCGGCGCCGCGTTTCATGCCTCAGGCATCCACGTTGACCGCGCGCGGTCGTAGTTGACAGACATGCGTAACAACGCAATGTGTCAACAGCGACTGAAAGACGTCAGACGGGCTGGAACAAAAGTTCCGTGAGCAGTTCGGTTCCGGGCCGGCCGCGGTTGTCCTTGCAGGGCTGACTAACAACGCACGCGACACGCGTGATGCGTAGTGCGGAGTGCGAGAGCTGGGAGGAGATCGGGGGTGTTTGGTGGCGAATGGCGGTTGGCCGCGAGGTTTAGAAGCTGGCCGATCTCAGCCTACCTTCTTGTTCTCGCCCTCGCGACCTCCATTCCGATCACAGCCTGCGCGGGGTTCCTCGCCTATCACTTCGTCGCCGAGTCCTCGCAGTCCAGGAAGGTCGAGTACGAGGACCGGCTGCGGCTGATGCGCAATGCGACCGAGCTGCGGGTCGCCAATATCATCGAGGATCTGCAGATCCTGGCGCTGTCGCCGTTGCTGGCGGCCGGTCGATTCGACGAGTTCAGGAGCCACGCAGTCGACACGGTCAAACTGATCGGGGGCGTGGCGATTGCATTGTATGAACCTGACGGGCAGCAGCTCGTGAACACCCGGCTGGATCCGGGGACGCCGCTGCCGAAGCGCACAGCCTTCGATGCGGAGCGCCGGGCGATCGAGACCGGGCGTCCGCAGGTGTCCGGCCTGCAGCAGGCGGTGGTGGACGGCCAGCCGATCGTCACCATCGCGGTGCCGGTGCGGATCGCCGGGCAGATCCGCTACGCGCTCAATGTCGGGCTCTCGCCTCGCTATTTGTCGACCCTGATGGATGACTACGTCTCGGGAGGGCTGGTCGGCAGCATCATCGACCAGCAGGGAATATTGCTGGCGCGGCGACCGCTGCTGGACGGCGACGACCTGATCGGACAGCCGACCATTCCCGCAGTGCGGTCCCACGTCGGACAGGTCTCGGCCTGGTGGATCAAGGCCATCTCACGCTCCGGCGTCGCCACCTACACGTCCTTGTTGCGCTCGGACCAGAGCGGCTGGACGGTCAACCTCGCGCTGCCGCGCGAGGCCATTGACGGCCCGCTGCATCGCTTTCTCGCCGAGTTCTCCGACCTCGAGCGCTACGTGTCCGGCTTGCAGAACGGCGTCGTCTCGCCGACGATCGGGCGGATCGCCGAGGTCAACCGCATGAAGCAGGTGCTCCATCTCGTTGGCGGCGAGCTGGCGAGCGCCTTGCGCCAGCAGCGCGACCTGCTCGACGAGATCAATCATCGCGTCAAGAACACGCTCGGCACCGTTCAGTCGATCGCGCGCCTGTCGCGTTCGAGCGCAAGCGACGTCGACCACTATGTCGCAGCCTTCGAAGGCCGCATTCTCGCGCTGTCCGAAGCCTATAATCTCTTGACGGAGAACAATTGGGTCGGCGCCGACGTGAGGGCGATCGTCGAGCGGACGCTCGCCCCCTATGCCGGTCCCGACCGTCTGACCATCAGCGGCCCCAGCCTGCTGCTGCCGCCAAAGCTGACCCTGGCGCTGTCGGCGACGATCCAGGAGCTGAGCACCAACGCCGCCAAATACGGTGCGTTCTCCACACCCTCAGGCAAGCTTGAGATTGCCTGGACTGGTCAGGAAAGCGGCATTGTCCGCCTGATCTGGATCGAACGCGATGGGCCGCTGGTGCGCAAGCCGACACGCCGCGGCTTCGGCACCAAGATGATCACGCGCATGTTTGGCGCCGAGACCGGATGGTCGGTCAACCTCGACTTCGATCCCGACGGCCTGCGCTGCACGATGCAGTTCGGCGTCGAGGCCGATGACGAGAAGGATGTGAGGCTGACCGGTTGAGCCTGCGCACCGCCCCGGGCCGAACGGCCCCGAGCATCGGAGATACGGCTTGCCAATGCCCGATCGGCACGCTTCGGTAGATGTTCAAGCCGATCACCGAGGAGCCGCGCCGCGATGTCCGAGACCGATCCCCTCACCCTGAAATTCCGCTGTCCGACGGAGCTGGAGGGCCTGATTCCGGCGCCGGTGCCGGCGCCGATGGGCGTGCCGGATTGGGTGAAGACGATGCCGGCGACCGCGTTCAGCGCGCTCAACCAGGCGGAGGAGCAGACGGTCAAACGCTGCCCCCCCTTCATCGACGCGATGACCACGGGCTTTCTCATCCCCCTGATCTGCGATCTCAGGGTCGAGGACGGCGGCATCAGCTGGGACAACGAACTGCCGCCGGGCGGCGCGATCGACTTTCCGCGTTCGCCGGTCAGCTTCCACGACGTCGCGCAGGTCACGGGATCGCCGCTGTTCGAGGCCGACCGTTTCCTGCTCAAATTTCACAATCTGTGGACCATCGAGGCGCCGGAGGGCTGGGCGCTACTGTTCACCCATCCTATCAACCGTTTCGACCTGCCGTTCACCACCGTCACCGGACTGGTTGACAGCGATCGCTTTCACGACAGCTTCGTGCATTTCCCCGCGCATTGGCACGACACGGCCTTCCGCGGCGTGCTGCCGAAAGGCACGCCGGTGGCGCAGTGCATCCCGGTCAAGCGGCAGGCATGGGCGATGCAGACCTCGGCTTTCACCGAGGAGGAGATCGCCGAGATCCATGAGGTGCGCGACGCCTTGAAGCGCGAGACCGGCGTCTATCGCAAGCGGTTCAGGGCTTGAGCGCGGCTGCGCCCTCGACCTGCAGGAACTTCGCCGCATCGCTCGGCCGGAAGAAGAAGCGGCCATGCGAGCTGACGACCATCGTGTAGGCCGCGCGGCTCAACAGATGCGGCCGGCCGCGCACCACCGTGCGCAGCGCCGCCTCGGCCCCGGCGCGGTCGCCCATTTCCATCAGGCACATTGCGAGGTTGGCGCGGGTCTGCGTGTCCTCGGGACGCAGGCCCAGCGCGTGCTTGTAGGTGCCCGCGGCCTCCGCATAGTCACCATCCAGAAACTGCACCCAGGCGAGCTCGACCAGGATGTCAGGACGACCCGGCGCGGCCTCGCGCGCCGCGACTAGGTTGGCGCGGGCGCGGGCACGATCATTGGCCTGGAGACAGAGGCGGCCGAGATCGAGCTTGAGGTCGACGCTGTCGGGCGCGAGCGCCAGCGCGTCCTCGATGACCTTGATCGCCTCGGTGAGCTCGGCAGATTTGGCGAGCCGTCCGGCCAGTTCCTGGAATGCCGGCAGAAACGGCGGACGGCGCGCCGCCGTCTTGCGCAGTTGCGCGATGCCGTCGGCCCCACGCCGGGATTCGCATAAGGCGGCGCCGAGCAGCGTCTCGAGCTCCGGATCACTGCCACGCAGGATCGCCTTCTCGAGCGGCGCAACCGCCTCGCTGGCGCGCTGCTGCCCGAGCAGCGCATGGGCGTGAACGAGCAGCGCGGCGCGATCCGTCTTGGCGGTGCGCAGGATAGAAGCCGCGATCTGCTCTGCGCGGGCGAACTGCCTGCCGCGCAACGCCTGGATCGCCTCCTGCAGCGCCTGGGCCTGCAACCTGTTCTGCGCCTTGCTCACGACCTGCCGTTACAACGCGAGGGGGGGACGGCCGATAGCTCTAGCCCGCAGGCAGAAGGGTGTCCAGCAACGGCGTCGCAGCTCACCCAAACAGTGGCGTGCCCGGAACGAAGGCGTCGAAGGCGGCCCAGAACTGGGCGCGATAGCGGTCCTGCTCCTGCAGGATCTCATGCTTGGCCCCGGCGATGACGAGATGCGAGCCGGCCCGCAGATGATAGGCGAACTCCTCGATTGCCGCGGTCGACACCACGGTATCGCTGGAGGCCGCCAGCATCAGGATCGGCTGGCGGATCTGCGAAGGATAGGTCATGCCGCGAAAGGTCATCATCGCCGAAAAGGCGGCGTCGGCCCAGGCCACCGTCGGCGAGGCGATCCCGAGCGTCGGATCCTCCTCGATGATCGCGGCGTTGCGCGCATAGCGGACCGGATCCGACGTCAGCGGATTGTTGACGAAGGGCGCGAGCCCGCTGATCTCGTCCGAGCCGCCCGGCACGGTGCGGCCGCCCTGCCCGGCGATGCGCATCACGCGCAGCAGCAGCCGCGCCGGCAGCGCGGTGCGGTTGCCCGGCAGGTCGATCATCGGCGCCGACAGCACCACGCGGTCGAACCAGCGCTTGCCGGCATGCGCGAGCCTGAGCAACACGGTGCCGCCCATCGAATGCGCCAGCGCGAAGTAGGGCGGCGGACAATCCGGTAGCACGACCTGGGTGACGAAGGTCTCAACGTCGAGCTCGTAGTCGGAGAAGGAGCGCACATAGCCCTTGCGGGAATCGCGCAACCGCCGCGACGAATGGCCCTGGCCGCGCCAGTCGATGATGGCGACCGCAAAGCCGCGGTCGCGCAGATCGCGCACGGTCTCGAAATACTTCTCGATCATCTCGCTGCGGCCGGTGAATACGCAGACCGTGCCCTTGCGTCCGGACGGCGGCGCCCAGCGCGCAAAGCGCAGCTCGGCACCATCGGGAGTCTTGATGGTGCCGGCGGTGGCGTTTTCGGGGACAGGATTGGCGGGAATCGAGACGAGCGTCATGAGGCGTCCATCGAATAGGTGAAAGGCGCCGGGAATCAAGGGGCGGAACGGCAAAAAGAGCCGGTTTTGGGCGGCTTGAAAGCTCAAACGATCGCCCCATATCGAATTCGTGCAGGCCGTCAGGCTGCACGACAGCCCGGCCCGATGGCGGGCGGGTTAGCCAAACAGTCGCTCAATGGAGGACTTGACCATGCGTACCTACGATCTCACCCCGTTCTATCGTTCCACCGTCGGTTTCGACCGTCTGTTCTCGCTGCTCGACCAGGCGACCGCCGAGCCCAGCCCCGGCTATCCGCCCTACAATATCGAGCGCACCGGTGAGAACGCCTACCGCATCACCGTCGCCGTTTCCGGCTTTGGCAAGGATGAGCTCTCCCTCGTCGCGAAGGAAAACACGCTGACGATCAAGGGCGAGAAGGCCGCCAACGAGAACGGCAAGAAGGCTGAGGTGCTGTATCGCGGCATCGCCGCCCGGGCCTTCGAGCGGAGCTTCCAGCTCGCCGACCATGTGGTGGTAAAGAACGCCAGCCTCGAAAACGGCCTGCTCCATGTCGACCTCGTGCGCGAGATCCCCGAGGCCAAGAAGCCGCGGTCGATTCCGATCTCGACGAACGCGCAAGGCTCCGAGCAGCCGGCCATCGAGGGCTCGGCCGCGAAGGCCGCCGCGTAACCGGCCCACCAGCTCGTCAGGAATATCAACGCCCCGGGAAACCGGGGCGTTTTTTATAGCGAAGCGCCCTTTGCCCTCACCAGCGTGGCGCGGCCGGCGTCCTGAAACAATGGTGACGTTTTCGGCGCCCTCGCTCTGCAGCCAGCCGTCCTGCCCGCGAAGGCGGGCATCCGGTATTCCGAGACCGTCATGAGCAAGGTGAGGCCCCAGTGTTGACTGGATCGCCCGGTCAAGCCGGGCGACGACAATTGGGGCTGGGGCAACAGCGGGGGCCGACAGCCTCCCGGCGACGTCTCATCCAGCCGACGTCTAATCCAGCCCCTGGGCCGGCGGCATCTTTGCCGTCGGCAGGATCTGCGGGGCCGGCCTGGCGGGGGCCGCGGTGATGGAACCGGTCGTCTGCGGGGCAGCCGCTGCCGACTGGAGGGGCTTCGCATCTGAAGGCTTGGTCTCTGATGCCTTGGTCTCCGTTGCCTTCGTCTCCGGTGCCTTTGTCTCCGGTGCCTTGGCCTCAACCGGCTTGTTCTCGCTCGCTTTGGGCTGCTCTGCCTTGGGCTGCTCGATTTTGGCCTCGACCGGCCTCGTCTCGGCCGGCTTTACGTCGACAGGCTTGGCGTCCGCCGGCTTGATGTCGGCCGGCCGGGACGCAGCCGGCCTGGGAGCCTCGGCCGGCTTCGGCGCGAGCGCGGCGGTCTGCGGCGAGGGCGCCGCGGGACGGACAGCCGGCGCGGCGCCCCGCGGCGGTTGCTGCGGGGCTGCGGCGGTCGCGATGCGCGGTGCGGCCGGAATGGGCGGCGCCAGCCGCGGATCGGCGCGGATCACCGTCGGAGGCGGCAGCCGGTCGAGGCCGCCGCGCGGCGCCGGCTCGTAGCGCATCCGCTCATACTGCTCGCCCCACTGGAAGGCCGGAACGAAGCGGATGATGCGCCCCGACCGAGCATCGACCACCAGCTTGCCGTCCTCACCGTCGCGATCGAGCACCGCCACGACATAGACATTGCCGCGCTGCCGCGGCGCGCCCAACGGCGAGAAGCCGTTGTCGCGCAGGATGGCATAGACCTCGTGCACCGGCAGGAATGCCGGCGCATAGCCATAATCCGGCTGGTAGCCGTCCTGGCGGTAGACCGGCGCTGGCGGCGTGTAGCGCTGATCGCGATAGCCATAATCGGCGCCGGGGCCATAGCCGTAGCGCGGTGGCGCGGGGACCGCGGCCGGCGGGGGCGGCAGATCCTGATAGGGCTCATCGATATCGGAGACAGCTGTATAGGGCGCCCTCGCTCCGGCCGGGCCAAACGGCTCGGCCTGCGCGGCAAAGGCCGCAAGCAACGAGGCTGACACGGCTCCAACTAGCAACTTCATGGCTCAAAGCTCCTGCATGCCCCCGCACGTGAAGCTGTTCGCTTCTCTCAAGTGGCGCGACGTTCGGCCGTGATTCCGGCGGTCCTGGGTCGGAGAGAAGGCGGGATCGCGGCGACGGGTGTCGAAATCGCGCGCGGCGCGTGATCGGCCGCAGTCCACGGGGCGTTCCGCGCACGGCAGATTGTCTGGGATTTCTGTGCTGCCGCAAAGGGCGGCCGGGGGACTCGGCCGCCCTTGTGTGCTAGCATGAACTTTGGCATTGAGCGGGTTAGGACAGAATTGCTGTCTAAAATTTCGTTGCAAAGGTGAGTGAGACTTTGCAATGATGTTACTGCGCCCTTGGGACACCCGCTGGGGACACCTGCTGGGGACACCTGGGCGCTGCGACATGAACAGGCCGTGGCTGTCTGGCGGGGACTTTGTCACCCGGACCCTGGCTTGAACTCTGCAAATGCGGCTCGCTGAGAAGGACGAGCGTTGGCCCCGGAGAGGGGTCCGCGCAGCGCCCCGGGTGCGCCGGACGATACCGGAACTGTGGTGAAGGCCCTGACCATTAATTTATGGGGACGGATATGAGCGGATCGAAGGTCGAGCACGGAAAGTTGGGCGGCGCGGTGCTGGCTGCGGATTCGCACGAAAAACCGGCCGAGATCACCCGCGAATTGCATACGTGGCGCCCCGACGCCGAGGGTCTCTATGACCCCTCGCAGGAGAAGGATTCCTGCGGCGTCGGCTTCATCGCCAACATCAAGGGCCAGAAGTCGCACCAGATCGTTGCGGATGCGCTGAGCATCCTGTGCAATCTCGAGCATCGCGGCGCCGTCGGCGCCGATCCGCGGTTCGGCGACGGCGCCGGCATCCTGGTGCAGATCCCGCACGCCTTCTTCGCCCGCAAGGCCAAGGAGCTCGGCTTCACCCTGCCTGCTCCGGGCGAATACGCCATCGGCGCGCTGTTCATGCCGCGCGACGAGGCCTGGCGGAACGTCATCAAGAGCATCATCGCCGACCAGATCGAGGAGGAAGGCCTGGTGTTGCTCGGCTGGCGCGACGTGCCGACCGACAACTCCTCGCTCGGCGTGACGGTCAAGCCGACCGAGCCGCGCAGCATGCAGGTGTTCATCGGCCGCAACGGCGCCGCCAAGACCGAGGACGAATTCGAGCGCAAGCTCTACATCCTGCGCAAGTCGATCTCGCAGGCGATCTATCAGCGCCGCGACCGCGGCATGTCGGGCTATTACCCGTGCTCGATGTCGTGCCGGACCGTGATCTACAAGGGCATGTTCCTGGCCGACCAGCTCGGCAAGTACTACGCCGACCTGCACGAGCCCGACTTCGAGAGCGCGCTGGCGCTGGTGCATCAGCGCTTCTCGACCAACACCTTCCCGACCTGGTCGCTGGCGCATCCCTACCGGATGATCGCGCATAACGGCGAGATCAACACCCTGCGCGGCAACGTCAACTGGATGGCGGCGCGGCAGGCGTCGGTGTCGTCGGAGCTGTTCGGCAAGGACATCAGCCGGCTCTGGCCGATCTCCTATGAAGGCCAGTCCGACACCGCCTGCTTCGACAACGCGCTCGAATTCCTGGTGCAGGGCGGCTACTCGCTGCCGCACGCCGTCATGATGATGATCCCGGAGGCCTGGGCCGGCAATCCGCTCATGAGCGAGGAGCGCCGGTCGTTCTACGAATATCACGCCGCGCTGATGGAGCCGTGGGACGGCCCCGCCGCGATCGCCTTCACCGACGGCCGCCAGATCGGCGCCACGCTCGACCGCAACGGCCTGCGGCCGGCGCGCTATCTCGTCACCAAGGACGACCGCATCGTGATGGCGTCCGAAATGGGCGTGCTGAAGATCCCGGAGGACCAGATCGTCACCAAGTGGCGGCTGCAGCCGGGCAAGATGCTGCTGGTCGACCTCGAACAGGGCCGCCTGATCCCGGATGACGAGATCAAGGCGCAGCTCGCCGCCAGCCATCCCTACACCGAGTGGCTCGCCCGCACGCAGATCCAGGTCGAGAAGCTGCCGGACGCGCCGACCACGGGCGCGCGCACCAACCTGCCGCTCCTGGATCGGCAGCAGGCGTTCGGCTACACGGCCGAGGACATCAACATCCTGATGACGCCGATGGCCGCCACCGGCGAGGAGGCGACGGGCTCGATGGGCAACGACGCGCCGATCTCGGCGCTGTCGGACAAGCCGAAGCTGCTGTTCACCTACTTCAAGCAGAACTTCGCCCAGGTCACCAACCCGCCGATCGACCCGATCCGCGAGGAACTGGTGATGAGCCTGGTCTCGATCATCGGTCCCAGGCCGAACCTCTTCGACCTCGAAGGCGTCGCCTCGACCAAGCGGCTCGAAGTGCACCAGCCGATCCTGACCGACGCGGACCTCGAGAAGATCCGCTCGATCTCGGAGGTGTCGGACAGCCACTTCGTCTCGCGCACGCTCGACACCACGTTCGATGCGAGCCTGGGCGCGGCCGGCTTCGAGCAGGTGCTCGACGATCTCTGCGGCCGCGCCGAGGCCGCGGTGCGCGAGGGCGTCAACATCATCATCCTGTCCGACCGCATGGTGTCGGCGCAGCGGATTCCGATTCCGTCGCTGCTGGCCTGCGCCGCCGTGCATCACCATCTGATCCGCACCGGCCTGCGCACCTCGGTCGGCCTGGTCGTTGAATCCGGTGAGCCGCGCGAGGTGCATCACTTCGCCTGTCTGGCCGGCTATGGCGCGGAGGCGATCAATCCGTATCTGGCGTTCGAGACCATCATCGCGCTCAAGGACAAGCTGCCGGGCGCGCTGAGCGACTACGAGGTCGTCAAGCGCTACATCAAGTCGATCGGCAAGGGCCTGCTCAAGGTCATGTCGAAGATGGGCATCTCGACCTACCAATCCTATTGCGGTGCGCAGATCTTCGACGCGGTCGGCCTCAAGGCCGAGTTCGTGCAGAAGTTCTTCTACGGCACCCACACCCGCATCGAAGGCGTCGGCCTGGCCGAGATCGCCGAGGAGACCACGCGCCGTCACCGCGACGCGTTCGGCGACGCGCTGGTCTACAAGACCGCGCTCGACGTCGGCGGCGAATATGCCTACCGCACCCGCGGCGAGGACCACGCCTGGACCGCTGAGTCCGTCGCGACGCTCCAGCATGCCGTGCGCGGCAATTCGAAGGACCGCTACCAGGCATTTGCAAAACTGCTCAACGAGCAGTCCGAGCGGCTGCTGACGCTGCGCGGCCTGTTCCGGATCAAGTCGGCCGAGGACGACAAGCGCAAGCCGGTGCCGCTCGACGAGGTCGAGCCGGCCAAGGAGATCGTCAAGCGCTTCGCTACGGGCGCGATGAGCTTCGGCTCGATCTCGCGCGAGGCGCACACCACGCTCGCGATCGCCATGAACCGGATCGGCGGCAAGTCGAACACCGGCGAAGGCGGCGAGGAGGCTGATCGCTTCAAGCCGCTGCCCAACGGCGATTCCATGCGCTCGGCGATCAAGCAGGTCGCCTCGGGCCGGTTCGGCGTGACGACGGAATATCTCGTCAACTCCGACATGATGCAGATCAAGATGGCGCAGGGCGCCAAGCCCGGCGAAGGCGGCCAGCTGCCTGGCCATAAGGTCGACGCCACCATCGCCAAGGTGCGCCACTCGACTCCGGGCGTCGGCCTGATCTCGCCGCCGCCGCATCACGACATCTATTCGATCGAGGATCTCGCGCAGCTCATCTACGACCTGAAGAACGTCAATCCCGACGGTCAGGTCTCGGTGAAGCTCGTCTCCGAGGTCGGCGTCGGCACGGTTGCTGCAGGCGTCGCCAAGGCGCGGGCCGACCATGTTACGATCGCGGGCTTCGAGGGCGGCACCGGTGCCTCTCCCCTCACCTCGATCAAGCATGCGGGATCGCCGTGGGAGATCGGCCTGGCCGAGACGCATCAGACCCTGGTGCGCGAGCGGCTGCGTAGCCGCATCGTCGTCCAGGTCGACGGCGGCTTCCGCACCGGACGTGACGTCGTGATCGGCGCCCTGCTCGGCGCTGACGAGTTCGGCTTCGCCACCGCGCCGCTGATCGCGGCCGGCTGCATCATGATGCGCAAGTGCCACCTCAACACCTGCCCGGTCGGCGTCGCCACCCAGGACCCGGTGCTGCGCAAGCGCTTCACCGGCCAGCCCGAGCACGTCATCAACTACTTCTTCTTCGTCGCCGAGGAAGTCCGCGAGATCATGGCCGCGCTCGGCTATCGCAGCTTCAACGAGATGGTCGGCCAGACGCAGATGCTCGACCAGTCCCGGCTGGTGGCACATTGGAAGGCCAAGGGCCTCGACTTCTCCAAGCTGTTCGTGAAGCAGAAGGCGGAGCCGGGCCAGAAGATCCATCACGCCGAGAAGCAGGACCACCATCTCGAAGCCGTGCTCGACCGCAGGCTGATCGAGCAGGCGCGTCCCGCGCTCGACCGCGGCGCGCCGGTCAAGATCGAGGCCGAGATCAATAACACCGACCGTTCGGCGGGCGCGATGCTCTCCGGCGCGGTGGCCAAGATCTACGGCCATGCCGGCCTGCCGCAGGACACGATCCATGTCAGCCTGAAGGGCACCGCCGGCCAGGCGTTCGGCGCCTGGCTCGCGAACGGCGTCACCTTCGAGCTCGAAGGCGAAGGCAACGACTATGTCGGCAAGGGCCTGTCGGGCGGCCGCATCATCGTCAAGCCGCCGCGCAATTCCGGCATCGTGCCGGAGGAGTCGATTATCGTCGGCAACACCGTGATGTACGGCGCCATCTCCGGCGAGTGCTTCTTCCGCGGCATTGCCGGCGAGCGCTTCGCGGTCCGTAACTCGGGCGCGGTCGCCGTCGTCGAGGGCGCGGGCGACCATTGCTGCGAATACATGACCGGCGGCATCGTCGTCGTGCTCGGCAAGACCGGGCGCAACTTCGCCGCGGGCATGTCGGGCGGCGTCGCCTATGTGCTCGACGAGGCCGGTGACTTCGACAAGCATTGCAACATGGCGATGGTCGAGCTCGAGCCTGTGCTGTCGGAGGAGATGATCGCCGAGGACACCTATCACCAGATGGGCGACCTCGAGGCGCATGGCCGGGTCGACGTGTTCAAGAACCTGCTGGCGTCCGACGTCGAGCGCCTGCACGTCCTGATCTCGCGCCACGCCAAGGCCACCGGTTCCAAGCGCGCCGCCGACATCCTGGCGAACTGGAAGGACTACGCACCGAAGTTCCGCAAGGTGATGCCGGTCGAGTACCGCCGCGCGCTTCGCGAGCTCGCGGCCAAGGCCGACGCCGAGCCGAAGATCGCGATCGGGGCTTGAGGCACGGCAGTAACCAAGGACGTCATTGCGAGCGCAGCGAAGCAATCCAGGGCCAAACAGAATGTCTGAATTGCTTCGTCGCTCCGCTCCTCGCAATGACGACTGAGAAGCAGACGGGCCTCGCCCTTCGAGACGCGGCGCAAGCGCCGCTCCTCAGGGTGAGGAGAAGCGGGAAGCAAACTCCTCATGGTGAGGAGGCGCCAAAGCGCCGTCTCGAACCATGAGGCCGAGGTCGAGGCCTCACCCTTCGAGACGCGGCGAAGGCGCCGCTCCTCAGGGTGAGGGGAAGCACAGAGGAAATCCCTCAAGGTGAGGCGGTGCGAAAGCAACCGATCCGAACAATGAGGCCCGAGCAGTCAGGGACGTCGTAGATCATGGGCAAGGTCACAGGTTTTCTCGAAATCGAGCGGCACGATCGCAAGTATGCGCCGGTTGCCGAGCGGCTGAAGAACTTCAACGAGTTCGTGGTGCCGCTCTCCGAGAAGGAGCTGCGCGACCAGGCGGCGCGCTGCATGAATTGCGGCATCCCCTATTGCCACGGCACCGGCTCGGCCGCGCCGGGCACCACCGGCTGCCCGGTCAACAACCAGATCCCGGACTGGAACGACCTCGTCTACAACGGCAACTGGGAAGAGGCCGCGCGCAACCTGCACTCGACCAACAACTTCCCGGAGTTCACCGGCCGCATCTGCCCTGCCCCCTGCGAGGCATCGTGCACGTTGAACATCGACGACAATCCGGTGACTATCAAGACGATCGAATGCGCGATCGTCGACAAGGCCTGGGAGAACGGCTGGCTCAAGCCGGAGCCGGCCGCGGTCAAGACCGGCAAGAAGGTCGCCATCGTCGGCGCCGGCCCCGCCGGCCTCGCTGCCGCGCAGCAGCTGGCGCGCGCCGGTCACGATGTCCACGTCTTTGAGAAGAACGCCAAGGCCGGCGGCCTGCTGCGCTACGGCATTCCCGACTTCAAGATGGAGAAGGGCATCATCGACCGCCGCATCGCGCAGATGGAAGGCGAAGGCGTGACCTTCCATTACGGCGTCAATGTCGGCGGCAAGGATGGCCTCGATGCCAAGACCCTGCTGAAGGATTACGACGCCGTGGCGCTGACCGGCGGCGCCGAGGCGCCGCGCGACCTGCCGATCCCCGGCCGCGATCTCGCCGGCATCCACTACGCGATGGACTTCCTGCCGCAGCAGAACCGCCGCGTCGGCAACGAGCCGGTCAACACCACCGAGATTCTCGCCGGCGGCAAGCATGTCGTCGTGATCGGCGGCGGCGACACCGGCTCTGACTGCATCGGCACCTCGCTGCGCCAGGGCGCGCTGTCGGTCACCCAGCTCGAGATCATGCCGGCGCCGCCGGAGCGCGAGAACAAGGCGCTGACCTGGCCGAACTGGCCCTTGAAGATGCGGACCTCGTCGAGCCAGGCCGAAGGCGCGGTGCGCGAATTCGCGGTGCTGACGCAGAAGTTCGAAGGCGAGAACGGCGTCGTCAAGAAGCTGCATTGCGTCCGCGTCGACGCACAGTTCAAGCCGATCCCGGGCACCGAGTTCGTGCTGGCAGCCGATCTCGTCCTGCTGGCGATGGGCTTCGTCCATCCGGTGCATGAGGGCCTGCTCAAGAGCCTCGGCGTCGACCTCGACCCGCGCGGCAACGTCAAGGCCAACCTGACCGACTACCAGACCTCGCTGCCGAAGGTGTTCTCCGCCGGCGACATGCGCCGCGGCCAGTCGCTGGTCGTCTGGGCGATCCGCGAGGGCCGGCTATGCGCCCAGGCGGTCGACAAGTTCCTGATGGGCAAGACCGACCTGCCGCGCTGAGCGTCGACGGTTTGTTGGCGACCACGCCACGGCGGAGATGGTCTCCCCGCCTAAGGCAGGTTGATCCCATTTGCTGGCCGCCGTTTTGCGCTCGTCTCTCTCCATGTCGCCATGGCCGGGTTTGTCCCGGCCAACCACGTTCTTCCGCATGCTGGGAACGACGTGGATGCCCGGGAAAGGCCCGGGCATGACGGAGTAACTGATGTCGCTGCACACGTGCAGAGGCGGCTACGCGTCGCCCTTCCAGGCGGTGAGCCGCCGTTCCGCGAGCACCAGCACCTCGTTCAGGACCAGCCCGAGCAGCGAAAGCGTGACGATGCCCGCGTACATCTTAGGGATTTCGAACGTGAACTGCGCATAGTTGACGAGATAGCCGAGCCCGGCCTTCGCCCCGACCATTTCGGCTGCGATCAGCACCAGGATCGAATAGGCGCCGGCGATGCGGATGCCGGTGAAGATCGACGGCAGCGAGGCCGGCACCACCACGCGCGTGAACAGCCGGGTCTGCGATAACGCCATCGAGCGTGCGGAGCGGATCAGCAGCGGATCGACCTCGCGCGCGCCAGCCACGGTGTTGAGCAGGATCGGCCAGAGACAGGCGTAGAACACCATCGCCACCTTCGATACCTCGCCCATGCCGAGCATGAGGACGAACACCGGGAGCAGCGCCAGCGGCGCGGTGTTGCGGAACAGTTCGAGCAGCGGATTGAGAATCTCCGCCACCGAACGGTACCAGCCGATGACGAGCCCGAGCGGCACGCCGACGGCAACGGCGAGGATCAGGCCAGAGAAGGCGCGGCCGGCGCTGGCTGCGAGATGCTCCACAAGCTCACCGCTGCGCGCCATCTCGACGAAGGCGGACAGCGCCGTCGAGAACGGCGGGAGGAAGGTGGTATCGACGAGCCCGAGGCGCGGCAGGATTTCCCATGCGGCCAGGAAGGCGAAGATCGCCACTGTCCCGCGCAGCAGCCGCGCCGCGCGGCGCGCGAAATGGCCCGGCCCCGACGACCCAGAGGCTTCGACCAGCCGGTCGACCGAGGTGCTCATGACGCGCGGCTCTCCTCGCTTGCGGTGGACTGCCGGACGCCATCGCGCACCACGCGCGCGGCGGCCGTCGCCTCCGGATGGAACAGCTGCCAGATGCGATGACGGAGCGCGACGAATTCGGGCGTCGCGCGCAGATCGTCGGCGCCGCGGTCGATATCGATCGCGATGTCGGCGACGATGCGCCCCGGGCCGGCGGCCATCACCAGCACGCGCTGGCCGAGATAGACCGCCTCGTCGATCGAGTGCGTAATGAAGACGATGGTCTTGCCGGTCTGCCGCCAGATGCGAAGGGTTTCGTCCTGCAGTCGCTCACGTGTCTGCGCGTCGAGTGCGGCGAACGGCTCGTCCATCAGCAGCACCTCCGGGTCATAGGACAGCGCCCGAGCGATGGCGATGCGCTGCTTCATTCCGCCAGACAGCTGATGCGGATAGCGATCGCCGAAATCGGCGAGGTCGACGAGATCGAGAAAATGCGCCGCACGCGCGGCGCGCTCCGCCTTCGGCACGCCGCGCGCTTCCAGGCCGAACTCGATGTTGCCCTTCGCGGTCTTCCAGGGAAACAGCGCGTATTGCTGGAACACGATGCCGCGATCGAGCCCCGGCCCCTTGACCGGAACGCAGTCGATGAGAATCGAGCCCCCGTCGGCCAAGCTCAGCCCGTCGATCAGATCGAGCAGCGTGGTCTTGCCGCAGCCACTCGGGCCGACCAGCACCAGGAATTCGCCGGGCCGGACCTCGAACGACACATTGCCGAGCGCGACGAAGCGGCCGCCTTGGTTGAGGCTGTAGCTCTTGCTCACATTGCGCACACTGATCGCCGCGCCCATCCACATGCTCCTTCAGGTCGCGGACCTGATCTTCATCTCGCTCGCGCCGCTCGCCGGCTGCGCGCGCGTCTCGTCAGTCCGCGAACGGATTGAACCGGTTGGTATAGACGTCGGCCGCGCGGATCTGGCCCGGCTTCAGCTGACCATTGGCCTCGAACCACGCCTGGTAGCTCTCGAACTCCTCGGGGCGGATGACGCCGCCCTTGCCGCCGACGCTGGCGGATTTCCAATAGCGCACCGCCGTCCTGTCCTCGTTCCTGTTGCGCTCCTGCAGGATCTTCTCCAGCCGCGCGATCACCTCCTCGCGCGGCGTCGACTGTGCCCAGGCAATCGCGCGCGCGGTGGCTTCGACGAACTTCCGCGACGTCCCCGGATATTGCGCGATGAACCGATCGGTGAGGATGTAGGCTGCATAGCCGAACGAGCCGAGCAGGCCGTAGTCGGTGACCAGGAGGCGCGCATCACCCTCTGCGAGCACCTTCTCCTTCAGGATGTCTTCGAGAAAGATGGCGTCGAGCTGCTTGGCCCGCAGCAGCTGCGCGAGGTTGACCGGCGGCGCCGGCACGAAGATCACCTTCTTGATGTCCTCGGCCGATACGCCCGACTTCTGCAGATAAACGGTGATGAGATATTCCTGATAGGCGCCCGGCGTGTTGACGCCGATCTTGCGGCCGACGAGGTCCGTGGCGTTCTGGATCGGGCTCGAATTGAGGGTGAGAAGGCCGCCGCTGGTCTGGGCATCGGTGCCGATATAGGCGATCACCGCCTTGATCGGGGCATGCGCTGCAGCGAGCTTCAGGATCGAGCCATTGAAGGCACCGCCGAAATCGATATCGCCGGTCACCGCCGCCTGGATGTCCTGCGGACCCGAAATCGTGTTGCCGATCCATTTCAGCTTGACGGGGGCAAGGTAGCCGAGGTCCTCGGCGAGCTCCGGATAGAGCACCCTGCCCAACCAGCCCTGGTAGCGCAGCTCCAGCTTTTCTGGAGCAGGCCACTGCGATTTGGAGCTCTCCTCGGCGCGAACCGGCTCGGAGGCAACGAAAGCCGTTGCCAGCAACAGCACGAAAGCAGCAAGGCTCTGCGCAAGTCTCAACAGCGCAAGCCTCAACAGCAGGGCGTCTTTGCGCCCGCGGCTCAGATCGATGATGTTCATCAGCGGCGATACTCGGTTCAACATTGGAGGCCGGCTCCTGGCGGAGCCGACCGGCTCACGAACGACGAGGCGCCGACGTCAGAACGCGCCGTCGTACTCCAGCGTGACTCGATGGATGCGCCGCGGCGCCTTCCCATAGTCGCGCACCGCGTAATGCTGGACCTGGCGGTTGTCCCAGATCGCGACGTCGCCCTCCTGCCACGCGAAGCGCGCCTGCACCTCGGGCGTCTTGACCAGGTCATACAGGTAGTTCAGCAGGCTCTGGCTCGCGGTCTTCGACACGCCGAGCAGATGGCTGGTGTGCGCCTCATTGACGAAGATCAGCTTGCGGCCGGTCTCCGGATGGGTCTTGACGACCGGGACCTCGATCGGCGGAAACTTCACTGTCGCATCCTGCACCCGCGCGAGCCCCTCTTCCGCAGTCTCCTCGCGGCCTTCCGCGTAGCCGGTGAGCAGGTCCGAGAGCGCTTCCTTCTTCGGCGAGGCGAAGAACGTGTTGACCGCGGTCAGCTTCTCGAAATAGCGGGCGAGGTCGGGATCGAGCAGATCGTATACCGCCGTGGACGAGGCCCAGATCGTGTCGCCGCCACCGTCGGGCGGCAATTGCTTGATATGCAGCACCGTCGCTTTCGGCGGCTGCCGCTGCCAGGAAACGTCGACGTGCCAATTGTCGGTGCCGCCGGTCTTGGTGTTCTCGTCATGGGCGATGACTTCGATCTCGGGAAATCCCTCGACCGACGGCAGATAGATGTTCTTGCGGATCGGATTGCCGAAGATGCGCGCGAGGTCGACATGCTGCGCGAAGCTCAGCGCCTGCTTACGGAAGAAGATGACGCCGTGCTGGACCAAAGCGCGATTGAGGTCCTGCTTGTTCTGATCACTGAGCGGCCTGGTGAGATCGATATTTTCGATCACGGCGCCAATCAGCGGCTTATAGGGACGAATCGAAATATCCTGGTGGCCATGCTTCGACTGAGCAGAATTTCTTTCCAGCGCGACACTCATCTCTTGTTCCCCGGAGCGTTGAGATAACAAAAGGTTAGGTTTGAGTGGAAAGACCGTCAAGTTAGTCTATCAAATAAGTATACAATCATCGCAAAGCCGCAGCGACGCGGAGGATCCGCATCGCATAGAGAGCTGACGAAGGCAGGGTTTGCCTCAAAGCCCGAGCCGATCGACTGCCAAGCCCGGTCGTTGCGAGCGGTCGACCGTGCCCTGCGACAATTCGCGATCGTGTGGGGAACGATGACGAACTTTGCGACGGAACCTTCACGGCGGCATCAGCCGCGGCCGTGCACTTTGGCTGTTAAGCAGATCGCGGCAAGCAGTGCAGATCGATGAGACGCCGCTTTCGCACCGGAGAAAAAAGGGTGGGGACTTCCTCGACATGAGTCTCCGTTCGGCCTGAAGTGGCAGGTCAGGCCGGCGTTTCATCATCGATCGGATGAACGTCGAAGCGTCAGGATCGACGTTTCACCGTGAAGCCCCCACCCGTCCTGGCCATCGGCCAGCTCGGATAAGCCGCGCCGCGCGCGGCTCTGATCTCAGAACGGGTGCAGCCGTGTCGCACGGCCGCATTGCCCAGTACTTGATGAACCCCGCAGGATTTCGCGTTCCGCGCGCATCGCGATGGTCGTCATGTCGGACAATCCCCACGTCTCGCCGGCAGACGCCGCGGTCCCCTCTGGTTCACACAACCTAAAAGTGCATCTCCTAAGATAGACCAAATGGCATCGCCAGCATTCCCATCAAATGCGGCGCGTGTCTCGACGATGTGCGCCCGCTCGTCGTTCACGAGAGCAACATAGGTTCGATAAACGAACGTTTCGTTACCGCATCAGAATACCGCCGTCAACTCGTGGTCCGCTCCCACAGGTCCTCGATCGGGACAGGGGGCGTCACCCGAAAGATGTCATCGATCACGTGGCCGAGCTCGGCGGCGCTCGCGAGGGCGCGCTCCTCGATCACCTCGGCATCGCCGTCCTGCCGCGTGTAGCGGCGGCTGACCAGCTTGTGCCGCACGCCGCGCGCGACGCGCTCCATCATCAGCGTGTGCGTGGCTGGCACGGCCGGGCTGGTCGAGGTGTACCAGCTACCGAGCACGTAGTCGGCATGGATCTGCGGCGCCAGGTCGAACGCATACATCATGCGCCAGCCGGTCGGCTGTTTCGCGCTGATCGTGTAGAGCCCGTTCCACATGCCGATGCGGAACGTGCCCATCGGCGTCCGCTGCTCCGGCCCGACCTCGAGCCGGATCGGCCCATCCATCATGCAGATGCCGAAGCCGACATCGACCAGATGGGGACGGCCCTCGACCTCGACCAGCAACATCATGTGCTGACGCGGCCCGAGCGGATCGTCCGGCGCCGAGCGCCAGCGCACGCGTCCTGTCAAACCGACGACCTTGAAGCCGATCGCCTCCAGCACCGCCTGGAACAGCACATTCTGCTCGAAGCAATAACCGCCGCGGCGGCTCAGCACGAGCTTCTGCTGCACCGACGGCAGATCGACATGGACTGGACGTCCCATCAGCGGATCGAGCGCCTCGAACGGCAGCGCATCGACATGCGCGGCCTGGAGCGCTGCGAGGGTTGCCAGATCGGGCGCGAGCGGCGCGCGATAGGCGATGCGGGCGAGATAGGAATCCAGTTGAAGCTCAGCCGCCATCGCACCTTCGTTCCGTCAGCTTTCGATCCGAGCCCAGATCATGTCCGCCGGCACCGGAAGCGTCAAACCAAACAGCTCGTCGATGACACGGTGCAGCGCCTCCGGCGATTCGACGATGCGCTCGCTCCTCACCTCGCCGTCACGCGCCTCGATGACGAGGCGGCGGTTGACCAGCCGGTAGCGCGCATCGCGCGTCAGCCGCTCCAGCACCAGCATCGAGGTGAACGGCGTGAACGGGCTGGTCGAGGTGTACCAGTTGCTGAGCACGTAGTCGGCGTGGACCTGCGGCGCGAGGTCGAACACATACATCATGCGCCAGCCAGCCGGCTGCCTGGCCGCGAGCCAGTACAAATCATCCTTCAGCGTCAGGCGGAACGTGCCCATCAGGGTCGGCTGTTCGATGTCGGGCGCCATCCGCAACGGCGTATCGAGCAGGCAGGAGCCGAAGCCGACATCGGCGATGTGCGGCCCCTCCGGCAGGTCGACCTTGAGCATCATGTGCGTGCGGGGCGTCAGCGGTGCATCCGCGTCGAGCCGCCAGCGCACCCGCGCCGACAGTGGCGTGACGGCAAAGCCGATCGCCTCCAGCGCGGCCTTCAGCAGCGCGTTCTGCTCGAAGCAATAGCCGCCGCGGCGGCCGTCGACGATCTTGGCCTGGACCGCAGCGAGATCGATGTTGACGGGCCGGCCGAGCAACGGATCGATGCCTTCGAACGCGATCGCATCGACATGCGCCGCCTGCAATGCGGCGAGCGTCTCGAAGGTCGGCGCCAGCGGCCCGCGATAGCCGATCCGGGCGAGATATTTGTCGAGGTTAAAATCGGAGGACATCTTGAGGAAACTTCCAACGGCCTAAGGCACGACATCGATCACTCGTCATTGCGAGCGCAGCGGAGCAATCCAGGGCTCAGCGGGGACTCTGGATTGCTTCGTCGCTGCGCGCCTCGCAATGACGGCAAGTGAGATCAAGCCACTCCGGCCCGCAGCAGATCATGCATGTGCAGGATGCCGACCGGTTTCGCGCCGTCGGTGACGATCAGGGTGGTGATCTTGGCGGAGTTCAGGATCTCCAGCGCCTCGGAGGCGAGCGCCTCGCGGCCGACGGTGCGCGGGTTCGCGGTCATGATCTCGTCGACCGCGACCGACAGCAGATCCGCACGCATCTTCCGGCGGAGATCGCCGTCGGTGATGATGCCGGCAACATGGCCGCGGCCGTCGACGATGACGACGCAGCCGAGTCCCTTGGCTGACATCTCGGCCAGCGCATCGGCCATGCCGGTGCCGAGCGGCTTCAGCGGCACCGCGTCCCCTGAGCGCATCAGGTCGGAGATGTGCTTGAGCATGGCGCCGAGCTTGCCGCCCGGATGGAAATTGGCGAATTCCAGCGCGGTGAAGCCGCGGCCTTCGAGCAGCGCGATCGCCAGCGCGTCGCCGATCGCGGCCTGCATCAGGGTCGAGGTGGTCGGCGCCAGATTGTGCGGACAGGCCTCGCGCGCCTTCGGCAGCTCCAGCACGATGCGCGCCGCCTGCCCGAGCGAGGATTGCGCGTTCGAGGTGATGGCGATCATCGGGATCGCAAAGCGCTTGGTGTAGTTGACCAAGGTCTTCATCTCCGGCTGCTCGCCGGACCAGGACAGCGCGATGACGACGTCATCCGAGGTGATCATGCCGAGATCGCCATGGCCGGCCTCGGCGGAATGGACGAAGAAGGCCGGCGTACCGGTCGAGGCCAGGGTCGCGGCCATCTTGCGGGCGACGTGGCCCGACTTGCCGAGCCCGGTCAGGATCGCACGGCCCTTGGCTTGCCGAATCAGCGCGACGGCGGCGGCGAAGGCCGCGCCCAGCGGTCCATGCAATGCCGCAGAGATCGCGGCAATGCCGTTGCTGCCGGCGTCGAGCGTCCGCAGCGCCGATTGAATGTCCGCATTGGCGGGAGGGGCTTCGGTCAACGGCTTCGATCTCGGCATTCGCGCTTCCAAGGCTCAGATTCCAAGGCTCAGACAATCAAGCGCCGCTCTTTAGCATGGGTAAGGCCGCGAGGCGTCATCAACAGCCCATTAACCATATTTGTTTTTACTCTCTTAACGACGGGGTTTGCCGACGGCGCCCGGCCGCTCGGCTAAATATTTGATTTGTTGGGGTTTTGGAAATCGTGGGGTGGAGCCCTGACAGCGGCCGCGCGGCGCGCGCGCGGCGATGGCGCGACGCCTCGGCCGCATGCGTGCTGCTCGCTGCCCTCGGCGGCGGCCCGGCTCAGGCGCAGACCATCGACGCGCTTCGCCCCGTTCGCGACGGCTTTCTGGCCCCGCAGGATTCGCCGCTGCGGCGGACCGTCGTGAGCGGGTTGTCCGATGCCGCTCCGACGGTCGGCGTCGACACCCCCATTTCGGCCAGCTCCCCGCCGCGGCAGACCGGCGGGCCACTGCCCGGCAGACCCGCCGCCAGCGGAGCGGCCGACACCGGCTATGATTCGCTCAACCGGACCCGCAAGAAGCCGCGCTACTACCCCGCGCAGCCCCGGCCCAAGCCGCCGCCGGGACCCGGCACGCGCCCATCCGGCGAGCTGACCGGACAATTGCGCCCGACGCTGCCGCCGTCGGCTTCGGCCAACAAGCCGCCGATCCCCGCCGCCATGGCCGGCACAGTGCCTGGCCAGCCGCCGCGCAAGCGACTGAAGATCGATGACGACCCGTTCGGCGCCGTCGGCGACTATGCCGGCCCGTTCCTGGTCAAGGGCGCGGTCGAGCTCTCGGCAGGCTATGACAGCAATCCCGCTCGGCTCGGCAATCCGCGCGGCATGCCGGCCTGGATGATCGCGCCGGAATTCCTGGCGGTGTCCAACTGGGAGCGCCACGCCCTGGTCGCCGACCTGCGCGGCTCCTTCACCGGCTATGGCAGCACGCTGCCGGCGCGGCTCGATGGCGGCGTCAATCCGGCGCCGACCACGCTCGACCGCCCCGATTTCACCGGCCATCTCGATGGCCGCCTCGACGTCAGCCGCGATACCTCGGTCGGCGCCCAGTTGCGGCTGCGCGCGGCCACCGACAATCCCGGCAGCCCCAACGTGCAGGCGGGGCTGGCGCGCTATCCGGTCGCCACCACGCTGGGCACCACGATCGGCATCGACCAGCGCTTCAACCGCCTCCAGATCTCCGCCGGCGCAACCGCCGATCGCACCAGCTATCAGCAGAGCAAGCTGACCGACGGCTCGGCCACGTCGAACGACGACCGCAACTTCAACCAGTATGGCGGCATCGGCCGGGTATCCTACGAGGTAATGCCCGGCCTGAAGCCGTTCGCCGAGATCCAGGGCGACAGCCGCGTGCATGACCAGCGATTCGATCGCGCCGGGTATCAGCGCGATTCTGCGGGCGGCACCGCCAAGGCCGGCAGCTCGTTCGAATTCACGCGGTTGCTCACCGGCGAACTCTCGATCGGCTATGCGACGCGCAGCTATGTCGACCCGCGGCTCAACCGGCTGCAGGGTTTTCTGACGTCGGCCTCCTTGGTGTGGTCGGCGACGCCGCTGACCACGGCGCGCTTCCTCTCGGACACGCAGCTCGCCGAGACCACCGTGGCCGGCGCCTCCGGCGTGCTGGTGCGCACCTACACCGTGCAAGTCGACCACGACTTCCGGCGCTGGCTGACCGGCATCGGCAAATTCAGCTTCGGCACGCTCGATTATCAAGGCTATGGCCGCAGCGACCGCACCTATTCGGCCGAAGGCAACCTCGTCTACAAGATGACGCGCAGCCTCTGGGTCAAGGGCTCGCTGCGCTATGACAAGCTCGACTCCAACATCACAGGTGCCGGCTCATCGGGCACCGTGGTGATGCTGGGCGTCAGGCTGCAGAACTAACCCCCCTGCTCTCCCCCCGTCATTGCGAGAAGCGAAGCGACGAAGCCATCCAGGGCTGCGCGTGCGCCTCTGGATTGCGTCGCTGCGCTCGCAATGACGCGGTGAGACTGCGGGCTTAAACATCCGTCGTCGCCCGCAGCACTACGCCGCCGTCACCGTCAGATGCGCGCCGTCGGCCTGCACGATGCGGACGCGGCTGCCAGCCGGCGCGTCGGGGCCGGCGACGCGCCACACCGTGTCGTCGATGCGGACGGTGCCGTTGCCGTCGATGATCGGCTTCTCCAAGGTGAACTCGCGCCCGACCAGCGCAGCGGAGCGGCGGTTCAGATAGGGATTGTCGCTGGCCGCCGCGGCACCGGTTCGCGCCAGCCGCCGCCATAGCGGCACGGCGGCGATGGCGAACAGCGCGAACATCAGGATCTGCAGCTGCCATCCCGGCGCAAAGGCGAACGACAGCAGGCCGACCAGGAGCGCGGCGAGCCCGAGCCAGAACAGGAAGACGCCCGGCGCCAGCAGCTCCAGCGCCATCAGGATGATGCCGAAGATCAGCCAGTTCCAGGTGCCGAGCGTGACGAACATGTCGCTCATGGTGACCTCCTGCGTCAGGCCTGCGGCGGGACCGGCGGCTTCGGCGGCGTGCCGGCCGACGGCACCGAGCCGCCGCTGCGGCGCGCGGCCACGGCCGAGGCCGCACTCTCGCCGAACGTCGCCTTGGCGATCTCGCCGATGCCGGCGAGCGAGGCCAGCATGCCCGTCGCCTCGAGCGGCAGCATGATCACCTTCTGGTTCGGCGAGTCGGCGAGCTGGCCGAACGCCTTGATGTATTTGTCGGCGATGAAGTAGTTCAGCGCGGCGACGTCGCCTTTCGAGATCGCTTCCGACACCATCTGCGTCGCCTTGGCCTCGGCCTGTGCCGCGCGCTCGCGCGCCTCGGCGTCGAGGAACGCCGACTGGCGGCGGCCTTCCGCCTGCAGGATCTGGCTCTGCTTGGCACCTTCCGCGCGCAGGATCTCGGACTGACGCTGGCCCTCGGCCTGCAGGATGTCGGCGCGCTTGACGCGCTCGGCCTTCATCTGCCGGCCCATCGCCTCGACGAGATCGGCCGGCGGCACGATGTCCTTGATCTCGATGCGGTTGACCTTGAGCCCCCACGGCGACACCGCGGCGTCGACGACGCGCAGCAGCCGCTCATTGATCTCGTCGCGATGCGACAGCACCTGGTCGAGATCCATCGAGCCCATCACCGAGCGGATGTTGGTCATGGTCAGCGTGATGATGGCCTGGTTGAGGTTGGCGACCTCGTAGCTCGCTTTCGCCGCGTCGAACACCTGGTAGAAGGCGACGCCGTCGACCGTCACCGTGGCATTGTCCTTGGTGATGACCTCCTGCTCCGGGATGTCGATCACCTGCTCCATCATGTTGATCTTGCGCCCGATGCGATCAAAATAGGGCACGATGATGTTGAGGCCCGGCGACAGGGTGCGGGTGTATTTGCCGAACCGCTCGACGGTCCAGTCGAACCCCTGCGGCACGGTCTTCACGCCGGAATAGAGAGTGAAGATGGCCAGCAGCACCAGCGCTATGGCGAAAATGTCGAAACCGCTCATGGATCCTCCAAGGAAGGAGACGGTCGTCTCCTCACCAGCCTCTGCAGCAATCACAATCTGGGGATTGCTACACGATTTTGTCGGGGGTCCGATGGGCGCGGTTCAGGAACTTATTTTCGTGGCGGCGGCGCGCATTCATCTTGCGCCGACCTGCAAGCTGACCTAGCAGGCCAACAAGACCATGGCTGGCTCAGAGCCAGCCCTGCAACTCGCGCAGGACGAGCTGCCGCAGCACCTCCATGCCGGGGGCGCTGTCGTTCAGGCAGGGCACGGCGGAGAATTCCTCGCCGCCATTATGCTTAAAGATCTCACAATTCTCGCCGGAGATTTCCTCCAGGGTTTCGAGACAATCGGCGGCGAAGCCCGGCATCACCACTGCGATGCGCTTGACGCCGTCCTTGGCGAACTTCTCGATGGTCTTGTCGGTGTAGGGCTGCAGCCACTCCGAGAAGCCGAAGCGCGACTGGAAGGTCAGGAGCAGCTTGGTGTCGTCCATGCCGAGCCGCTTGCGCAGCAGCTCGGTGGTGGCGACGCACTGCTCGCGATAGGGATCGCCCTTGTCGACATATTCCTTGGGCATGCCGTGGAACGAGGCCACGATCAGCTCGGGCTTGTAGGACAGGGTCTTGAGATGCTCCTCGATCGAGACGGCGAGCGCCTCGATGTAGAAATCGTCGTTGTAATAAGGCGGCGTCACCCGCAGCGTCGGCTGGGCGCGCAGCTCGGTCAGCACGCGGAACGCCTCGTCGCACACGGTCGCGGAGGTCGCAGCCGAATATTGCGGATACAGCGGCACCACCAGGATGCGGTCGCAGCCCTTGGCCATCAGACCATCGACGCCGGCCTTGATCGAGGGATTGCCGTAGCGCATCGCCCAGTCGACGATCACATGGCTGCGATCAGCGAGCGCGGCGGACAGCTTCTCGCTCTGTGCGCGGGTGATGGTCTTCAGCGGCGATTCGTTCTTCTCGGTGTTCCAGATCGACTGGTAGTCCTTGGCCTTCTTGCGCGGCCGGACGTTGAGGATGATGCCGTTGAGGATGATCTTCCACAGCAGGCCCTGGTCCTCGATCACGCGCCGATCGGACAGGAATTCCTTGAGATAGACGCGGACGCCGGCGGCATCGGCCGTGTCGGGCGTCCCGAGATTGACCAGCAGCACGCCGACGCGCGCGGTGCTCGCTGCCGGCAACGGCAGGGCATTGTCAGGAGACCTGGCATTGTCGAAGGAAATGGCGGCGGTCATGATGCCCGTGACTGGTGAAGGGCGTGGCTTGGCGGCTTGTTTCGACATTGTCAAGATCAGGGCCATTTCACCGATGTCATCGGGCTGGAGGAGCCATGACGATTGCAGAATTGTGCATTTTCGCCAGCGTAATGCTGTACCTGTTAACGATCGCGCCAGTGAAGTGGATCAGCGTCGACGGCGCCGGGCGCTACGATAATGCGCGCCCCCGTGATCCCGCGTTTTATGCCGGCGGCATCCGCGAGCGGGCGCTGGGCGCCCATCAGAACGGCATCGAGGCGTTCCCGTTCTTTGCCGCCGCCGTGCTGCTGGCCGAGTTCCGCGGCGCGCCGCAGAACCTCATCAACGAGCTCTCGGTGCTGTTCCTGATCGTGCGGACCGCCTATGTGCTCACCTATGTCGGCAACCGTCCCTCGCTGCGCTCGATCCTGTGGGCGATCGGCTTTTTGATCACGGTCGCGATCTTCTTCCTGCCCCTGCTCCGCCATGTCCTGCCGCTTTGAGCGAAGCTGCCGCCGGGCGTGCGACGCGTCACATCCGCGTGCCCGGCCGGATGCTAACCACGACCGCCAAAGACCTCTGTCTGTACGCCGTCTGTTTCCTTTTTGATCCGGCCCGCTACGGCCAGTTGATTGGATTTGGCGGCGAAATTCCCTATAGGGCGGGGTGAATTCGACGGCTGTCGCGGCGCTATGAGGCCGCCAGAGGGATTGTGATGACTGTGACCAACTCGGCCTCCGCGCGTGCGACGCGCGACCCGGGAAATTATCAGACTGCCCTGCAATCGACGGTGCGGGCGGCGGCGGATTGGCTGATCGCCAACCAGAAGCCGGACGGCCATTGGGTCGGCCGCGCCGAGTCCAATGCCTGCATGGAGGCGCAATGGTGCCTCGCGCTGTGGTTCATGGGGCTCGAGGACCATCCGCTGCGCAAGCGCCTGGGCCAGTCGCTGCTCGACAGCCAGCGCCCGGACGGCGCCTGGCAGGTCTATTTCGGCGCCCCCAATGGCGACATCAACGCGACTGTCGAGGCCTATGCCGCGCTCCGCTCGCTGGGCTTCCGCGATGACGAGCCGGCGGTGCGCCGGGCGCGGGAATGGATCGAGGCCAAGGGCGGCCTGCGCAACATCCGCGTCTTCACCCGCTACTGGCTGGCACTGATCGGCGAATGGCCGTGGGAGAAGACGCCGAACATCCCGCCGGAGGTGATCTGGTTTCCGCTCTGGTTTCCGTTCTCGATCTACAATTTCGCGCAATGGGCCCGCGCCACCTTGATGCCGATCGCCGTACTGTCGGCGCGGCGGCCGAGCCGGCCGCTGCCGCCGGAGAACCGCCTCGATGCGCTGTTTCCGCATGGACGGAAGGCGTTCGACTACGAACTGCCGGTCAAGGCCGGCGCCGGCGGCTGGGACAGGTTCTTCCGCGGCGCCGACAAGGTTCTGCACAAGCTGCAGAACCTCGGCAACCGTCTCAATCTCGGCCTGTTCCGCCCGGCGGCCACCAGCCGCGTGCTGGAATGGATGATCCGCCATCAGGATTTCGACGGCGCCTGGGGCGGCATCCAGCCGCCCTGGATCTACGGGCTGATGGCGCTCTATGCCGAAGGCTATCCGCTCAATCATCCCGTGCTCGCAAAGGGCCTCGACGCGCTGAACGATCCCGGCTGGCGCGTCGATGTCGGTGACGCCACCTACATCCAGGCCACCAACAGCCCGGTCTGGGACACGATCCTGACCTTGCTCGCCTTCGACGATGCCGGCGTGCTCGGCGACTATCCCGAGGCCGTCGACAAGGCGGTCGACTGGGTGCTGCAGCGGCAGGTGCGCGTGCCCGGCGACTGGTCGATGAAGCTGCCGCATGTCAAGCCCGGCGGCTGGGCGTTCGAATACGCCAACAACTACTATCCCGACACGGACGACACCGCGGTCGCGCTGATCGCGCTGGCGCCACTGCGCCACGATCCGAAATGGAAGGCCAAAGGGATCGACGAGGCTATCCAGCTCGGTGTCGACTGGCTGATCGGCATGCAGAGCCAGGGCGGCGGCTGGGGCGCGTTCGACAAGGACAACAACCAGAAGATCCTGACCAAGATCCCGTTCTGCGATTATGGCGAGGCGCTCGATCCGCCCTCGGTCGACGTCACCGCCCACATCATCGAGGCGTTCGGCAAGCTCGGCATCTCGCGCAACCATCCGTCGATGGTGCAGGCGCTGGACTATATTCGCCGTGAGCAGGAGCCGAGCGGTCCGTGGTTCGGCCGCTGGGGCGTCAATTACGTCTACGGCACCGGCGCGGTGCTGCCGGCGCTGGCCGCGATCGGCGAGGACATGACCCAGCCCTATATCGGCCGCGCCTGCGACTGGCTGGTTGCCCATCAGCAGGCCGATGGCGGCTGGGGCGAGAGCTGCGCCTCCTACATGGATGTCAGCGCGGTCGGCCGCGGCACCACAACGGCCTCGCAGACCGCCTGGGCGCTGATGGCGCTGCTCGCCGCCAATCGCCCCCAGGACAAGGACGCGATCGAGCGTGGCTGCATGTGGCTGGTCGAGCGCCAGTCGGCCGGCACCTGGGACGAGCCGGAATTCACCGGCACCGGTTTCCCGGGCTACGGCGTCGGCCAGACCATCAAGCTGAACGATCCCGCGCTGTCGCAGCGGCTGATGCAGGGCCCGGAATTGTCCCGCGCCTTCATGCTCCGCTACGGCATGTACCGCCACTACTTCCCGCTGATGGCGCTCGGCCGCGCCCTACGCCCGCAGAGTCATAGCTAGGCGGCGATACTCGCGATCCACCGCCACCGTCATTGCGAGCCATCCCGTCGCGCGCAGCGCGACGGGATGAGCGCAGCAATCCAGAGCCCAAGTGCGCGACTCTGGATTGCTTCGCTTCGCCCACAAAGACGATGGTGGATGCTGCTTGGCCTGTCATTGTCCTGAGCTTCGGATGCACGATCGACAAGCACCACGGTCGTCCCGCCCCCTGGGCAAGATCGCAAGATCGGTCGAGACACGCCCCGCCTGCCTGCGCTTGGGTGCTGTCGCCACGGAGACCAGACGATGACGACGGCGCTTCAGTCCTACCATGCCCGGATGCTGCGGGTGCTGGATCACATCGACCGGCATCTCGACGACGATCTGGACCTGGAGAGGCTGAGCAGCATCGCCGCCTATTCGAAATATCATTTCCACCGGCAGTTCACGGCGACGTTCGGGCTCTCGGTGCATCGCTATGTCCAGCTCGCCCGCATGAAGCGTGCGTCTTACCGGCTCGCCTATGGCGATGACCAGAGCGTCACCGACATCGCGATGGACGCCGGCTACGATGCCCCGGATGCCTTCGCCCGCGCCTTTCGGCAACGGTTCGGGCAGTCGCCGTCTTCGTTCCGGAGAGCACCCGACTGGGAGCCGTGGCTTGCGGCCTTCGGGCCTCTCGACGATGCGAGGAGCAAGCTCATGCAGAAGACCTTCACTTCCGACGACGTGACGATCCGCGAGGTGCCGACCACGCCGGTGGCGATCATGGAGCATCGCGGCGACCCGGCGACGCTCGGCGCCACGATCCAGCGCTTCATCGCCTGGCGGAAAGCCGCCGGCCTGCATCCAAAGACCAACCCGACCTTCAACGTCTGGCGATCCGAGCGGCGCCCCGCCTCACCCGCCGACTACAGCGTGGACCTTTGCGTCGGGACCGACCAGCCGATCGCGGCGGACGGCGAGCCGATCAGGTCCGGCGAGATTCCCGGCGGACGCTGCGCCGTGCTGCGCGTCGTCGGCCACACCGACAATCTCGAGCCCGCCGCGCTCTATCTGTATCGCGACTGGCTTCCGGCCAGCGGCGAGGAAGCCCGTGACTTCCCGATCTATTGCCAGCGACTGAGCTTCTTCCCCGAGGTGCCGGAGCACGAGACGGTGGCGGAGCTGTTCCTGCCGCTGAAGTAGCGCGCGCTGGCCGCAGACGCGGTGCCGTGCGCAAAGCATTCGAGAGCAACACTCTCGACCGTGGATTGCTTCGCTCGCAAATGACGATGTGGCGATGTTTCGTGTGCTGACGCTGCCAAATGTTGTGGATCGACAGCTGCCTCGCCATCCCCCGCTGTCGTCCCAGCCTTGAGCCGGGACCCATAACCACAGAAGCGGCTTGAGGCAGGCGGGCAACGACCAGTTCGCGCATCACGCCCGCCGCAGCGTATGGGTCCCGGGTCGGCGCCACGACCGCGCCAGCGCGCGCTCGTGGCTTGCCCGGGACGACACCATTGGTTTAGCGCGAACTGGACCGCCTCCACCGCTGTCATCACGTGCGCAGGCGGGGCATCCCGTACGCCGAGGCGATTGTGTGGACCAAGGCTGTGAAGCCCGCGCCGCTCAGAAGCAGGTGGCGCGTTCCGCGGCCATGTAACCCAGCAACAAGCCTGCGCCGAACAGCAGGACGAGGCCGGCGGCCCCGAATTCGAGGCCGCGCATGATCAGGGCGCCGCCGCCCTCGCGGCCGGCGCTGAGACGGCGGGCGACGTCCTTGGCGGCGACGGCGATCACGGCGATGGTCGCGACCGTCACCGCCGTGCCCATGCCCATCAGGATCGTGGCGGCGACGCCGGCCCAGAACATGCCCTGCGCCAGCGCGAACACCAGCACCAGGATCGCGCCCGAGCAGGGACGGATGCCGGCGGCGAAGATCGCCTGGAAGCCGCGCTGCCAGCCGCCAGGGCCGGCGAGCTCGCTCGGCGCGGGCCCGTGGGAATGACCGCAGCCGCAATCGTCGCCATGGACGTGATCGTGATGGACGTGATGGTGGTGGACATGAGCCTGCGCCACCGTCTGCGCATGATCGTGATGATGATGCCCGTGGTGATCGTGGCCATGATGATCATGACCATGATGATCATGCCCGTGACGATCATGAAGATGCGCGCGATGCTGGTGATCATGCGCGTGGCCATGGTCATGGGCATGCGCCACGGCAGCAGCGGGTGCGCCGGCCAGCGCGAGCGCGGGGGCCGGCGGCTGCCAGGTGCGCAGGAACGCGGCGCCCTTGACCCAGACCAGACGGGCGCCGAGCAGCGCGATCAGGCCGTAGCTGGCGATCTCCACCACCTTCTCGGCGCTGCACATGGTGGCCGCGGTGGCGTTGAGCAGGACAGCACCGATCCCGACGATCGCGACAGCGACCAGCGCCTGCATCAGGCCCGAGGCGAATGAGAGCACGATGCCGCGCCTGGCCGTCTCCTGATTGGCGACGAGATAGGACGCGATCACCGCCTTGCCGTGGCCGGGCCCGGCCGCATGAAAGATGCCGTAGGCAAACGAGATCGCCAGCAGCCACCACACCGCCGAACCGTCTTGCTTGGCGGAGCGGATCGCTCCCGACATCTGCCGATAGAACTCCGACTGCTTGGCCAGCAGCCAGCCGACGATGCCGCCGACCTGTGGCTCGCCCGCCGGCGCGCCGAAGGGGGACTTGGCGAACAGCGCATGCGAGGCGGCGTCGGCGGCCAAGAGCACTGACAAGAGCACTGACAGGAGCGCGGCGCAGGTCAGGAGCGGTCGGGCGTAGCTGGGGCGAGGTGTCATTGACATTCCACTGAGATCTTGTTGGCGAAGTTCATTCCGAAATTGGCGTTCGCCCCGCCGCTCAGGAATGTCTGTTCGTTCATCGTCTGCGCGACGGAACCGCCGTCGCTCGGCCGGACCAGGCCGAGCTTGCAGCCGCTCGGCGCGCTCACCAGTTTGACGGGATCCTTCTCCGCCATCTGGAAATCGATGAAATAGCTGGGATCGTACACCTCGACCTGGAGCTGCTTCGGCTTCACCGGCGCCTTCAGCGGCAAGGTGAAGTGCAGGGTCAGCTTGGTGTCCTTGTATTCGAGGTAGTAGTCGACGGGGTCTTCGAGCTTCTGCTTGCGGCCGTCGGCCTTGATGAACGTGAAGTAGGCATATTCCTTCAGCGACTCGGCGTTGGTCTGCGCCAGCGGCGCCAGCTCCTCGCGGGTGTAGACGCCCTTCTGCTTGGTCTCGAGGCCCTGCAGCGCATAGGTCGCGAACATGTCGTCGAACGTCCAGGCGTGCCGCACGCCGGTCACCGCACCGTCGGCGGCATAAAGCAGCTCGCTGGTCGCGGTGACCCAGACATGCGGATGCGCTTGGGCCGCGCTTGCGCCCACCACGAGCGCAACCACGGCGAGCAGTCTCCGAACAACCACCATCACCTCCTGCCGCCTCTCTCAAGCCGCCTTGGGAACGTCGAGCAGGCCGCGCCGGCGCAGCAGCGCATCCGGCTCGGGCTCCCGGCCGCGGAAGGCGACATAGGCCGCTTCCGGATCGACTGAGCCGCCCGACGAATAGACATTGTCGTGGAGCCGCTTGGCGACCGCGGGGTCGAAGATGTTGCCGGCGTCCTCGAAGGCACCGAAGGCATCCGCATCCATCACCTCCGACCACATGTAGCTGTAATAGCCCGCCGCATAATGGTCTCCCGAGAAGATGTGGCCGAATTGGGTCGGCCGGTGGCGCAACGCGATCTCCTTGGGCATGCCGATCTTCTCCAGCTCGGCCTGCTCGAAGGCGCGCACATCCTTCGAGGCCGCCGCGGGCTGGGTGTGGAACTCCAAATCGATCAGGGCCGAGGAGACGAACTCGACAGTGGCAAAGCCCTGGTTGAAGCGACGCGCCGCCAGGAAGCGGTCGAGCAGGTCCTGCGGCAGCGGC
Source organism: Bradyrhizobium denitrificans (assembly GCF_013179005.1). Taxonomy (NCBI): domain Bacteria; kingdom Pseudomonadati; phylum Pseudomonadota; class Alphaproteobacteria; order Hyphomicrobiales; family Nitrobacteraceae; genus Bradyrhizobium; species Bradyrhizobium denitrificans. Next base: position 103,206 of record NZ_JABFDP010000015.1, on the reverse strand, counting down.
TCGCCGGTCTGGTAATGGCGCGCGAAGGTCTGCAGCACCTCGGGGCGCTCCTGCCAGTGCTCGTAGAGCTGCGACGGCAGCTCGACGAAATCCGTGAAGACCGCGGTGCCCGACAGCGAAGGATAAGTGACGTTGGAGAGGATGCCGTGCAGGCCGTGGCCGAACTCGTGGAACAGGGTGCGGGCTTCGTCCGGCGACAGCAGCGACGGCTGGCCGTCGGCGCCCTTGGCGAAGTTGCAGACGTTGATGATCAAGGGCGCAATGTCGCCGTCGAGCTTCTGCTGGTCGCGCAGCGAGGTCATCCAGGCGCCGGAGCGCTTCGACGGCCGGGCGAAGTAGTCGCCATAGAACAGCGCCTTGTGGCTGCCATCGGCCGCCTTGATCTCCCAGACCCGCACGTCCGGGTGCCAGACCGGGATGTCGCTGCGCTCGGCAAAGGTGATGCCGAACAGCCGCGTGGCGCAGTCGAAGGCGGCCGCGATCATGTTGTCGAGCGACAAATAGGGCTTGATCGCCGCGTCGTCGAAGTTCGCCTTCGCCTGGCGCAGCTTCTCGGCATAATAGCGCCAGTCCCAGGCCTCGAGCTTGAAGTTGCCGCCCTCGGCCGTGATCATCTCCTGCAGCTGGTCGCGGTCGGCCAGCGCCTTGGCGCGGGCCGGCTTCCAGACCCGCTCCAGCAGGCCGCGCACGGCCTCCGGCGTCTTCGCCATCGAGTCCTCCAGCCGATAGGCGGCGAAGTTCGGAAAGCCCATGATCTTGGCGGCTTCCTCGCGCAGCGCCAGGATCTCACCGATGACGGCGTTGTTGTCGTTGGAATTGCCGTTGTCGCCGCGGGCAGTGAACGCTTTGAACACCTTCTCGCGCAGGTCGCGGCGCGCCGAGCTCTGCAGGAAGGGCTCGACCGAGGAGCGCGACAGGGTCACGATCGCCTTGCCTGGCATGCCGCGCTCCTCCGCCGCAGCCTTGGCGGCCGCGATGAAGCTCTCGGAGAGGCCGGCGCGGTCGTCCTCACCGAGCTCCAGGAACCAGTCCTGCTCGTCGCCGAGGACGTGATGGCTGAAGGAGGTGCCGAGCTGGGCGAGCTGCTCGTTGATTTCGGCCATGCGCGCCTTGGCCTCGTCGTTCAGGCCGGCGCCGGCGCGGCGGAAGCGGGTGTAGGTGCGCTCGAGCAGCCGCTGCTCCTCGCTCGTCAGCGTCAGCGTCTTGCGGTTGTCGTAGAGCAGCGCGATGCGGCCAAACAGCACAGCGTTCATCATGATCGGGTTCCAGTGCCGCGCCATCCGCAGCGACACCTCCTTGTCGATCTCCAGGATCGCCGGGTTGGAATGCGCCGAAACGAGGTCGTAGAACACGGCCGCGACCTTCGACAGCAGCTTGCCCGAGCGCTCCAGTGCCGTGATGGTGTTGGCGAAGTCCGGCTCCGCGGGATCGTGGGTCATCGCGGTGATTTCGGCGGTATGATCGGCAAAGGCGCGCTCGAAGGCCGGCAAGAAGTGCTCGGGCCTGATCGCGTCGAAGGGTGGTGTCTGGTGCGGAGTCTCCCAGGCCATCAACAGCGGGTTGGTCTGAGCGTCGATCACAGCGGCGGTGTCTGACATCGGCTGGGGTCCATCCTCTCCCGGAAGTGCGATGCACCCTCATATCATGGAGCCGGTCCTTTTTGGGTCATTTCCCCTTGAAGGGCCGGGCCATTTCGGAGAGATTGCGGCCCCCGAGAGGACCCTGGACCATGAGCGCAGAGACCACTTCCAAAGCCGGCCGCCAGATCGCCTGGCAGAGCGTGATCACCGTCATCTCGGCGGCGATCCTGATCGGCGCCGAAGTGTTCGGTGCGGCTTTCGCTGGCGGCTGGGCGCTCGCGATTCTGTTCGGGCTCGGCGACACCGGCGCGCACATTCTGCAGGCGCTTCTGTTCGCCATCGGCGTGTTCGTGATGATCGGCTTCATCCGCGGTGCACAGCGCGTCGAGCCCTTCACGAAGCGCGCGTGAGTTGCACGAAACCCCTGTTCTGCAAGCGTGAACGCGTTACGAAAGTTTAAGCTCGCTTAACGCGCGTTCAGCAATCGGCCCTGCGTCCATGTCGCGTAAGCACACATTAGGGAAATCTATCCCGACGCTGAAAAATTCCTTGCGAACGAAATTCAAAACGCTTATTTCCGCTTCTGCCCAATTTCGCACGTGCCTGTGGTCGTGTGTCAGTCGGTAGGTATCCGGACAAGAGGCCGGACAGCCGCCAAGGGATGAGGAACCGAGGGGCCCTCGGATCGTTGCGATCAAGATCAGTTCGGTCGAGATCGTCATGCTCCAAGAGCCCAGCATCTCTCTCAAGAGATGCCGCTGAAGGTCACCTCCTCTTTTGCAACCGTGACTGGCAGCCGGAGGCGAACCGGCGCACCCCGCTCTCAACGGGGGACGCGACTTAAAGCAACGACGGATCGGGCTTTTTTGGTCTCTACCGGCAGTCCAACGCCGGCGCGGGCTACTGAAAAGGCTTGTCCTTCATTGCCAGGTGTGCGGGCGGGAAATTCCCAACCAATCCACGGCAGCACAATTCGGCTACGGGTTCGAGGTTTTGTCGCCTTTCCATCGGGCGGCAGGGCCAAGGCACCCGTGTCGGGATCATTTTGAACGGGCCACGTCGCAAACGGGCCGTTTGGAGGGTGCTATGACCGAACGTATCCGGGAATTCCTGCGCAACCGCCGCGAGGAAGGTCTGGACCACGAGCCCTGTCTCGTTGTCGATCTCGATGTCGTGCGCGACAACTACATGAACTTCGCCAAGGCGCTGCCGGACAGCCGTGTGTTCTACGCGGTCAAGGCCAACCCGGCGCCGGAAGTGCTGTCGCTGCTCGCCTCGCTCGGCTCCTCCTTCGACACGGCGACCGTTGCCGAGATCGAGATGGCGCTGGCCGCGGGCGCGACGCCGGACCGCATCTCCTATGGCAACACCATCAAGAAGGAGCGGGATATCGCGCGCGCCTATGCGCTCGGCATTCGGCTGTTCGCGGTCGACTGCGCCGCCGAGGTGGAGAAGATTTCGCGCGCCGCGCCGGGCGCGAAGGTGTTCTGCCGCATCCTGTACGATTGCGCCGGCGCCGAGTGGCCGCTGTCGCGCAAGTTCGGCTGCGATCCGGAGATGGCGGTCGAGGTGCTGGACCTGGCGAAGCGCCTGGGCCTGGAGCCGTGCGGCATCTCGTTCCATGTCGGCTCGCAGCAGCGCAAGGTGAAGGCGTGGGACCGCGCGCTGGCGATGGCCTCGACGGTATTCCGCGACTGCGCCGAACGCGGCATCAATCTCTCGATGGTCAACATGGGCGGGGGCTTCCCGACCAAGTACCTGAAGGACGTGCCGCCGGTCGTGCAGTACGGCCGTTCGATCTTCCGTGCGCTGCGCAAGCATTTCGGCAACCAGATCCCGGAGACGATCATCGAGCCGGGCCGCGGCATGGTCGGCAATGCTGGGATTATCGAGTCGGAAGTGGTGCTGATCTCGAGGAAGAGCGACGAGGACGAGCTGCGCTGGGTCTATCTCGACATCGGCAAGTTCGGCGGTCTCGCCGAGACGATGGACGAGTCGATCCGCTACGCCATCCGCACCCCGCATGACGGCGCGGACATGACCCCGTGCGTGCTCGCCGGCCCGACCTGCGATTCGGCCGACGTGATGTACGAGAAGCTGCCGTATCCGTTGCCGGTGACGCTCTCGATCGGTGACAAGGTGCTGATCGAAGGGACCGGTGCCTATACGTCGACCTACTCGTCGGTGGCCTTCAACGGCATCCCCCCGCTGAAGACCTATCACATCTGATCTGGTCACATCTGATCTGGCTGCCTTCGCCACCCGCGCGCGGGTGAGACGAAGCGAGCTTCGGGCGGGCTTCCCCCACCCCGACCCTCCCCCGCAAGCGGGGGAGGGAGCGAGAGATCATCACCTTCAACCTGACATCACGTGCTTGCGCGCGGGCTCACGCCCGGCGGCGCGGGCCGGGGACTGACGTGCCATGACCGCTTTTCGCTCTCCGACGACTGCGCCGAATCGGGCTGCCGCTGCGTTCGTGATCCGCAGCGAGCGTGCCTCCGACGTCGTGGCGCGCGAGGCGCTGCTGGATGCCTGCTTTGGCGACAATCGCCATGAGCGCACCTGCCAGCGCCTGCGCGACGGACGCGCGCCCGCAGCAGGCCTCGCTTTGTCGGCGATGCGCGGCGGCGTCCTGGTGGGAACGCTGCGGTTGTGGCACGTCAGCGCCGGCGGACGCGATGCGCTGATGCTCGGGCCGCTGGCGGTGGCGGCCGAGGCGCGCAGCCTGGGCGTCGGCGCGGCGCTGATGAACGCCGCGCTGATGATCGCGGCCTCACGCGGCCATGGCGCCGTGGTCCTGCTCGGCGATGCGCCCTACTACGCCCGCTTCGGCTTCGACGCGGCCAAGGCGGCCGAGCTCGAATTGCCCGGCGCGTTCGAGCGCGCCCGCCTGCTCGGCCTCGAACTGGTCGAGGGTGCGCTGGACGGCGCGGTCGGCATGATCGTCGCCACCGGAGCTCCTGAGCGGAAAGCCCGCCGCAGCCGCAAGGAGCGGCTGGTCCCATGCGCGGCGTGACCGCCCGCGACGGGCGGGCGCCGCGGCGGCGGACGATGTTGCCGACGATCGTCCTGATCCTGCTCGGGATCATGATCGTCCGCGACATCGTGGTGCGACGCTGGTCCAGCAGTCCCCCCGCCGGACCGGACGTCACCCGGCTGCGTTAGGCATTCCGGCAACGGCCGCCCGGCCCGCCCCGCCAGGGGTTGCGCAGGTGCAGCAAAAGCTCTTAAACCCCGACAAATTCCCCCACGAGGTCCGCCATGTCCCGTCGTCTGATCTCTACCGGATCACCGTTCGAGAAGACCGCCGGCTACAGCCGCGCGGTGGTCGATGGCGACTTCGCCTTCGTCGCCGGCACCACCGGTTATGACTACAGCACGATGACGATGCCGGCCGATGTCACGAGCCAGTCACGCAACTGCTTCAAGACCATCGCGGCCGCCTTGCAGGAGGCCGGATTCGAGATGGCCGACATCGTCCGCGCGACTTACTACCTGACCGACGTCAATGATGCCGATGCCCATTTCGCGGTCTGCGGCGAGGTCCTCGGCGACATCCGGCCGGCCGCCACGATGGTGGTCGTCGCAGCGCTGCTGAAGCCGGAGATGAAGGTCGAGATCGAAATCACCGCCAAACGGCGCAGCAGCTGACGGCGGTGCGCTGCCTGAATCCATCCATCCTACGCACCTTCCGCGGAGAAACCATTCATGAGCTCGCAGATCCACGCGAAGATCACCGGCCCCATCGTGATGATCGGCTTCGGCTCGATCGGCAAGGGCACCCTGCCCCTGATCGAACGCCATTTCGAGTACGACAAGAGCCGGTTCGTCATCATCGATCCGCATGACGACGGCGCGCTGGCGAAGCAGCACGGCGTGCGCTTCATCCAGCAGGGCGTGACGCGCGACAATTACCGCGAGCTGCTGGTGCCGCTGCTGACAGCAGGCGGCGGCCAGGGCTTCTGCGTCAACCTCTCGGTCGACACCTCCTCGGTCGACATCATGACCCTGTGCCGCGAGATCGGCGCGCTCTATATCGACACCGTCGTCGAGCCGTGGGCCGGCTTCTATTTCGACAAGCAGATGGGCGTCGAGCAGCGCTCCAACTACGCGCTGCGCGAGACGCTGCTCGCCGCGCGCCGCAAGAGCCCGGGCGGCACCACTGCCGTCTCGACCTGCGGCGCCAATCCCGGCATGGTGTCCTGGTTCGTCAAGCAGGCGCTGCTCGATATCGCCAAGGATACCAAGACCGAGATCGTCGAGCCGAAGAGCCGCGAGGGCTGGGCGCAGCTGATGCACAAGCTCGGCGTCAAGGGCATCCACATCGCCGAGCGCGACACCCAGCGCTCCAAGAACCCGAAGCCGATGGACGTGTTCGTCAACACCTGGTCGGTCGAGGGCTTCGTCTCCGAGGGCATGCAGCCGGCCGAGCTCGGCTGGGGCACGCATGAAAAGTGGATGCCGGACAACGGCCGCTGCCACACCGAGGGCTGTGGCGCAGCCATCTATCTGTTGCAGCCGGGCGCCAACACCCGCGTCCGCTCCTGGTGCCCGACGCCGGGCGCGCAATATGGCTTCCTGGTCACCCACAACGAGTCGATCTCGATCGCCGACTATTACACCGTGCGCGACGGTGACAAGGTGGTGTACCGGCCGACCTGCCATTACGCCTATCACCCGGCCAATGACGCGGTGCTGTCGCTGCACGAGATCTTCGGCGCCACCGGCAAGATGCAGCAGAAGTGGCACATCCTCGACGAGAACGAGATCGTCGACGGCATCGACGAGCTCGGCGTGCTGCTCTATGGCCATGGCAAGAACGCCTATTGGTACGGCTCGCAGCTGTCGATCGAGGAAACCCGCCGCATCGCGCCGTACCAGAACGCGACCGGCCTGCAGGTGTCGTCAGCCGTGCTCGCGGGCATGGTGTGGGCGCTGGAAAATCCGACCGCCGGCATCGTCGAAGCCGACGAGATGGACTTCCGCCGCTGCCTCGAGATCCAGACGCCCTATCTCGGGCCGGTGAAGGGCTACTACACGGACTGGACCCCGCTGAACGACCGCCCCGGCCTGTTCCCGGAAGACATCGACACTTCGGATCCGTGGCAGTTCCGGAACATCCTGGTGCGGTGACTTAGTCTAAGGCCACACCCTTTACTCATGGCCGGGCTTGACCCGGCCATCCACGAGGCCGCGCAGAAGCAAGACGTGGATGCCCTGGGTCAAGCCCGGGCATGACGACGTTGAGGTCGAGAGCGACCTGTCGAGCACTCATCTCGCAGCGGCCAACTACTTCCGCTCCATCGTCGGCGCGACCTTCTCCGCTGGCGCGGGCGGCAGCGCAGGCTTGGCGCCTTCCTTTTGCGCTTCGACATCGGGGCGCGCGGGCTCTGGCGCCGGCGTGGTCGGGCGCGTGCCGCCGGGCTTGGACTCGGCCGGTGTCGCCGAGGGTTCAGGCGTCGCCTGGGCCATCTGGTCGAGATGATAGGCCTTGATCTCAGTCAGGGAGATGATCGCCACGACCGCACCCAGGCCGAGCAGGCCGGCTGCGAGCAGCAGGTCTCTGCGCAACGTCCGTTTGCTGTTGATCGGGGCCATCTTCTGTCCTCCGCACCCTATGATGCGGGGAACAACGGCCAGAGCGGAGCGGGGTTCCGTTGGGGCCTGCGCCCCAATGCCCCATCAGAGTCGCAGCAATCCGGCTTCGCCGCTCTCGTCGGAGAACGCCAGCCAGGTTCCGGCCGCATTCCAGCCCAGCGCCGCGATCGGCGGCGTCTCGTTCCGCCGCACCAGGATCTCGGCACCGTCCTGCATTCGCACCATCAGCACGGTGCCGTCCTCATAGCCGCAGGCGAGAATGTCCTGCTTGGGATGACACGCGACCGCGGTGACCTTGGCCTTCATCGGCGCCAGCATCGCCGGCTCCTTGCCCATCGGGCCGTCCTTGCCGACGAACGGCCACAGGATGACCACGTCGGCCCCGGAGGTCGCGAGAAAGCGGCCGCCGCTGCCCCAGGACATCGACTTCACCCGCGACGGATAGCCGGTCATGCGCATATGGCGGCTGTCCGCGAGCCGCCAGCCATGCAGCGCCGGCTCGTGCATCGCCGTGACCAGGAATTTGTTGTCCGGGCTGAAGGTGACGGCGTGGTGCGAGCCGGCCCAGCCGAGAAATTCCGGCTCGCCCGCCATGTTGGGAAACCACAGCGTGGCACCGTTGTAATGCGCGATCGCGAGCCGCAGGCCCTTCGGCGCGAAGGCCAACCCGCCCGCGGTCGAGGGCACCTCGAGTGACTTCTCCTCGCCCTTCGGCGCACGCACGAACGCGGTCTTGCCGACCGACCAGGCGATCGCGCCATCGGGATGAACCGCGACATTGTCGATCCAGCGACGCTTCGGATCGGTGGCGAGCACGCTCACGGTGCCGGCCTTGTCGAGCGCGGTGACCTTGCCGTCATCGCCGCCGATCAGGATGCGCGACCCGTCCGACACCGCCGACAGGATGCCGCCGCCTGTGACGTCGACCTTGCTGATCTCGCCCTCGCTATCGACGACAGCGATAGTCTCCTCGGTGCCGACGAAGGCGGCGCGATCGCCGAGATAATGCACGGCCGTCACGGCCATGCCGAGCGAGACCGGCTTCACCTTGTCGGTGACGGACACGATGGATGCGGCCTCGCCGCCCTGATCGAACGAGCTCATCAGGATACGATGCAGCGCTCGAAGCCTTCGCGGATGGCGTCTTCCGGCAGCTCACGGCCGATGAAGACGACACGGCTCTGGCGGACCTCGTCCGGCTTCCACTTCCGCTGATGATCGCCTTCCAGCATCATGTGCACGCCCTGGAAGACGTAGCGGTCGTCATCGTCCTGGAACGCCAGTATGCCCTTGGAGCGCAGGATCTTGCCGCCCTCGATCTGCACCAGGTTCTGCAGCCAGGGCATGAATTTCGACGGATCGAGCGGCTTGTCGGAGCGCAGCGACAGCGACTGCATCTCCTCATCATGATAGTGCTTCAGGCCGTGATCATGATGGTGGTGATGATCATGGCCGTGGTCGTGATCATGGTGATGATCGTGATCGTCGCCGGCGTTGAGGAATTCCGGCTCGATCTCGAGGATGCGGTCGAGATCGAACGCGCCGCGCTCCAGCACGTCCGAGATCGCGATCTGGCAGCGCTCGGTGCGATGCAGCCTTGCATAGGGGTTGATGGCGCGGATGCGCGCCTCGACCTCTGCCAACTCCGGCTTGGTGACGAGGTCGGTCTTGTTGAGCACGATGACGTCGGCGAAGGCGATCTGGTTCTTGGCCTCGGGCGCATCCTTGAGCCGGTCCGACAGCCATTTCGCATCGGCGACCGTCACGACAGCATCAAGCCGCGCGTTCTTCTGCACGTCCTCGTCGACGAAGAAGGTCTGCGCGACCGGCGCCGGATCGGCGAGGCCCGTGGTCTCGACGATGATGGCGTCGAACTTGCCCTTGCGCCGCATCAGGCCCGAGATGATGCGCACGAGATCGCCGCGCACGGTGCAGCAGATGCAGCCATTGTTCATCTCGAACACTTCCTCGTCGGCGCCGACGATGAGGTCGTTGTCGATGCCGATCTCGCCGAATTCGTTGACGATGACGGCGTATTTCTTGCCGTGGTCTTCCGAGAGGATGCGGTTCAAAAGCGTGGTCTTGCCGGCCCCGAGATAGCCGGTCAGGACCGTCACTGGAATCTTGCTCGCGTCGGACATGCTCACTCCGAAAACTAAGATCGCCGTCGAATGGATCGCCGCCGAAAATGGCTTATGACGCGCTGCCCGGAGGGCCCCAATGGGCCTAGCGGCCCAGCGCGCTCGTCAGGGCCCTTATATTGTGCCTGACCATGGCAATGTAAGTGGGTGCAGGGCCGTTTTCCTCGCTCAGAGCATCCGAATACAGCGTGCCGCCGATCTTCGCCCCGGTCTCGGCGGCAATGCGGCCGACCAGCCGGTCATCGTTGAAATTCTCCAGGAAGACCGCTGGAATCTTGTCCTTCCTGACCTGGACGATGATCTCTGCCACGTCGCGGGCGGAGGGCTCGGTCTCGGTGGAGACGCCCAGCGGGGCGATGAACTGGATGCCGTAGGCGTCGGCGAAATAGCCGAAGGCGTCGTGCGTGGAGATCACCTTGCGCCGCTCCGGCGGGATCTTGCCGATTTCGGCGCGCACCTCCTGGTCGAGGGCGTCGAGTTCGGCCAGGTAACGCTCGGCATTGGCCTGGAACACGGCGGCATCGGCCGGATCGGCGGCAACCAGGGCGTCGAGAATATTCCGAACATAGACCCTGGCATTGCCGACCGACTGCCAGGCATGCGGATCGGCGTCCGCGCCGCGCTTGCGCGGGGTGATGCCCTGTGTGGCCACGATGATCGGCGCCTTGCTGCCGGAGGCCTGCTGCAGGCGCGGCAGCCAGCCTTCGAGACCGAGCCCGTTGACGATCAGAAGCCGCGCGGCGCCGACGTCCTTCGCATCATGAGGCGTCGGCGTATAGACATGAGCGTCGCTGTCCGGCCCGACCAGCGACGTCACGCTGATCCTGTCGCCGCCGACCCGGCGGGCGAAGTCGGCCAGGATCGAAAAGCTGGTGACGACGTTCGGCCGCGTCTGTGCTGATGCGGGGACGCTGGGCAATAGAGCGAGGAACAGGCTGAGGGCTGGCAACAGGCGCTTCATGGCGATGAACTTCAGGCTTCGAGGTGACGTCCCGGAAACAGCTGCGGAAGCACGCCGCCAACGCGTCCAAACAGCACCGAGCCGAGATAGAGGAGCGACGCGACCAGGATGATCGCAGGCCCCGAGGGAATGCGGGTCTGGAACGACAGCACCAGCCCGATATAGCCGGACACGATCGCCGAGGCGACCGCGATGCAGATCATCGGCGTGACGTCGCGTGACCAGAACCGCGCAATGCCGGCCGGCAGGATCATCAGGCCGACCGCGAGCAGGGTGCCGAGGGCCTGAAAGCCGTTGACGAGATTGACCACGATCAGGCCGAGAAAGATCAGATGCGCTGGCGCGCCGGCCCGGCTCACCGTGCGCAGAAACAAGGGATCGACGCTCTCGATCACCAGCGGGCGATAGATCACGGCGAGCACGAGCAGAGTGATCGTGGCATTGCCCGCCACCATCAACAGCGTCGGATCGTCCATCGCCAGGATATTGCCGAACAAGACGTGCAGCAGGTCGATATTGGTGCCCTTGACGGACACGATGGTGACGCCGATCGCCAGCGAGGCGAGATAGAAGGTCGCCAGCGACGCATCCTCCTTGAGCCCGGTCGAGCGCGACACCAGGCCCGACAGCAGCGCCACGGCAAAGCCGGCGATCAGGCCGCCGGTGGTCATCGCGAACAGATTGAGCCCGGACAGCAGAAAGCCGATGGCCGCGCCCGGCAGGATCGCATGCGCCATGGCGTCACCGACCAGGCTCATGCGCCGGAGCATCAGGAACACACCGATCGGGCCGGAGCCGAGCGACAGCGCAATGACGGCGGCCAGCGCGCGGCGCATGAACTCGAAATCCGAGAACGGATCGATCAGGGCCTGCCGGATCATCAGGCCGCCCGCGCGGAGCGCTGCTGCGGCTGACAGGTCGCCGCAGTATCGTCGAAGGCCTCGCACATCCGGCGCGCCTGCAGGAGATTGTCGGCGGTCAGCACCTCGGCCGTCGGCCCCCAGGCCACCGCCTCGCGCGCCAGCAGCAGGGTCTGCGGGAAATGCGCGCGCACCATGTCCATGTCATGCAGCGCCGCCAGCACCGTGCGCTGCTCGCCATGCCAATGCTCGATCAACCGCAGCAGATCCGCTGATGTCTTGGAATCCATCGCGTTGAACGGCTCATCCAGGACAATCACGCGGGCGTCCTGCAGCAGCACGCGCGCGAACAGCACCCGCTGCATCTGTCCCCCTGAGAGCGTACCGATGCCGCGGCTCTCGAAGCCAGTGAGGCCGACCGCAGCGATCGCCTGCGCGATCTTCTGGCGCGCTGCGGCGCCGATCCCGCCGAAAATGCCGGTGGTGCGCCACAGCCCGGTGCTGACGAAATCGAACACCGAAATCGGAAAGCTGCGATCGATGTCGGCGATCTGCGGCAGATAGGCGATCTCGCGCGGCTTCAGACCGGCGATGGTGCCAGCCAGCGGCTTCAACAGTCCGACAATACCGCGAAACAGGGTTGATTTGCCGGCACCGTTGGGTCCGACGACCGCGAGCAGCGCGCCCGGCGCGACGTCGCCGGACAGATGGTGCACGGCCGGGTGGCGGTCATAGCCCAAAGTGAGATCGCGAAACTGCAGCTGAGCCATCATCGTCACCGCATCGCCAGCCAGACGATCACCCACAGCACGGCGCTGGCTGCCAGCGCGGCACCAAACCGGGTGGTCACGGGCATGCGCAGGATCGACCAGACCGCAGGCTGCGCCGGGTGCGGCGCGGCCGGGCCATGGCTGTGCACATGGCTGTGTCCCGAGGCGCCGTGTCCCGAGACGCCATGCAGATGGGCGCCGGGCAGGTCGGGATGGCCGTGGCTATGGATGGCGGGCTGGGTCATGTCGTCATAATGTTACATTATAACATCATGACTGTCCATCGCGCCCGCGCTGGCCGGTGCCCTCGATCAGGTCAGGTAGCGCACCAGGGCCAACCCGGCGAACAGGCCGGCAATCGAGATGCCGACCGATCCGAGGACATACAGCGCGGCCAGCCCCAGCGCGCCCCGCTCGTAGAGCAGCGCGGTGTCGAGCGAGAAGGCCGAAAAGGTTGTGTAGCCGCCGAGGATGCCGGTCATCAGGAACAGCCGCCAGTGCTGGGTCGCGCCGCCCTTGAAGGTCAGATAGCCGGCGATCAGGCCCATCACGATCGAGCCGCTGATGTTGATGATGAACGTGCCATAGGGGAAATCGGTACCGAGTGCCCTGGCGCTCGCCATGTTGATCGCGTGCCGCAGCGAGGCGCCACAACCACCGCCGAAGAAAACGAGGACATATCCGAACAGCTGATTCACGAGACCTTACCTGCGTCGCATCGAGAGAAGAGATGCCCTGCTCTCGCCGCCATTGGAGCAAAATTTTCGCCGCACGGGCTTTTCCATGGCATCACCCGCGCAAATGCGCCAGTCACAAACAGACGCGCCCGTCACGTCAGTCACAAAAAAGGGCGGCCACCGCAGCAGCCGCCCTCGCACGCAGATCACGATCGATCAAACGGCCTTGCTGTAGAGCTCTTCGACATATTCCCAGTTGATGAGATTCTCGACGAAGGCCTTCAGGTAGTCGGGGCGGCGATTGCGGTAGTCGATGTAATAGGAATGCTCCCAGACGTCGACACCGAGGATCGGGGTCGCACCATAGACCAGCGGATTTTCGCCGTTGGCGGTCTTGGAGATTTCCAGCTTGCCGTTCTTGACCGAGAGCCAGGCCCAGCCCGAACCGAACTGGCCGACGCCGGCAGCGATGAAGTCCGCCTTGAACTTCTCGTAGCCGCCGAGATCCTCGTCGATCTTCTTTTCCAGCGCGCCCGGCAGCTTGGTTCCGCCACCATTCGGCTTCAGCCACGACCAGAAGTGAATGTGATTGAAGTGCTGGCCGGCATTGTTGAACACCGCGGGGTTCTTGCCGAACGATCCCTTGACGATCTCCTCGAGGGACTTGCCTTCGAATTCAGTCCCCTTGATCGCATTGTTGCCGTTGGTCACATAGGCTTGGTGATGCTTGTCGTGGTGGTACTCCAGCGTCTCCTTGGACATGTAGGGGCCGAGGGCTTCATAGGCATAAGGCAGGGGGGGAAGCGTAAATGTCATGGGTCGGTTCCGCAACTTGTGGGAAGACGGGATTTAACGGGACCTCCTTATAGAAGGTTCCGAAGCCGTAAAACACCGTGAATTTGGAAAAAGCGAGCCGCTTTCATGAGCATCGAAATCGACATATTGAATGGCGACGCCGCCTGGCCGCAAGTCAAACCGCTTTATGATGCGATCTGGCCGCCCGAGGTGGTCGCCGGATTACCCTGGGCCGGTATCACATTTGCGCATGCCGACCTGCGCGTTCTGGTGCAGGACGAGACCGGTGAGGTCGTCGGCCATGCCGGCCTCTATCGCCGCGTCGTGACGTGGAATGGACAGAAGATCAATGTCGGCGGCATCGGCGGCGTGTTGACGCGCGCGGACCGGCGCAATCAGGGGTTGGCCACCGTGGCGCTGAACGCCGCCATACAGACCTTCCGCCATGAGGACTCCATCAATTTCGCCATCCTGTTCTGCGCGGAAGATCGGATTCCGTTCTACGCGTCGCGAGGCTTCACGCCGTTCACGGGCGACGTGTATGTCGAGCAGCCGCAGCGCGGTCGCGTCCGCTTCGATGCGCTGTCAGCGCTCGTTCACGACATCAAGCGCAGCGCACCAACCCGCGGCACGCTCGACCTGCGGGGATTGCCGTGGTGACAGCCACGGGCACCGGCCGCCGAGACGTTTGAACAAGAGATTGAGACGGCACGCTGCCGCCCACCCGATCGTGATGAGGCGCCGTTGGACAACAAGCTCCCGGCGATTGCATCGCCTAAGTTTGCTGCTAAGGAATTCCGTCTCATCGGGGGTTCAGATGACTTACAAACTGCGTTTAACAGCTCTTGTCTTTGTTGCGCTGGGAGTCGCGCAGCCGGCCATGGCGGCGGACGATCCGACCGGCACCTGGCTGACGCAGGCAGGCGACGCCAAGATCAAGGTGACGAAATGCGGCGCCGAGCTGTGCGGGACCGTGATCTGGCTCAAGCAGCCGATGGACACCGACACCGGCAAGCCGGCCGTCGACAACAAGAATCCGAATCGCGCGCTTGCCAACCGGCCGATCATCGGCCTGCAGCTGTTCGAGGGCATTCGTCCGGACGGGCCCAACAAATGGTCGGGCAGGATCTACAACGCCGATGACGGCCAGAGCTACAACAGTCACATCTCGGTCTCCGGGCCGGAGACGTTGAAGGTCGAAGGCTGCGTGGGTGCGCTGTGTGGCGCCGAGACCTGGACCCGCGCGCGCTAGATGCATGATCCGGAAAGGTGGAAACCGGTTCCGGAGAGATGATGCTTAAACTGCGGGCTGAGAGCAAAATGCGCTTCCGCGCAATCGGCATCATGCTCTCCCCGCCTCAGGCCACCGCAGCCTTGAGCGCGGTCGCCGCCGACGCGTAACCGCCCTGTGCGCCGTCGATGAAGTGGACGTGATCGGGGCGGATCGCCGACGGCGTGAAGCAGGTCATCATCGCCGCGCCCTGCCGATGAAGACCGTAGCGGACGATGCCTTGCGCCGCCGCGTCGCTCAGGCGCCGCTCCAGCTCCTGCGCAAGCTCCTCCGTGCAGTCGAGGATCATCCGCAGCGCGTCGTCGTATTTTCGAAAATCGGAATTCTCCACCACCTGTTGGGTGTAGAGGCGCGGCACAAAGCCACCGATGCTGATTCCGAAACGGATGACGGCATAGACGAACAGCGTGCGCCCGATCACGCGCACCCAGCGCGCGAACAGCGGTCCGCCGCGCGCCGCCCGCACCTCGTAGCCCAGTCCCTGCGGCGGCCATTGCAGGACCGGCCCACCGGCGGGCACGGGCCGCCCGGCATCAGGGCTGCGTTCCGTCAGCGCAATGATATCCTCGATAACCTTACGATAAGCTTGCGTGTCCGCCCCCGCGGCCGGCAGCACCAGCACAGAGAGAATCAGCCCCCGCGACGACGGCATCAGCTCGAAGCGGCAGGACAAACCCGACAGATCAGGCTGGGTGCCGGGGGGCGCCGGCGTCACGGCGAATGCGCCGCGCTTCATGGCCGCCTCCGCCCAGCCCAGCCCGCCCCCTGCGAACATCGCGTAGGACAGATTGGCCGACGGTCCATAACGCGCCACGGACACGTCGCTCCCCTGTGCGCGAATCTCCCGCACGGGAACCAGGGCAATGCGCATCGACAGGCCGAGATCTTCCCGGACCCAGGTGGCGGTGGCGGCCAGCGCCTCGCGCGCCGCCGTGACGTCGGCCGGCCCGACCGCGAAGCTCGCACCGTCACCTCCGAACACGAACGGGAATTCACGCCCTTCGAGCGCATTGGTCACGGCTGCGATGACCGCCGCTCCCGCCATGTTGACGGCCTTGTATCGCCCCTCGGCGATCGCCTTGGTGGAGTCGACAATATCGGCTGTGCCGATCATCCAGTCGTCGGGCAGCGGCTTGTAGAGTTGCGGCTCCATCAGCCGCGAAAAACCGCGAAACACCGGGATCGAGGCGTAGTAGTCCGCCGTGCTGGTTTGCGACATCGAGGGGTCATCCATCCGGATCGCGCCTTCAATGCGGAGCTACGACCGGCGCTGTCAAGCGGGTTCAACGACGGATGCGCGGGCGAGCGGAACGTCGAAGCTGCGCCGCGTTATCGATCCGTCGGTATTGGCGTGCTAGCCTCTCGCCATGATCGCCGATCCCCATGCCATCCCCCAACTCGCCGCCCGCGCGCTGCAGATCGCGGACCGCATCAACACCGCTGGTTTCGAAGGCCAGGTCCTGTCGGCGACGCCTCTGGCGGTGCGCATCGGCGAGACCGGAGTCGCGGTGGTCTTCCGCTATGGCGTTGTCGTCTTCATCGGCCTGTCGGTCGCCGACGAACTCAACTTCCTCGACCGGCTGAGCGGCCGCCTGTTCGGACCGATCGCTCCCCCCGAGGAAGAGACCGCCAAGGTCCAGGTCGCGGGCGAATCCGAGGAGCCGATCCCGGTCGGCGGGCCGATCCTGGTCAAGGAATTGTCGCTCGAACGGCTCCTGATCGTCGCCGATGCGCTTGCCAAAAGCGTGGTGCTCGGCCGCAGCGAGCGCGAGATCGCCAACGTGTTCGATACGATCGAACCCTTTGCGCGCGAGCTCGCGGCACTGGGGCGCACGTCAAAGAGCCGGGTGGCCATGCTCAAGCTGCTCGGTGCGGCGCTGCTGGTGCAGCATCGCGTGTCCGGCCGCGTGGCCGTTGGCGAGAAGCCGGACGTGCTGTGGGACCGGCCCGACCTCGAGCGGCTCTATGCGCGGCTCGAGGACGAGTATGAGCTGAAGGAGCGCGAGGAGACGCTGAACCGCAAGCTCGCCGTGATCGCCGAGACCGCGACGGCGCTGGCCGACATCATCGATACCAAGCGCTCGCTGCGGCTCGAGATCATCGTCGTCATCCTGATCGCCTGCGAGATCGTGCTCGGCTTCTACGAGATCTTCGCCCGCTCCGGGCATTGATCAGCGTCGGCCCGTCGCGGCTCGGCGCATTCAGCTCGGGTTCACCCAGCGGATGGAACAATCCATCATGCTCAGTGACGAGCATCGGGAGCGGAGAAGATGACGAGGGCGCGCCGTCGCCATTGGCACAGGGCCGAGCAACAGGCCAGGCAGCAGGCCTGCCGCCAGCCGTCTCATCACTCCAGCGCACTGACGTTCCAGGTCGCATGACGTACGCCGGGCAGCCTCGACAACTCAGCCGTCACGCGGTCGAGTTCGGCCGTCTCGGCGGCAAGCGGGACCAGCGTGGCGGTGATCTCCACGATGTCGTCGGACCGGTATGCGACCTCGGTCTCCCGCACCGGATATTTGGCGGCTTCCAACCGCTCGTCGAGCGCCTCACGCAGCTCCGCCACATGCAGGATGTCGGTGGTGACGACAAGCTCGTACTGGGCCTCGGACGTGGCCGCGTTCAGCGGAATGCGGTCGATGGCATTCACCAGCGGCCTGAGCAGGGTGTTGCCTGCCAGCACGAACAGCGTCAGCGCCACCGACTGCGCGACCAGATCCGCGCCGGCACAGGCGCCCACCGCAGCAGATGCCCACAAGGTCGCCGCGGTGTTCAAGCCGCGGACATTCAAGCCCTCCTTCATGATGGTGCCGGCGCCGAGAAAGCCGATGCCCGACACCACATAGGCAATGATCCGGACCGCGCCGTCCGCGCCGGTCAGCCGGTTGCCGAGATCGACGAAGGCGGCCGCTCCGACCGCGACCAGCACGTTGGTGCGCAGGCCCGCGCTCCGCTGCCGAAATTGCCGCTCGGCACCGATCAGCGTGCCCAGCACGAAGGCGGTGAAGAGGCTCACGAGCGTGTCGAAGAAATCATAGAGCTGAAAGGTGTTCAGGAATCGCATGGGCAACCGGTTGTGTTTGTGTCACGCTCGAGAGGCTGCCGAAGGACGGCAACGCGGGATCGCGGCCGGACCGCCGCGGCGAGGCCGTTTTCTTAGGCCGTCCTTGATCGAAATCAAATCCCATTCCCTCCAGTGTAATTTAGGCTGATATGATCAACAGGCAGATGACGCCATTGTCCGACACGCGAAGGGATCACAGTCCCGCCGTCCGGCTGGGACATGATGCGGTGAGCGCGGTCAGGCTCTCTCAAGAGCTCACCGCAGACATCGATGCCTGGGCCGAGACGCACCAGACCACGCGCTCCGATGCCATCAGCCAACTGGTGACGATCGGGCTGCATGCATCCCGACCGACAGCCATGTCGGAGACCAAGGTGCAAGATCCGCTGGCGATCGAGCAGAATGCGATCCGGCTGATCGACCAGATGCTCGACCCCAGCCTGCCGGCCGACGAGCGCGAGCGGCGGATACGCCGGCTGATCGAGGGGCCGGCAGAGTTTGCCGGCGAGCGGATCGACCTGCCAAAACATCCCGGATGAGTCACGCGGCCGAGCGTGCCGCGACGGCTTCGTAGATGTCATCCTCCTGCGCCGTGTGCATCCGCACCAAGGTCTCGATCGCCTCGATCACGCGCTGGGCGTCGCGGATCAGATAGCGGTCGACATGCTCGGAGGGCAGATCCTCGGCAAGGCGGCCGAGCAGCCGCGCGAGGTGCAGGATCTCGCGATGGGCGCGGCTCATCGCCGACAGGCCGTGGCTGTCCTGCAGCAGCCGCGCGAGCCGGGGATAGACCGAGCCTTCATCGTCCCGCTCATGCGCGACGACCTGGTCCTGGACCACGGCGTTGGCCTGTCCGATCAGGCTGACGGCCTGTTCCGGCGTCGCCTCGTCGAGTGCGTCCACGATCGCACGCAAGCGGTCGAGCCCGCGCAGCAGCGCCTTGTGATCATGGCGCAATCCGCGACCGTCTTCGGCGCTGATGCGGCCGGCCCGGCCCCGGCCGGCCGGGAGCAAAGCGCGCAAGGCGTTGAGGATGACGGCAATGTCGATCGCCTCCTGCACCAGCGCCGCAGGCACCGGCTGCAGCAGGCCGAAGGCGGCGGCGCCCATGGCGATGAACGACAGCGCCATGCCCACGACGATGCTCTCCAGCGCAATCCGCCGGGCGCGCTGGGCGATCACGATCGCTTCGCCGACGCGGTCGAGCCGGTCCGCGAGGATGACGACGTCGGCCGCCTCCGACGACGCGCTGGCCCCGCGCGCGCCGAGCGCGATGCCGACATCGGCGGAGGCCAGTGCTGGAGCGTCGTTGATGCCATCGCCGACCATGATGGTCGGATGCAGCCGCTGCTCGCTCTTGACCGCATCGACCTTGTCCGACGGAACGCGATCCGCCAGCACCGCATCGATGTCGAGCGCCGCGCCGATCGCCTGGGCGGCAGCGGCGCGATCGCCGGTGACCATCACCATGCGCGCGATACCGGCCTCGCGCAGCCAGCGGATGGCGCGTGGCGTATCCGCACGCAACTCGTCGGCCAGCAGCAATGCCCCGATCGGCCGGCCCTCGACCGCAACGAACACGATCAGCGCCGAGCGCCAGGAGGCGCGACGCATGGCGCGGGCCGCCCAGGGCGGCGGCGTCTGAGTGCCCAGCACGAGATCACGCGAGCCGGCGCTGATGCGGCGGCCATTGATCACCCCTTCGAGTCCGGCGCCCATGGTCTCGCGGACCGCCTCCGGCACCTTCAGCTTCAGCCCGCGGTCGCGGCCGGCCTGCACGATCGCGTGGGCGACGACGTGGTGCGACGCCTGCTCCAGCGAGGCGCCGAGCAAGAGGACGTCATCGGCGTCCTCCCCCGGTGCCGCTTCCACCGACAGCAGTCGCGCGCCGCCGACCGTCAGCGTGCCGGTCTTGTCGAACAGCACCGTGTGGGCGCGCGCCAGCGCCTCCAGCTTGCCGCCGCCCTTCACCAGAATGCCGCTGCGCGCCGCCTGCGCGACACCGGCGATGAAGGCCACGGGCGCGGCCAAAATCAGCGGACACGGGGTCGCGGCCACCAGGACGGCGAGGCTTCGGATCATGTCGCCCGAGGTGAAGTAAGCGGCGGCCGCGATCGCGAGGCTCACCGGCAGGAAAATCAGCGCATAGCGGTCGGCCAGCCGCACGAACGGCGTCTTCGCGGTCTGCGCCGCTGTCACCAGCTTGACGATACCCGCATAGGTGCTCTCGCCCGCGGTCGCCGTGGCCGACAGCTCGAATGTCTCGCCGGCATTCAGCGATCCCGACAGGATGGCCATGCCGCGCGTCTTGGTGACCGGGATCGGCTCGCCCGTCAGCGCCGATTCATCGACCACCGCGCTGCTCGTTTCCACGACGCCATCGACCGGGACGATCTCGCCCGCACGAACCATCAGCCGGTCGCCGACGACGACGCTGCCGACCGGAATATTCTCGATTTCCTCGCCGCGACGGCAATGGGCCTCGCGCGGGGCACGGTCGACCAACGCCCGCAGGTCGTGCTCGGCGCGCGCGACCGCGATGTCCTCGAGCACGTTGCCGCCGGAATACATCAGCGCCACCACGGCCCCGGCCAGCGGCTCGCCGAGCACAATGGCCGCGCTCATCGACACCAGCGCGATGGCATCGACCCCGACCCGTCCGGCCATGACGTCGCGGACGATCGAGACGACGAGCCCGGCGATGACGGGGACGGTGGAGGCCGTGAACGCGATGCCGGCGAGGTCGGCCCGGCCGGCCAGATGCGCGAGCCCGCCCGCAGCGAGGCCGCCGACGGCGATTGCGACAAGGGTCCACCGCAGGATGCGCTCGAACATAGGATGCCGGTTCCGGATTGCGCCGCCACTATTGCTGCTGCGGTCGGCTTCGCGCTTGAGCGAAATCAACCGGCGGCCTCCGACGGCCTGGCCAGGCCCGCGCCGACGACAGGCCGGCCGGGACGGTTAACCTGCCGAAAGCCGATCGTGATTGATGCCCATGCGTTCCTTTACGAAGTGGAGGCAAATACCGGTTAGGCTCACTCTCCCAGAACATGCCCAGATGAAGGCCGGCATGCCCAACGACACGACGATCACACGACGTGCCCTGCTCAGTTGCGCCGCCTGGAGCGGCGTTGCGGCCATCTCACCGGCGTTCGGCGCGGCCGACGCCCCGTACCCGACAAAGCCGGTGACCTGGGTGATTCCGTTCGCCCCGGGCGGCGCGACCGGCCGGTTGTCGCTCCTGGTCTGCGAGCAGTTGTCGCTGCGGCTGGGCCAGCCCTTCGTGCTCGACCACCGCCCGGGCGGCGGCGGCAATCTGGCAACGCGCAGCGTCGCGAACGCCGCACCGGATGGCTATACGCTGCTGGCGACCTCGACCGCCAACATCATCAACGCCGCCCGCGCGGTCCCGCCGGGCCCCGACGGCACCGGCGACATCATCCCGGTCGCCGGGATGGCGCGGATGCCGCTGCTGCTCCTGGTCAACAAGGAGCTGCAGGTGAAGACGCTGGCCGACTTCTTGGCCCATGCCCGGGCCAACCCGGGCAAGCTCAGCGTCGGCTCGGCCGGTCCGGGCACGGTGCAGTTCGCGTCGGCGGAGCTGTTTCGCACCCTCGGCGGCATCACCTGGTCGATCGTCGATTATCGCGGCTCGGGCCCGGCCCTGACCGATCTCGCCTCCGGCCATATCCACGCGATGTTCGACAACACCGCCTCCGCCCTCGAGCTGCTGCGCAGCGGCAAGGTCCGGGCGCTCGCCGTCTCGACCCGCGAGCGTTCCCAGGCCTTCCCGGAACTGCCGGCCGTTGCCGAGGTGCTGCCGGCGTTCGAGACCTCCGGCTTCTACGGCGTGGCGGCGCCGCGCGGCACGCCAAAGCCCATCGTTGACCTACTCAACCGCGAAATCAACGCCGCGCTGACCGATCCCGCCATCATCCGGCAATTCGCCGAGATCGGCGCCACCCCGATCAGCGGCGATCCCGGCATCTATGCCGCGACCTACCGCGCCGAGATCATGCACTGGCGCAAGGTGGTGCAGGCGAGCGCGAAGAACTGACCTCGCGCCCGCATCCGCCCTGCCCGGCGCTACGCCGCGGCGACGCCCTGCAGCACCAGCCGGTTGAGCCGCGCCGCGAACGCGGCCGGATCCTCCGGTAATTCGCCGTCGAGGATCTGGGCCTGCTCCAGCAGCAGGAACGACAGGTCGTCGACCTTGGCCTTGTCGGCCGCCGCCTTGGCGATGGCCACGACCAGCGGGTGGCGCAGATTGATCTCCAGGATCGGCTTGCTGCGCGCGCCGCGCGCCTGCTGCGACAGGATCCGCTCCAGCTCGCGGTCCGGACCATGGCTGCCGGCGACGAGACAAGAGGCGCTGGTGGTGAGACGGGTCGAGACCTTCACGTCGGTGACGTGATCGCCGAGGCTCGCCTTGATCAGCGCGATCGTGTCGGCCTCGTCGGCCGCCGGCTTCGCCTCGTCCTCGGCCTTCTGCTCCTCGCTCAGCGGGATCGGATCGAAATTGATGTCGCCCTGGCTCAGCGACTTCAGCGGCTTGCCGTCGAATTCGAGCCGCGCCGAGGTCCAGAACGCATCGACCGGATCGGTCAGGAGCAGCACCTCGACGCCGCGCGCCTTGGCCGCCTCGAGCCGCGGATTGGACTTCAAGCGCTCGATGCTGTCACCGACCAGGAAGTAGATCTCGGTCTGGTTCTCCTTCAGCCCCTCGACATATTGCTTCAGCGAGCGCTTCTCGCCCGACGTCGTGGTGAAGCGCGCCAGAGCCAGCAGCTTGTCACGCCGCTCGAAATCCTCGTACAGGCCCTCCTTGATGACGGCGCCAAAGGAATCCCAGATCTTGTCGAAGTTGGCCGCATCCTTTTCGGCGAGCTGCTCCAGCTCGCTGATCACGCGCGTGGTCACGGCCTTGCGGATCTGCGCCAGCTGCGGATTGTTCTGCAGCATCTCGCGCGAGATGTTGAGCGGCAGGTCCTCGCTGTCGATCACGCCGCGCACGAAGCGCAGATAGGCCGGCAGCAGATCGGCGTCGTCGGTGATGAAGACACGGCGGACATAGAGCTTGACCTTGCCCTTGCGCGCCGGCTCGAACAGGTCGAACGGCTTAGTCGACGGCGCGAACAGCAGAACGGCGTAGGAGTAACGGCCCTCCGCGCGATAATGCAGCGTCATCGCCGGCTCGTCGAACGCATGGGCGATCGACTTGTAGGCCTTGGTGTAGTCTTCCGGCGTCAGCTCGGATTTGGAGCGCTGCCACAGTGCGCTGGCCGAATTGATCTGGCGCGGCTCGCCCTCCTCCGGCACCAGCATGATCGGGAACTGGATATTGTCGGAATAGGCGGTGACGATGCGCTCGATCTCGTAGGTTTCGAGATATTTCTTGGCGTCGTCCTTCAGGTGGAGCACGATCTCGGTGCCGCGCGTCACCCGCTTGGCGTCCTCCTCCGAGGCCGGGGCGACCTCGAATCCGGCGCCACCGGAGGAGGTCCAGGTCCAGACCTCGTCGCCGCCAGCGCGGCGGCTGATCACGACGATGCGGTCAGCGACCATGAAAGCGGAGTAGAAGCCGACGCCGAACTGGCCGATCAGGCCGCTGCCGTCCTTGGCCTCCGACAGTCGCTGCACGAAGGCCTTGGTGCCGGAGCGGGCGATGGTGCCGAGATGGTCGATCAGCTCCTGGCGGTCCATGCCGATGCCGCTGTCGGCAATGGTCAGCGTGCTCGCGGCCTTGCTGGGGATCACCCGGATCTGCGGTGCCTCGCCCTCGCCGATCAGCTCCGGCTTGGCGATCGCCTCGTAGCGGAGCTTGTCACACGCGTCGGAGGCGTTCGAGATCAGCTCGCGCAGGAAAATGTCGGTCTCGGAGTAGACCGAGTGCACCATGAGATGGAGCAGCTCGGAGACTTCGGCCTGGAAGGAATGGCTAACGGTGGCGGTGTCGGTCATCGTCGTGCGTTGGCCCATGCGATCAATGGTGGGGAGAGACCGTCGATATAGCGCGGCCGCGGCACCGATCAAGGCTTCCGGCCAACAGGATCGTCAACGGCCCGCTCCGCAGCCGCGAGCAGCTTGTCGATCACAGTATCGAGGGTGGCGAGCTCCGCGGCCGAGAGCACGCCCAGCAGATCGCTCTCCCGGGCCAGCGCATAGGGCACGATCCTCCTGTACAGCCCGCGCCCCGCAGCGGTGAGCGTCACGATGCGCTCCCGCCCGTCCTCGGGATCGCGGCTGCGGCTGACGATGCCGCGCGCCTCCAGGCTTTGCATGGCACGGCTGACATTCATCTTGTCGAGCGTCGTCAGCCGGCCGATCTGTTTGGTCGGCAATCGCGGCTGCTCGCCCAGCGCCGCCAGGATGCGCCATTCCTGCCGCGACAGCGCAAACCTGTCAGCATAGACCTCGGCGACCGCCAGCGACACCTGCTCGGCCAAGCGGGCAAGCCGATAAGGGAAGTATTCTTGCAATTTCAGGTTGTGGTCTTTGAATTGGTCAATGTCGGTCTGCCGCACCTCGTCCGCCATCACAGCCTCTGCCCGCGTTCCTGACCCACCCACGCTCGCCGCTCATCTTCCCTGGATTGATCCAAATCAAAGCCGGATGATCGTATCATCTGTTACTATTTTGCCAACCACGATATTGGGAGGAGCAGATCATGCAGATCGAGAAGATCCATCACGTCGCCTATCGCTGCGTCGACGCCAAGGCCACCGTCGAATTTTACAAGAAGGTCCTCAATATGGACCTGCTCGGCGCCATCGCCGAGGACCGCGTGCCCTCGACCAAGGCGCCGGATCCCTACATGCACATCTTCCTCGATGCCGGAAACGGCAACATCCTGGCCTTTTTCGAGTTGCCGAATTCGCCGCCGATGGGGCGCGATCCGAACACCCCTGAATGGACCCAGCACATCGCCTTCCAGGTGAAGGACCTGGAGGAACTGGAGGAGGCCAAGGCACGCGCCGAGGCGGCCGGCCTGGACGTCGTCGGCATCACCGATCACACCATCTTCAAGTCGATCTATTTCCATGATCCCAGCGGCCACCGTCTGGAGATCGCGGCCTGGACCGCGACGCCCGAGCAGATCGCGCGGATGAAGTCCGTCGCCCATGCCATGGTCGACGAATGGGCCACGACCAAGAGGCCGCCGCGGCACACCGCCTGGATGCACGAGAAGGAATTCGCTGGCGTCGACTGAGCGAACACCCGTCTCCACAGTCCCGACCGCAACGCGCAAGGCGAGGCAGCCATGAGCAACTATGTCTATCCGCGATTTCCCTATGCATGCTCGGCCGAGCAGCGCAGCGGCACGACCCGGCGGCACCCGGTCGTCGTGATCGGCGCCGGCCCGATCGGCCTGACCGCAGCGCTCGACCTCGCCGCGCGCGGCCAGCCGGTGGTCGTGCTCGACGACAACGACACTGTCAGCATCGGCTCCCGCGCCGTGTGCTACGCCAAGCGCCCGCTGGAGATCTGGGACCGGCTCGGCTGCGCCGCCGCGATGGTCGAGAAGGGCGTGAGCTGGAACATCGGCAAGGTGTTCTTTCGCGACCAGCTGTCCTATCAGTTCGACCTGCTGCCCGAACCCGGCCATCGCTGGCCGGCGATGATCAACCTGCAGCAATATCATCTCGAAGAGATTCTGGTCGGCGCCTGCACGAAAAGCCCGCTGGTCGATCTGCGCTGGAAGCACCGGCTGGTGAGCCTGAAGCAGTTCGATGATCACGCTGACCTTGCCGTGGAGACGCCCGACGGCATCTTCACCATGGAGGCGCAATGGGTGATCGCCTGTGACGGCGCCAATTCCGACACGCGCCGCATGGTAGGCGCCGAGTTCAAAGGGCAGTTCTTCCAGGACCGCTTCCTGATCGCGGACGTCCGGATGAAGGCGGATTTCCCGACCGAGCGCTGGTTCTGGTTCGACCCGCCGTTCCATCCGGGACAGTCGGTGCTGCTGCATCGGCAGTCCGACAACATCTGGCGGATCGACTTTCAGCTCGGCTGGGACGCCGATCCGGACGAGGAGAAGAAGCCCGAACGCGTGATCCCGCGTATTCGGGCCATGCTCGGCGAGAGCACCGATTTCGAGCTGGAATGGGTCTCGATCTATCAGTTCGCCTGCCGCCGGATCGATCAGTTCCGCAGGGGACGCGTGCTGTTCGCCGGCGACGCCGCGCATCAGGTGTCGCCGTTCGGCGCCCGTGGCGCCAATACCGGCGTGCAGGATATCGACAACCTCGCCTGGAAACTCGCGCTGGTGCTACGTGGCGAGGCGCCCGAGAGCCTCGTCGACAGCTATCACGAGGAGCGCGCGTATGCTGCCGACGACAACATCCTGAACTCGACGCGGGCCACCGACTTCATCACGCCCAAGACACGGCTGAGCCGGCACTTCCGCGACGCCGTGCTCGACCTCGCGCAGCATCACGCCTTCGCCCGGCCGCTGGTCAATAGTGGCCGGCTGTCGACGCCGACGCCCTATGTCGCCTCAGCGCTGAACACCCCCGATCGCACGAGCCTTGCCGGGCCGATGACGCCGGGCACCAATGCGGCGGATGTGCCGGTCATCCTCGCCGGCCAGCCCGGCTGGCTGCTGAACTGCCTCGGCTCGGGCTTCACCGTACTGACGTTCGACAGCTCCGTGTCCGCCGACGAAGTCCGGGTGGACGGCATCGCCGCGCGCGTGATCGTCGTCGGCCGGGATATCGCCGATGCCAAGGGCCTGCTCGCCGAGCGCTACGGCGCCTCGTCACCCCCGACCTATGTGTTCCGTCCCGATCAATATGTCACCGCCCGTTTTCCGCAATTCGACGAGACGGCGATCGCCGAGTCGATCCGGCGCGCCTGCGGCAAGGACGGCGCGGTCCAGCAGGAGCTTGCGGCATGAGCCTGACACTCACTCCGAATATCAACGATCCCGACGGCTTCTATGCCGAGCTGATCGGTAGCCAGCGCGACCTCAGCGAGGAGGACGCCTTGCGCATGAATGCACGGCTGGTGCTGCTGCTCGCCAACCATATCGGCGACCGCACAATTCTGAGCGAGGCGATCCGCCTGGCGCGCGCGCCGGGCGGCTGAGGCAGTTTGCCATCGGCCCCATCGCCCCGCTGATTTGATCCCGATCAAAGCGCAGCGGGCGCATCCTGCGGCAGACATCAAGACCAGCCGGCGGCGGACGCGCCGGCTCATGGCGCGTCGGTCCAAACTAACGACGCTGGCGGATCCGAGACAAGATCCAAGATTGGATCGAAGACCGGTCAGGTTCATTGTGACAACATCATAATGTCACGACACCTTCACTGAAGCCCTCTACGCCTCGGTCTCGTTCCACAACGGCACGGGGATTCGCATGTCGGGCTACTATAAGACGCTGCAGACGCAGCGCTTCGACGACTACCGCTACTATCATCAGAGCCGGATCAATCAGACGCTGCATCTGATCAGCGCGGTCATCTTCCTCGTCTGCTACGCGCTGCTGTTCAAAGATCCGGCAATGGCCGGGCTGGTCGGATGGCTCGCGATGCTGACGCGCCAGACCGGTCATTTCTTCTTCGAGCCGAACGGCTACGACCACGTCAACGACGTCACCAACGACTACAAGGAAGCCGTCAAGGTCGGCTACAATCAGACCCGCAAGATCGTGCTGCTCACGGTCTGGGGCCTGGTCCCGGTGGCGCTGTTCCTGTTTCCGACGCTGTTCGGCCTGTTCGCCGAGCCGGCGAGCCGCATGGATTTCGTCCGCCATGTCGGCCTGCTCTGGCTCGCCGTCGGCATTGGCGGCGGTCTGTTCCGCATGATCCAGCTGTTTGCCACGCAGGATGTCGCCACCGGACTGATCTGGGGCTTCAAGGTGCTGAGCGATCCGCTGCACAACATCGCGCTGTACTGGAAATCCCCGCTGGCGCTGCTGCGTGGCGAGTTGATCGATCCGACCATCAAGGATGCTTCGCATTGGGGCGCAGCGGCCGACGAGAGCGAGTCCGAGGAAGCCGCGCATCTCACCTGACCTCCGCGCATCGGCCCCCACCGCACGGCCCGCGGGCGGTGGGCTGCCCGGCTGTCGTAAAATGGAACAACTTCTCCGCTGCGTCGTTTCGGCCTCAGTGCTGGCGGCCTTCAGGAGCTTTCCATGTGTGACTACAGCCTCCATACTGTTGCTTCCCGTGATGCCAAAATCGACGACGTGCTGGTCTCCTGTCGCTTTCCCGGCACGGAGACCCGCGGCTTCTGCACCCAGGACGACCCACTGACCGCGATGTGCCTGCGCCCAGGCACCGAACTCGCCTTCGAGGGCGACGTCCGCATCAAGGGCTTCTTCTTCCGCCGCAAGGTCGGTGCTCATCTCGCCCGCTTCCGGCAGGTCGACCTCAACAAGCCGACCGAGCATCACGACGCGCTGGAATTCTCCAATGGCCGCATCGTCAAGGTCACGGACCTCGCCACCGGCCAACGCGCCCGCGTGCTGCAGATGCCGGCCGATCCGGCCACCAGGCCCACGGCGACCCCGGTCACGATCGAGCTGCGCGCGACGCCGCTTTGAGCGGCACACCAGGCACGGCGCCGGCCATGACGAGGCCGGCACCGTCCTTGGATCGCGTGACTGCATTCGATCACATCTCGTCGCGCTGCTGCGCCTTGATGTCGGGCGCGCCTCCGCTCTTGGACATTGGGAAGGTCGCACGGCCTGCCGCCGCGCGCTTCAATCCGGCAGGTTGGTGAACCGCGGTCGCCAGACGCCCAGGATCACGTTCACCGTGGCCACGGCGAGCATGACCCAGATCGCGCCCTGCTCGGTGCCGAAATTGGGCTGCAGCGTCGCCGGGTCGATCTGCCCGGCGACCGCGCGGGCCGCCTCCTCGGCCGCCTCCTGCATCGGGCCCTGCACTGCGGCAAACCCCCATTCGAAAACGAGAATGCCCGAGGCGAGCTTGGCCAGGGCCCAGCCGGCGCTGTGCAGCGCGCGGTTGACAGCGATCGCGAGCAGCCCCGCGATCAAGGTGAGGCCGAGCGAGGGGAAAAACACGTAGCGCACGATCGCGCCCATCGCCGCGCGCAGCTCGGCATAATGCGATAGCGAGACCGCGGGCTGCGGAATCAGGCCGAGCAGCACGATCAGGCAGGCCATCGCGCCCATCATGCCGATCGCGCCCATCGTATGCAGGAACTTCATCAGCCGTCGCATGGCATGTCCCCCGACGTCGTGACGAGCGGAACTATCTAGATCTTGTCTCTTTGCCCGAGCGTGATCTTCGCGAAAGACCGGTGTCCGTTTTCCCGATCATCCTCTCAAATACGGTCAGAACCGGACTGCGGATCATCTACCAATGCCGCGTGCCCGGCGCCCCCTTGAATGGGCCGACCACGCGTGCGGTGATCCAGCCGCCGTAGAAATCGCCCTCTTGCGCCGCAACGTGCTCGTCGCCGACGAAGCAGGCGTCGACCCGCGAGGCGTAGAAGGCAAGATGCGCGGTGATCGCGGCGAAACTCGGGGTCGGCTGCTCATAGCTCCAGGCTGCCTGCTCCGACACGCGACCGTCGACCTCGATCGTCCAATAGCTCGCGATACCCTTGAACTCGCAGAACGATCGCCCTGCAGCGGGACGCAGCAATGGCATCGCCACATGCTGCGGCGGGATGTAGTAGACCGGCGGATGGCTGGTCTCGAGCACGCGATAGCCCTCGGTCGTATCGGCAATCGTGGCACCGGCGAACAGGACGCGCAGCCGCGCCGGACACCGCTCCAGCCGCGGCGGCCTCGGATAATCCCAGACCGATTCCTGCCCGGGCCCCGGCGTGACAATCTGCATCGTGCCCTCCTGGTGACGCGCCGCAGCGATGCGGAGCCCTCATCAGCAGACAACGAACGGCCGGGCTGTGGGGATCAGTGGACGCGGGCGGGCCGCAGCCATGCGCGGCCAGGGCCGCCGGATCACGAGTTCGAGCCGGTCCGCCGCGCGCCGGGACGGACATTGCCGTCGTCCGAGGTCATCTCCGAATCTGAACTTCGCTCGATCCGGTAGAGCTGGACATAGCTGCCACGAGAAAGCGGCAACAGCCCGGCGACCGGCTGCTGCTTGAGCGGCGGACCGATCACCAGCACCGCGTCGAAGTCGGAGCGCCAGCGCTGCAGATAAGTCGGGATATCCGCCCCTGGAGAGCTATCAGGGTGCTCCAGCCATCGCCATTCGACCGGCTCGCCCAGAGCTTCTGCGAGGCGATCGAACGGAGGTCGAACAATCACCGGCTGCATCGCGGGATTCGCGAACAGCAGCGGCCAGAACGCGCGGCGTTCGATGACGAGCAGCGCGGCCAAATGGGTGTCGATCCGATGCACCCCTGGCAAGGTTCGCTCCCTCTTGTCCGCGTCCCCGATCCCGTCGAGCTCGCCATTCGCGACCAGCACTCGCTTGCCTGGTTCGACCTGCGTCAGTGCCGCGCGCAGCTCGGCGAGATCGCGCCGGTGATCGATCCAGCCGGCGCCAATATCGAGGCAGCGGAGCAAAGTGAGCGCCCCCAGAAGCAGGCCGGCATAGACACCCTGGCGCGCGCTCAGCCGCGGCCGCAGCGCGGCAAACAGCAACAAGCCCATCATCAGAGCGAGGCGCAGATCGATATAGACGCCGTTGATCGCCTTGGCAGGGGCCGCGACGAAGCCCAGCATCAGGACCGCGAGCGCCAGCGGCAGTCCTGGCGCGAGTTCGAGTTGGCGGCGGATGAGCACAAGCAGCGCCAGCACGGCGCAGGCCGTGACCAGCGTCAGCCCGGTGCTCGTGGTCATGAACGGCGTAAAGATCCACCAGAGCTTCTGCTGCCACAGCCATGGGCCCGGCCGCGCCCCCGGCTCGCTGAGCGGGCCCAGCGCATAAAACACGAGGGATGGGATCATGGCGAAGGCGAGCGCACCGGCCGCGCCGACGAGCTCGCGCATGCAGTCGGGAGACCGCCGCAACCGCCACAGCCGGTCCGTCTCGGCGGCGCCGACCAGCACCGCGAAGAAGACAAGTCCGAGAATGTGACACAGGAAGGTCGCGGTCGCGGCGAGCGCGCCGAACCCGGCGAGCACGAGGACGTTGGCGCGACGGCGCAGGACGACCCAGCCGGCCGCACCGAGCAGCGCCAGCCCGAGCGAAAGCTGGAAGTTCATGAAGCCCAGCAGGAAGATGCCATTATAAGCAATGACCGCCGCCGCCAGCGGCCAGAGCGAGAACCGGCCGAAGACGGCGCGATGGTACGCGACGACCCCGATCAGCGGCGCGAACAGCGCAAGCGCCAGCAGCAGGCGGCCGCCGACATGGACGTCGGTGACGCGCAGCAGCGCCGCGCCGATCACGTCCATGCCGAGATTGGGCAGGATGCGCCAGTTCGGGCCGTACATCTGCGACAGCACGGGGTCTTCGGGATGCGCGAGCACGAACAGGCGCGCCAGATGGTTGGGATAGTCGAGCACCGGCGGCACATCGACCAGCAGGAATGGCACGGAGAGAAGGACGACCAGGCTCAGCGCCACAAGGCTCCACAGCCGCCGCATACCGCGAGGGCCGGCCTCGGTCCTCGCCTCGCGCGCGGCGGCCACGGCATCCGGTCCCAGCAGGAGGCCGCCGGCCGCAGCCCCGCCGGTCTTCGACAACAGCAATTGCATTCGCACTGAGGTACCCCGGTCCACCAGGATACTTCGATACCATACGATCTCAGACTGCAAGCTGAACGCGCATTGTGTTGTGGTTGTGCCTAACGCCCCGTTACTCTCGGCGCGTGCAGCACCACGTACGGAACCACGTCAGGCGATTGCCGCGAGATAGCGCGCGACAGACCGCTCGAAGGCGGGCTTCGCTTCCGTTGCGATGTTCTTCTGCCACCACCCGCCGTAGATGCGATCGAATGGGAGCGGCCCGATCGTTGCGGCGATCCTGCGCACGGCTGCGGCGCCGAGCGGGATATAGTTCGGGTAGGAATACATGAAGCTGACGTGGCGGCGGTCCATCGCGACCATCGCGATGTCGCCGGTGAACAGCGCGCCCTTGCCCTCGGCGCCCTCCCGCCAATGCAGCACGGTGGCGCCGGGGAAATGACCGCCGGTGCGATAGAGCCGGACGGCGTCGGAGATCCGCAAGCTGTCGCCCGTCCATGGCACGATCGCGGGATGCGGCCGGGTGACGAAGGCGCTGTCGTCGCCATGGAGATAGATCGGGATGCCGCCGAACGCCTCGCTCCAATCGGCTACCGCGCCATAAAAATGCGGATGCGAGACCGCGATGGCCTTCAGCCCGCCGCGCGAACGCACATGCGCGACAGCGGTCTCCGTCGCCAGGGGAACGCAGTCCCACATCACGCAGCCGTCGGGCTCGGGAATCAGCAGCGCGCGCTGGCCAATCGCAAAGCTCGGATCGAGGCCAAGACCGGTCACGCCGTCATCGTCACGCCAGATGACCTGGCGCGATGCGGCGAGCTCGTCGCGATCGATGAAGCGCTGTCCGCTCCAGTTCACGAACTGGCGCTCCTCGTCGCAAATCCTGCACGCGGACGGCGGCGTGGGCGTGTCAGGAAACTGCGCGCCACATTGAAAGCAGGTCCAGAGAGGCATGAATCACCCGGCGAACTGACATCAGGCGCCGCGACATTAGCATGCCTGTCATCGCGCAACACCGTCGCGCGCGGCCTCGTGATTGCCTAGTCTGGCGGATAGCACACAGGAGTTCCCGAGATGCCGACCGCCTTGCGCCGCGCCACTGTTCACCGTCTGCCGATGCGCAGCCCGGATGATGTCGGCGCGCTGGACGCCGCGATCGCACAGGGCGCCATCGATCCGGCCGGCATCATTGCCATTCTCGGCAAGACCGAGGGCAATGGCTGCGTCAACGATTTCACCCGCGCGTTCGCGGTACGCTCGCTGCAAACGCTGCTCGGCCGGCACGTCGACGGTGATGCGATCAACCAGATCGCAATGGTGATGTCCGGTGGCACCGAAGGCGCGCTGTCGCCGCATATGATCGTGTTCGAGGCCCGTGACGCGAGCGGCGAGACGCAGCCGCGTGCATTCGACAAGTCGCTCGCGCTCGGCCGGGCGCGGACGCCGCTGCTCCCGAGCGAGCACCTCGGCCGGATGCAGCAGGTCGCGCAGGTGGCGGCAGGTGTGCGGGCTGCGATGGCCGATGCCGGCATCGCCGATGCCGCTGACGTCCACTATGTCCAGGTGAAATGCCCGCTGCTCACGATGGAGCGGATCGAGGCGGCCGAGGCGCGCGGGACCACCACCGCGGTGCGGGACACGCTGAAATCGATGAGCTTCTCCCGCGGTGCCTCGGCCCTCGGAGCAGCAGTCGCGCTCGGCGAGCTGACCCTGTCCGATCTGTCCGACGCGATGATCTGCGCCGACTACGCGCGCTACAGCGAGCGGGCGGCGACATCGGGCGGCGTCGAACTGCTCGATCACGAGATCATGGTGGCCGGCATGTCGGCGGATTGGACCGGGCCGCTCGCGATCGACCACGCCGTCATGGCCGATGCCATCGACATCGAGCCGGCGCGCGCCGCTTTGGCCCGGCTCGGCATCGACTCCGCGGGCCAGGTGCCGGCCGCCGCGCGCGGCCGTATCGCCGCCGTGCTGGCCAAGGCCGAGGCGGCGCAGAGCGGCAGGCTGCGCGGCCAAAGACACACGATGCTGGATGACAGCGACATCGCCTCGACCCGCCATGCGCGGGCCTTCGTCGGCGGTGCGCTGGCCGGGCTGTTCGGCTTCACCGACCTTTTCGTCTCCGGCGGCGCCGAGCATCAGGGCCCCGATGGCGGCGGACCGATCGCGATCATCGTCGAACGGACGTGAAGCGCGAGCTGATCGGGACCGTGATACCGGCCAGATCCCGACCTGAATTGCGCGCACCGAACCGTCGACCGACCGGGCCGCGCCGCGACGACGCGACAATGTTGCCCGACTCCGGCCGCATCCGAGGTGCAGCCGGACCAGCACGGCGCAGGCCGCCTGCGCGACCGCGGGAGCGGAGCGGTATCTCGTGCCGGTATTTTCTTATCCGGAATTGCGCCTGAACCGACGATTCAACCTCAAGGTTGCGGGTGTTGCACCAACGCGACACCTTGCGAGCAATTCGCATTATCAGACACAGATGGAAACTTTTCGCAATTGAGCCATCAGTGGAACCCACTTCTGGTCCGATTGCCTTTGAGTTTGCCACTCGTTCGCAATCGGAACACACCCGGTTGCGCGGGACGATACGAACCGAACAACAAAATATTGCGTAGCGAGTGGGGTGGTCGAATATGGGTAAGGCAGTCTTTCCAAGGAGCTTGCGCGGGGCAAGCGGACACGAATGGGATCCGTCCTCCGATATTTCCGGAGTGAAGGTCTCGGCCGTGGCCAGCCTGATCGCGGTTGCCTCGTTCTCGAGTGCCGAAGCCCAGCAGGCGCCGCTGCCCTCCGTCACCGTCGAAGCCCCGGTCGCCCGTCCGAAGCCTGCCGCCTCCCGTCCGACCGCTGAGCAGGTGCGCGCCCGCGACGCGATGCGCCGCGCCGCCCGCCAGCAACAGCAGCAGCAGGTCGCCGCGCCCAAGAGCAACCTGCCGCCCGACCGCAACCCCTATTCGAGCCCCGCGTCGGACTACAAGGGCGAGCGGCTGCAGGCCTCCGGCAAGTTTCCGGAGAAGCTGCTCAACACCCCGAAGACCGTGACCGTGCTGAGCAAGGAGATCCTCGCCGACAAGAACTCGACCAGCCTCAAATCCGCCGTGCTCTCCACCGCCGGCGTGACGCTCGGCACCGGCGAAGGCGGCAACGCGTTCGGCGACCGCTTCTTCATTCGCGGCTTCGACGCCCGCAACGACGTTTTCATCGACGGCGTGCGTGACGGCGGCGTGTCGGTGCGCGAGAACTTCTTCACCGAGCAGGTCGAGATCCTGCGCGGCCCGGCCTCGTCCTTTGCCGGCCGCGGCACCACCGGCGGCGCCATCAACATCGTGACCAAGCAGGCCACGACCGAAAGCAGCTTCTACAACATGGACACCACGCTCGGTACCGACAAGACCAAGCGCGTGGTGATCGACGTCAACCAGAAGATCACTCCGACCTTCGCCGCACGCGTCGGCGGCCTGTTCCAGGACGCGGGCGTGGCCGGGCGCGACTTCGTGACCGACAACCGCAATGGCGGCTTCATCGCGACCAAATGGACGCCGCTCGACACCGTGACGCTGGCGGCCAACTACATCCACAGCGAGGTCACCGGACGTCCCGACTTCGGCGTGCCCTATTGGCGGCCGAACAATCTCGTGGCCGGCGCGCCGTTCCCGGAGGTGGGCTCACCGCGCAACGCCTGGTACGGCTTCGTCAACCGCGACTTCTCGCGCATCGGCCAGGACATCGGCACATTGAATGCCGAGGTGAAGGTCACACCCGACCTGACGATCTCCGACAAGTTCCGGGTGTCGCGCTCGACCCTCAACTACATCGGCACGCTGCCGGAAGGTCCGACGCTCACCAATCCGCTGTCGAACTCGACGATCCGGGCCAACCCCCAGAGCCGCTTCCAGCAGACCGACGTGCTCGCCAACCAGCTCGAGGCGACCTACAAGTTCGATACTGGCGCGTTCCGGCATACCCTGCTCGCCGGGCTCGAAGTCTCGCAGGAAAAGGCGCTCATCAACAGCTACACCGGCCTGACCTCCGAGCAGCAGGGCCTTGCCTTCGCCGGCAACGGTTCGCTGTCCGGCGTGAGCGTGTTCAGTCCGAGCGCAACCTTCGCACCGTTCGGCATTCCCTCGCTCGGCCAGTTCCCGACCAATGTGAAGATCGACACGGCGAGCGTCTATGCGCTCGACAGCGTCAACTACCGCGATCTGGTGATCCTCAACGGCGGCATCCGCTACGACAAATACGACGTCCGGGTCGATGGCTTCGGCACGGTCAACGGTGTCGCCAACACGCCGGGCTCGACGGCGGCCTCGAGCGGCATGCCGAACTTCAACGTCGGACTGACCCTGAAGCCGGTGCCCTATGCCAGCTTCTACGCGGCCTATGCGACGTCGTCGAACCCCGTCGGCGCGGAATTCGACGGTCTGAGCTCGCAGTATGGCGGCCTGTCGGCCGTGACCAATGGCGGCGCCAACCAGGTGTTCGGCCCCGAGAAGAACACCTCGATCGAGATCGGCACCAAATGGGAGCTGCTCGACGGACGCCTGCTGGTCACCGGAGCCTTGTTCCAGACCGAGAAGGAGAATGCTCGCGAGTCGCGCAACATCGCGAACGCCACGCAGGCCACCGCTGATTGTCCCTATCCCGTGGGCACCACCGGCAACGTGCCGTGCCTTTCGGCCGGCGCAGCCTACCGCATCCGCGGCATCGACCTGCAGGCGGGCGGCAAGCTCACCGACAAATGGAGCATTTTCGGCGGCATCGTGCTGATGCAGTCCGAGGTGACGAAGTCGAACATCCCGCCGGCGAACACGGCGCTGTTCACCAGCAATGTCGGCCTGCAGCTCGCCAACACCGCGCACCAATCGTTCAGCCTGCTGACGAAGTACCAGATCAACGACACCTGGGAGATCGGCGGTCAGGCGGTGTACCGGTCGAAGATCTTCGGCGGCACCTGGCTCGCCGCGAACCAGGGCACCGAGCTGCCGAGCTATTGGCGCTTCGATGCTTTCGCGGAGGCCAAGCTCGACAAGAACTGGACCGCGAAGGTGTTCGTTGCCAACATCTTCAACAAGCTCTACTACGACGCCTTCTATCAGAGTGCCACGCCGTTCACCCTGGTCGGTCCGGGACGAAGCGCATCGATCGTCCTGTCCGGACGGTTCTGACCACCGGCCTGCGCCGGGGCCGCTATCGAGTTGATGAGTTCATGCTGATCTGTGTCCCCGGGATTTTGAGCAAGGATGATGTGGCGGAGTTCCGCCACATCATGGACTCCAGCGACTGGGAGGACGGCCGTTCGACGGCTGGCGCCCAGTCGGCGATGGTCAAGCGCAACGAGCAATTGCCGCCCGACAGCGAGGTGGCGCGCAAGCTCGGCCACCGCATCATTTCGGCGATGACCGCCAATCCGCGCTTTCTCGCCGCCGCAATTCCGCAGCATATATTCCCGCCGCTGTTCAACCGTTACGCGGCCGACTCAGGCCATCATTTCGGCATCCATGTCGACAATGCCGTCCGTGGCGACAAGCTCACGGGCCTGCGCATTCGCACTGACCTGTCGGTGACGCTATTTCTCTCCGAGCCGGAAGAGTATGACGGCGGCGAGCTGGTCATCGAGGATCTCTACGGCTCGCATGAGGTGAAGCTGCCCGCCGGCGACCTCGTGCTGTATCCGGCCTCCAGCCTGCACATGGTCACGCCGGTCACGCGTGGCGTCCGCATCGCCTCGTTCTTCTGGCTGCAGAGCATGATCCGCGATCCCCTGGCCCGCAGCATGATCTTCGATCTCGACACGACGATCCAGGATCTGTCGCGCCGCATGGGCCGCGATGATCCGGAGATGGTGAGGCTCACCGGCCTCTATCACAACCTGATCCGCTATTGGGCCGAGACCTGAGCGAGCGGCCCAAGCAGTCCGGTCGGAGATCATGTTCCGGGCTGGTCTCCGGTTCTTGATCAATTCAGACAAAGTGGCACAGCCGGGTTGCAGAGTGATGCAGCCCGGCTCGTCTTATCTAATCCTTTCAATTTCATTGACTGCTTGATTCGACCGCCGCCCGGCGGCCCCCGCTCGTCGGATGTGATTGCGGCCGAGCCGTCCCCGGCTCCGCGTTGCGATCGCCGTCGCCTGGGCGACTGGACCATCGCTCCCGCCATCGTGCATTTCGCGACTCTGCAGCGACTGCGAGCCTTCGACGCCCACATCGCTCTGCAACGGCGAAAGCGGCAGAGTCGACATCTCCCGCCGATCCCGCCCTGCACCGCCGCGCCAAACCGGTCCGTCACACGACTAATTAGAATCGATGGAAGACCGAACGACGGCATTTGCGTGACGAGAACGATCGGACACGGCGCGCCTTGCCGCCGCGGCATCGTAGCACACCAGAACTTTCAGGGAGTTAGCATGTGATCGCCGCGCTAGAACTGCGGTCAGTCGATCGTGCAGCGCAATCCCTCGCTCGGCATCCTGTCCACGGCATTGCGCGCGAACGTCGATGTTCCCGCTTTGAGACAACGCGCCGTCTCAAAACAGCCCCGTTAAGTCTCGAAACATTACAAGGAAATTAACTACAAAGGATGTGCAGCAACATGTTCAGGATCGTTCTTCGCGCAGGAGCGGTGATCGCAATCGTTTCGGCCGGCGCGGCGGCGCAGGCCGAGCAGGCAGCCACCTCGCCGAGACCTGGCCAGGCTACCGTTGCGCCACAGACTTCAGCAACCAATCCAGCGCCAGCAGCAGCAGCAAGACTCGCGCAGAGTTCGCCGATGGCAGGAGTGCCGTCACCTGCAGCGAACGCTGCGCCGGCAGCCTCAAATGCGTCGGCAACTCCGGCGACGGCAGCCAAGCCCATCAACAGCGCGCAGGCGATCACGACGCCGACGCCGCCGCAGCCGGCCGCACAGGCTGCTGCGGCCCAGCCCGGCACGGGCGCGCAGGCGAATAGTTCCGCTCCGGTCGCGACAGCGCCCGCTCAAGCCGCAGCCGCTTCGCAGGGATCTGCCTCGACCACCACTGCAAGCGACGCGCAACCTTCGACCGCCACATCCACAGAAGCGGTGACCGATCCAGCAGCAACCGCGGACAAGGCCAAGGATCAGGCCGAGAAGCCCGGTCAGGGCGGTGCTCAGGCGGCGTCTCACGTGCCGCACGATCTGTCGCCCTGGTCGATGTTCCTGGCCGCCGACATCCTGGTCAAAGCCGTGATGATGGGTCTTGCGCTGGCCTCGCTCGCGACCTGGACCGTGTTCATCGCGAAGACCATCGAATTCGCCATGCTCCGCCGCAAGTTGAAGCGCGCCTTGCACAAGGTCGCCGATGTGCGCTGGCTGTCGGAAGCCAAGCTCGCGCTCGGCTCGCGCGAAAGCGTACTCACCACCATGATCGACGCCGCGATGCATGAGATCCGAATGTCCTCGGAGCTGCCGTCTCACGGCGTCAACGAACGGGCCGCATCGAGCTTCGCCGAAATCGTGCGCGCGGAAGGACGGCGCTGCCGCACCGGAATGGGCCTGCTCGCCACGATCGGCTCGATCTCGCCGTTCGTCGGACTGTTCGGCACCGTCTGGGGCATCATGAACAGCTTCATCGGCATTTCCAAATCGCAGACGACGAACCTTGCCGTCGTCGCCCCCGGCATCGCCGAAGCGCTGCTCGCAACAGCGATCGGACTCGTGGCCGCCATTCCCGCCGTCATCATCTACAATCACTTCACCCGCGTGACCAAAGGCTACATGGAGCTGGTCAGCCGCTCCTCCGGCGCGACCGCGCGCATGCTGTCGCGTGATCTTGATCGCGGCCAGGGCCATCACAGCACTCACGGTCAGCGCTTCGAGCCGATCCACGTCCACGCCGCGCCTCCAATGGCGCTCGCTGCGGAGTAAGCCATGGCTGTTTCTCTCTCGGAAGCCGATGGTGACGATGATCTCGGCGAATCCAGCGACATCAACGTCACCCCGTTCATCGACGTCATCCTGGTGCTGCTCATCATCTTCATGGTGGCGGCCCCGCTCTCGACGGTCGACGTGCCGGTCGACCTTCCAACCTCGACGGCCACGCCGCAGAAGAAGCCGGACAAGCCGATCTATGTCAGCATCAAGCCGGATCTGACATTGTTCGTCGGCGAGGAGCAGGTGAAACGAGCAAGCCTGGTCGGTTCGCTCGAGCACATCCCGGAGGCGACCAAGGACAAGTTCGTCTTCCTGCGCGCGGACCGCGGGGTACCCTATGGCGAGCTGATGGATGTGATGGAGTTGCTGCGCACCGGCGGCTATTCGAAGATCAAGCTCGTCACCGTCGAAGGCGTTTCGCAGGCGGCCGCGACCGCTCAGCCTGTGCATTGATCCCTCATCAACGATGGAAGTGTAGAATGGTCGAACACAAGTATCAGGGAGCGTCGCGCCGCTTGTGGATCTCGGCGGCGATCGGAGCGCTGATGTTGCACGGCGGCGGCGCCGCGCTCGCTGTCGTCCATCTCAACGGCCAGGAGACGGATGGTGGGCTCGGCGCCAATGGCGCGGAGTTCGCACTCGAGATGGCCTCGCCCCAGGTCGAGGACAATGATCTTCCGGCCGGACCGGACAGCGACGCGGCGGAAGCCGCGCCGGAGCAGATGCAGCAGACGGCTGAGGTCAAGGAGTCCGACGCGGTCAAGGACAAGCCAACCGAGACCGAGGAGGAGGCTGATCGCGTCGTCACGATGAACGACCCGAAGAAGCCGGAAAAAGAGGAGCAGCAGCAGGCGGTCCAGCAGGCCGAGGCCTCGGTCGCGTCGGCTGCCCAGGAAGAATCGGCGCGCAAGGCGCTCGACGAGGCGGCGCCACCGGCCGAGACTGCCAAGGCGCCCAATCCGGGAATGGGCAAGGACAAGCAGAAGCTGACCAATGATTGGGGACGCAAGATCAGCGCCTATTTCGAACTTCACAAGCGCTATCCGGAGGGCAAGAAGCGCAACGGCACGGTCAAGGTCGCGCTGGTGCTGAGCCGGGCCGGCAAGGTGATGTCGGCCTCGGTCATGCAGTCCTCCGGGGATTCGGTATTCGATCAGGCGGCGCTGTCGATGATCCACCGCTCCGATCCGGTGCCGGCGCCGCCCTCGGGACTGACCGACGACCAGTTCAGCTTCAGCATCGATGTGAACTTCAATCAGAAGAATAAATAGCACGCGCTGCAGCGCGTGCATCTGCAGACTTGGCAGCGTTCGCGACCGCGCGGGCGCTGCCTTTTCGTTTCGCCCGGCTCGATGTCAGCCACGCGAGCCGATCGCAACCGATCATCTGAGCTCGCAAGATCGTGGATGCCGGCGCGGCGCCGAGACATCACGGATCGCTCAGCGACCGCCCTCCTCGTTGCGAGCCGCCGCTCTCGCCATCATCAGGGCTTCACCGTCACGGCGGCGCCTCAGCCACAAGAATCGTCGCGGAGCAAGGCTGTTGTAATGAATGTCGGGTGGAATGAGCTCGACAGTCGACGGATGACCGACGTGCACGAGACAGACGCTCCCCCGACGAATTCATCTGGATCAGCAAACAGCAAGATGGACCGGATCATTGGCATCGTTGGGAAAGTGAGCGCGCCACCCCGTCGTGAGAGGCGGGCTTCGTCGCGCCGCCAGCGCCATGCGCTAATACTGCACCCTGGCGCCGACCTGAACGACGGTGGCAGAGAGATCGTTCTCCCGGAAGTTGGACCGGGTCTCCTCGCGCCGGACGCTGGCCCTCAACTGCAGCAGGCGGGAGAATTTGTAGAGCATGCCGAGCTCGACCAGGTAACGATTGTCCACCCGCGTGGTCCCGGTGAACGCGTCCTGGCCATAGCCGGCAAGGAACGTGCCCACGAGCCAAGGCTCGAACTGGTGCTCGATGCCGACGGTGACGTCGCGCTTGAGCACGCCGGAGATCCCTGGCTCGGTGATCTCCACCACCTGGGACTTGGCGCCGAACATGATCGCCGTCTCCTTGGCGTATTGCCA
The DNA here is from genome assembly GCF_013179005.1 of Bradyrhizobium denitrificans. Taxonomy (NCBI): domain Bacteria; kingdom Pseudomonadati; phylum Pseudomonadota; class Alphaproteobacteria; order Hyphomicrobiales; family Nitrobacteraceae; genus Bradyrhizobium; species Bradyrhizobium denitrificans. The sequence continues at coordinate 61,850 of NZ_JABFDP010000015.1, read as the reverse complement.
GGTCAGGTTCGCATCGGCAATGAAGCCACTGACCGGCTTCAGCATCGGATCCTGGTAGCGCCGCGTGAGATAGCCGACAGCGACGTCGCCGGTCAGCTTGTCGGCATAGGCGAACGTCACGCCGGCTTCGACGGCCGTCCCGGTCGAATCTCTGCGGAAGCCTTCCGCATCGACAGCGATGTCATGAACGCGCCGGTCGACCGCGACATCGACGAACGGCCGAATCTCCGGCGTCAGGTTGTAGGTCACGCGGCTTTGCGAGCCGTACTGAACGAAGTTGCGATCGGCATTGCTGACGATCTGGCCGTCGATAAGCGGCGCGTTCTGGAACGCGACGCGATCGATTGCCGCCTTGGTCGAGATTTCGATCTCCTCGAACCTCTTGGTCACGCCGGCCGAGCCGCCGACGGTCGAGGCCAACGGGATCTTGGCGAACCGCCCGGCGAAGCGCGGCGTACCGGGATCATCGGCATCGACGGCAACGTGGCCCTCGCCGTTGATCGCAAACGTATCGGTGATGTCGTAGCGCCCATTCACCTTGGCGTCGACGGTAGGCCTGCTGAGCTGCCGGAGCTTTGCATAGTCGATATAGCCGACGCGCACATCGGCATTGAGCAGATGGCGCTCGAACTGCGAACGCACGAGCAGGACCGGTGCAACGCTGACGAAGCCGGAGCCCGCTCCTTTGGGCACGCGGCCCGGATTGCTGTCGAAGCCTGACGACATTTCGAACGCAGGCTTCAGGATGAAGTTTCCCACCGTAATGCCCTTGGGCTCGTAGGGATCCTCATCCATCATCGGTGGCGGCTGAGGCTGCGGCTCCTGCGGCTTGCCCTTGTTCACCGGCGGCAGCTTCATGCGAGGCTTGTCCGCCAAAACCGGCGGAATCGGTTGCGCGTCCTGCCGCGGAATCGGCGGCAGGTTTCGTGGCAGCACGCCGCGGGTGGCCGGGGGCGGGCTCACAGCGAAGGCCAATGCGTCCAGGCAGCGATTGGGCACGTTGGTCGGCACCAGACGGCCTGGCGTCGCCAGGCAGCCTCCAACCAGAAGGCCGGCGGAGGGCGCGCCGAAGAAGCCGTTGCGAACCGGGGCGAGGCGCGGCGCCGGCTCGCGGCGCGTGGCCTGCGGAAGCGCACCGGCCGCAGGATCGATCGGCGATTTCGGTCGCGGCGGCGTGCGCTCGTCCGGCTGGGCAGCTGCGGACTTCGGCTCCTGCTCCGGCTCGTTGCCGCCAGGAGCGATGATCATCTGCGGGATGACGACAGGACCGTTGCCATTGGCGGGCCGCGCCGGCGGCCGCTTGCGATTGGGCACGACGACCACAGGGCCACCGTCGATCGTGCCGGGATCAGCATAGGCGCGCGCCTGGCTCTGGGCATACGACGGAGCAGACTCGACCAGCAGCACGAACAACACAGTGATCGCCACCGCCTCGTCCGGACGCGGCAGCACGCCGCGGCGATCGCGACAACTGGGACTGATGCTCTCTCGTCCTGCCCGTTGCAAAAAGACGTGTCTCCCGTGAAGCGCGGCACCACCCGACGGGCCGCGACTCGCAGACGTCGATGGGCTGGCGGCCGGCACAGGCTGGCCGCCTTCGAAGGATTGTGAGGCCCCGAATCCACCGGCTGATCGAGACGGCGCATGCCAGCCGCGAGATGGCCCCACGTGGCGCTTGATCGTCGCCTGCCCGGGCACACCGAGGGCCCCAGCCGGATGCGCCTATTCCACCACCAAGGTGCCCTTGTTGCCCTGATGGAAGTCATCGAAGAATTCGTAGCGTCCAGGCTTCTGCGCCTTGACCTTCACCACGCCTTCCATGTTCGGCTTGATCACGGTCTCGAACTGGAGAGGCTCGCTCTCGAACTCCACCGGTGCGCCGTCGAGATTCTTGACCTTGAACACGATCGGTGTGTCGGCCGGCGCCTTCAGCTCCGCGGGCTGAAACTTGTTGTCCTTGACTGAAATCTCGATGGTGGTCTCCGCGGCGCTCGCCGGCGACGCAATCGCCGCGATCAGCAGCGCGGCGCCCCCCAGGAGTCCTGCTTTTCCAAATCGCATCATGGCTTATATCCCTGTCCCCGAACCAGTCTGTCTCGAATTCGCCATTTGCGCACCCGCCCTGGAGATCGCGCGGCGTTCGTAGAACTAATATAAGTTACAGAATGCGGCGATTTGCCGTGTCGAAACTTGACGAAATCATTGTGTGCGACAATTCGCGAAGTTTATTAGTCGCGGCTTCGTCAGCCCCCTCCGCAAGAGCCTCTCACGCATCATCTCGTGCCATTTCAGCACAGCGAAAGAGCTGCCTTCATCGCAGCGCATCGATGAAAAGCGCTCACAACTCACCTCATCGCGTGCGGATGGTGAACGACTTGAGTTGGGTTGGCCTGCGCATCCACTACGTCAGCCATGCCGACCCGAAAACGCCATCAGACATCGCATGCCTGCACGACGCCAGGACGCCATCCGCCTGATCGCCCGCGTCGCCGATCACTGCACATGAGTGATCAGCGTATCGGATGCGTCGAACGATTTGCATGACGGCGGACAGGCTCATGCGTAACGCGATGTTGCACGTATGGGACAGCATCGCTCGTGATCTCAGCCGAGGCCGAGCTTCCTGTCATAGGTGCTGAGGGCCCGCGGCATACGGGGCGAGGGCTTGACGCCCGCGACCTGTGGATTGACCCGATGAGGCGGCAGCTCGGGCACCATCGAAACCTGCTCCGCCGGTGCAACGTCCGCGCCCTCTTCCACAGGGCCAGCCGGTTGTCTCGCCGCTGGCGTAGATCCCGGCATCCGCTTACGTCCGGTGAACATCGCCCGTGCCAGATTCTCCTTCTGCAGCACGCTCATCCACAACGTTCCGAGCAGGTGGACTCCGATCAGCGCCATGATCGCGTTGGAGGACAGCGAATGCGCCTCCTGGATCCACCAGACACCGAAAAAGCGGAGCGAGACCTGCATGACCCCGCTGATGGTCGAAATGAACAGCAGCCCGACCATCGCCACCAGCATCGCCGCGCCTGCCGGGTTCAGCCCGAGATAGCGCCCAGTCTCGCCGCGAAAGATGTTGATCATGTAGCGGGGGGCTGCGCGCAGCTTGAGACTGATCCGCGCGAGCAGCGAATGACGGGTGCCGATGACACCCCAGATCAGCCTGAATGCGAGCAGGCCAATCACGGCATAGCCTGCCGTCCGGTGCAGAGCATCGTGAGTATTGGGCGTGACGCAGGCGATGAGCACGAAGGCCGCGAGAGCCCAGTGCCAGACGCGCAGCGGGACATCCCAGACCGCAACGGTTTTCGATCCCGGGCGCGCCGACGTTCTGGAAGCGACGCGCTCTCGCGCCTGTCCTGCGTCACGCATGATCGTCAGATCACTTCGCCTTCGTATGCTTCAGCGCGAGATCCTCGGGGCTATAGAACAGCTCATAGAGCTTGCCGCTCTTGACGCCATAGACTTCGTAGCAGGTGCCCTCGATCTTGGTCTGGCGAACCTCATAGCCCGCCGACTTCGCCTTGGCTTCCGCGTCCGCCACGGTCTTCCACGACGCCTTGTCGAGCTTGGTGCAATCCTTGTAGCCGTCGGCCAGGGCAACGGAGCCCGATGCCGCGGCTGCGGCGAGCGCAACGACCATGATCCTGATGACCTTCATTATCAAATCTCCTCCAAACCTGCGCCATTGCGCGCATGCACCGCGCTGAGCGCGAGACCACAAAGAGGAGTGGGATTTCAACGAAACTTGGACGGCGCCCGCCGCCACAGCCGTGCACAATCGCGCACGCTCGACCCGAGTCGCCCCGCATGTCGCCGCATTGTCGCTGGGCTCCGGACCCAACTACGTTGCAGCTGAGATGAAACGATGTCGATCCGTCCTTGCCGCCTGCTCATGTCGGTGATCGGATGCGATACAAACGCGAATGCAACTGACATTGATTCGCAAGCAACTATTGTCACTGCAGCGGCACGCTTGCGTGCGGCGCGCGTGGCCGGTGCCAGCGGACACGTGCAGACCACCACACTGCTGCCGGATTGCAGCTGTGACGATGTTGGGGCGGGATGCGAGCGCACGATCGCAGGATGCGACAATCGGTCTCGAAAATATTTTTCTTGAACCCACGGCTTCAGCTGTCGGAACAGCGCCCCGAGCCACTCTGATATCCGATGGCTGCCGCGTTACGCCCATCCGGGCGCACAACGACCGTTGACGTTGATCTCGCTTGCGATCGCGGCCCTCACCGGTGCGCTCCGCCGACCAGGCGGACGGATCGCTGCATGGGCAAGGAGTCGTCTCACGTCTCCGCAACCACGTCCCGGAGAGGTCAGGAACGGCCATCGCCGTGGGGCCAGATGCGTGGCCATGTCCGGCGGTCTGCCTGCGCGAGGTCACCGCGTAACGCTGCGTGGGGAGGGCCGGTCCGCCGTGACGCGCGTTTCGACATCAGTCAACCCGCATCGTCAGCGAGGCAGATGCACCTGGAGCCAGCCGAGCCGAGCCGTACTGGGCCGACTACTTCGTTCCTGAGAAGACGCGGCTGATGAAGTCGGAACTTTCGGGAGACTTCGTCATCTCTGGCGTCACCAGCTGTTGCGGCTGCTGCGGCTCAGCCTGCAAAGCGCGCTCCTGGATCTTCCGCCGCTCGCTCATCGCCCTGCTCGCACGCGCCTGATCGTCCGACGCGTTCGGCTTGCCGACGGTGATCATGATCTTCTCGGAGACCACGGGCGGATCGAAATTTAGATGCTTGGCATCCCCGACCACCAGCTGCAGCGTATGCTTGCCGGGCGACAGTTCGATTCTCGCCTCGGTCTCGCCGGCCGCGTAGTGAATGTGCTTCTTGTCACGCGGAATCTGCTGTCCGGCTTCCATCGTCTCATCGACGTCGATCAGCAGATGGTGATGGCCACTGCCGGCGAAGTCGTCGCCGGCATGCGTCACACCCATGTTGCGCAGGCCGAAGCGGCACCAGAACGCTCCGCTCACGGTCTCGCCGTCGGACGGCGAGATGAAATACACTTTGGCATCCTTCGGAGACTTCGTGCCCTTGGCCGAGGCGATGGCCGGAACGAGGGAGATCATCAGGATGAGACAAAGTCGCACAGACAGCGTCGGCCGCATGCTGGTCCTTTATGGTGTAAGCGCGACCCGGAAACCGAGCGTGGGATGACGGATGCGGCCATCGTAGCGGTCGCGGCTGCCCGCGCGCGCATCGGCTGCGCCATTGCTCCAGGAGCCGGAGCGGATCACACGGGCGTAGCTGCCGTCATCGAGCCATGCCGCCCCGTCCGCCGGGGCTCCCTTGTAGGATTTGTGCCAATTGTCCGCGACCCACTGGGCCACTTCGCCGCCCATGTCGAACAGGCCGAACGGGTTGGCGGCGAAGCTTCCGACCTTCAGGGGTTGCGCAGCGTCGGACGCCTCGCTGGCAGTGTTGCAGCCCTTGCAGTTCGCCATGCCCGGGCGCATGCGATCCCCCCACCAATATTTGCTGCGCCGCCCGGCGCGAGCGGCGTATTCCCATTCGGCCTCGGTCGGCAGCCGGAATGCCTTGCCGGTCACCTTGGCGAGCCAGCCGAGATAGGCTTGCGCGTCGTCGTAGCTCGCATTGGTGACCGGTTGATCGTCGCTTCCAGCGGCGATGTCGGCACAGCTTCCCGCCGCGACACACGCCTTCCACTCTCCGACCGTCACCGGATATTTGCCCATCGCAAATGGCCGGATGCTGACCTGGTGAACGGGCTGCTCGGAATCGTCCTCGCCGCCCATAGCAAACGTTCCCCCGGGGATCGCGACCGTCTCGGGCACGCGCAGCTTCGGCTGCGCGCTGGCGGCATCCGCCAACACGACCGGCTTCGGGTTTCCGGCCGACGGCCCCTCGGGCAGCGGCAACGGGTCCGCGGCCTGCGGCTGGCGCATGGCAACCGGCGGTGCTGACGGCGTTCGCTGGCTCGACGGCGCCTGGGTTGACGGCGCCTGGGTTGACGGCGCGGCCGCATCCATCGTGGTTCGGCGCACCGCGACCGAGGTTGGCAACGGCTCCCTCTGCAGCGAGACGGCGGAGAGTCCAGGCGGAGCCTGGATCAGAATCTGCAGATTGCGCAGCGGCAGGAGCACACCGCCCACCGCCACCACGACCAGTGCAACGACCCCGACGGTGACCCGGATGAACGCCTTGCGGTGTTCGACAAACCGCGCAAGCAGGACGTGCAGCCGGCCGGTCCGCTCCGCTTCTTCCTGATCATCCGCGCTGTCGTCCCAGCTCGGCGGGGACAGCTTCATCGGCTGCGGAGCGATCCGCTGCGCGACGAGCGGCGCCGGCTCGTATTGTACCGCCGCCTCATGATGTTCGATGTCCGAGACGGGATCGAGCGATTGCTCCAACGCCCCGCACATCATCAGCAGCAATCCGCCGCTGCCGTTGCCGGTCCAGCGTTCCTGGATCTCGGGACATGCCACTTGATCGTCGACGTGCAGGAAACCCGGTGGGCGCATCGCACTCAGCGACACCTGCACCGAACGGCCGCAGCGCCGGCACTCCACCTTCAGCGACTCAGGCGGCAGCGTGTCCTCGGCGAGCCTGGGCGCCCGCAGCCATTGCAACGTCGAACTCTCGCTCATGCTGTCCTCGCCACGCTGCCGGTCCGTCTACTGGCCCCAATTGGCGAATGCGTCGTTGAACACGCGGTCGCCGTCGGGTCCCTTCTCGATCGACAACAGCGCCCGGTTGCCGCCCTCGTACACGATCGGGATGTCGAACCATTGCTTGCCCTTCAGAAGCAGCACGTTGCGCTTGGCATCGACCTCATTGGCCGACAACGCGACCATGAACATCCGTGGCGTGACCCTCGCGGTCTGGGTGGCCAGCGCCGTTCCGCGCTCCGCCTCCGCGCCCTTCAAACCGATGCCCCTCATGCTGCTCAGTCCCGTGGTCTGGTCCGGCCAGGCGAAGCTCAGATCCAGGACATGGCTCGCCGGCAGTTCCTGATCGTCATTCCGCCGCAGCGACAGCGTCGCCTTCATGCCGTTCTCGATCTCGATCTCGCCTTTGAGCACGGGCGCGGCGTTCACCCGTGGTCCCTTGCCCTGCTCGAGCGACCAGGTCACTTTGCCGGCGAAGCGCTTGCCTTTCGGATCCTGTGGATCCTCGTGATAGAGAAACGCCTGAGCGGTGGCCGGCGCCGCCACCGCGACACTCTGTCCGACCGTCACACGCTCTTCATTGGCCGTCGCAGGCTTTGCGTCCGGCGCAGCCTGCACAACCTCCGCCGTGCGAGGCGGCGCCTCCGCAGGCGGCGCCGGGTCGACCGCCGCTACGGTCGAGGGCGCGTTGAGATAGTCGACGGCCCGCTCCCAGGACAGCGCCGCGCCAATGACGGCCAGCAGGCCGACCGCGGCAAGGGCCATCACGCGTCGCCGCGGCAAGCGACGGCGCGGTGCTGTCGCGCTCTCGGTCGCCTGGAACGCCATCTCGACCAGAGAGCGGTGAATCCTGGACTCGGACGAGGCTGCATGCTGCTGCGGCTGCTCCGCGGCTTCCGTGCTGGCGGGCGTGTCGACGGTCGATTCCAGCGCGGCCTGCGCGACTGGAGCCGGCGGTGCCGCATTCGGCTGCGTGTCGGCCCCGGACGGCTCAGGATCCGCAGCGGCGGCGACCGGCGGGGGTTCGTCGCGCGGGGGCGGCGGCACCGGCAGCTGTTCAGGCACGGGCGGCACCGGCGGATCAGTCGCAACGACAACGGACGGTTCTAAAGCAGCGGAGCTCGACGGCTCCACTGGCACCGCTGCGGCCGAACGGCGACGGAAGATGCGGACATCCGGCGACGGCTTGCGAGCAGCGTTGGCAGACTCCTTGGCAACAGGCTCCTTTGCGAATGTCGCGTCGAATGATCTGTCATCGGCGCCCCGCTCGGCGCGGATGTGCGGGACCGGAGCCCCGATGCGGGTCCTGGCTACGGCCGGAAGCTCTGCACCGGACCGGCGGGCCAGCGAGAGATATTTGGCGACCGTGGCGATCTCCTCCTCGAGCGTATGCGGGGCAGTGGCCGGCTGGGCCGCTCGTCGTTTCGCCGAGATGTCGAGCGTCGCGACCGGCTTGGCTGGCGAGCTCGGCCGCGCGACCGGCGCCGCCATTTTGGCCGGAGGCTGCGGAGCGACCGGGCTGGCCTCGATCCCGCGCGACGGAGCGCGCAGGTTGATCACGCGATCCGGGAACAGGATCTCGGCCAGATCGCGCAGCGAGGCGTCGGGCAGCAGCAGGCGACGAAGCGCGACGGGCATGCCGCCTCGCGCCGTCTTCGGATCCTCGACGCCTATCCTTGACTCCAGGTCGCCATCGACCCGGCGGTCGCGCCGCTCGTCGCTCACCACCACCTTGCGAGCGCGCAGCATGGCCGTCAGCTCGCGCAGGTCCGAGCGCGAAGCATGATCGATGACCACGAGATCGAACGTCCCGATCCGCGCTGGAAGCAGCTCGGCGACGCGCCAGGCGGGCATGACATGGCACGGGATTTCCTCGAACCAGCCTTCCAGCGATCTGCGCGCGGCCAAGCGCAGACGGCGCGCGGCAGGACCAGAACAGGCAGAGACCATGGTGCGCATCGTCTCCCTGAAACGCTTGAGCGACTGCCTGACGGCAGCGCTGGCGTTCTGCGCGATGCCGAGGGTGGCTCGGGCGCTGATCACCGCCTCGAACAAGGCAAGCGATCGGCTTTCGAGCCGCAGGCGCTGAGCGACGAGGTCTTGCAACAGCCGACGCTCGTCGGCTCGGTCGATCCGCGCCAGCGCGGCCATGTTCCAGGCCGTCACCCAATCGGGCAGCAGCACCGGGTCCGCGGCGGTGGTTGCCGGCTCTTTCCTGATCCGATCGGCAAAATGCGGCGCACCGGCTTCGAGCACCAGCCGGCTGGCCGTCCTGACGATGCGATAATCGTCGCCGGCCCGCGCGATGGCCTCGATCGTTGCGATCAAGCCGCGCCAGCGTGTCTCAATGTCGTGCGCCTCCACCTCGGCATCGCCGATCAGCGAGAGAACGTCGGCCTGAACGGTCGTTGCCAGCTCTCCTGCACCGGCAAACAGCTCGCCCACGCGCGCCAGTTCGACGAGCGGACCGGAGACCCGCGCCATGACGCTGCGGATCGCGGCGCCAAGCGCTGTCGGCCTCCCGACATCCGCCAGCATCGCGGTGGCCTCGCTGTCCGGCACCGACATTTTGCGGCAGGCATCGACGACATTGCGGATGGCCAACGTCGCCGTCACGATCGCGGCATCGATATTCCTGACGATCCGCTCGAGATCGTCGAACGCCCGCGCAGCTTCCAGCTCGATGGCGGGAGCGCCGAGCTTGACCGCAATCGCCGTCCATCGCGTCCGCAGCGTCTGCAGATCGCGCCGCCAGAGCAGGAAGCGCCCGACATATTGCCAGTCTGCCGGCGTCGATGGCGGCAGCCCGTCCACGGTGATGGCATCGATCGCAACCCTCAACGCCCTGCGCACGCGCACAAGCGGAGTGAGGGCTTTGTCGCCGGCGGCCAGGCGCTCGACGACACGAATTGCGTCCTTCCGCGCGAACGCCTCGACCGGGACCTGCACCTGCCGCCTGGAGAATTCGGCGCCCCGGGACAGCTGAAAGGAGGCATCCCGCGCCCAGGCAACGACCTCATCGACGCTGCCGGCCATATCGCTGGCCTTGGGACCGAGCGGCGACAGCCGGGCAAGCCAGGGCTCGTCGGCAATCACGCGATGAGCCGCGACCAGCGCATCGAGGTCGACCGCCAGCCGGTTGGTCGCGTCCAGCCCGAACGCCGCAATCGCATCGAGCGCAAGATCCTCGTCGCGCCCCTCATTGGACGACAGCGCGGCCTGCTGCCGCAAATCATCGTGCAGCCGCAGGATCGACGCGACGTCGGGCAGCGCGGCAATCTCGGGCAGTTCGTCGTCGATATGCTTGAGCCGCTCGGCAAGCCGCAGCCGCGCCGCGCGCGCCTGTTCGACGGCGGCGACCACCGGGTCCGTGGCGAAGAGCAGGCAAGATGGACGGTCGGCCAACCAAGACGCGGGCGCCTGGTCCGTCGTCAGCCCTCTGATCAGATCCAACGGCAGCTCGGACGGGCCAGCGAGACGAAGATGGCGCCCGATGATGTCCGCGATCTCGCCATCAAGCGACGCGGTCTGCGTGCGCTTGGAGATGATGTCGCGTTCCAGCCGGCTGATCTGGCCGGCGAGTTCAGTCAGGTTCGTGGTATCGACGATCGACTGCAGCCGGTCGGCCAGGACTTCCGCATTTCTAAGCACGTCCTTGTCGGAGCCGGTCGAGCTGACGGAAAGCTCGCGAATGCCTGGCGGCAGCTTCTGATGCAGGAGCGTCAGCGCGGTCTCGTCGCGAGACACGACAAGAACGCGCGAGCCGAGCGCCAGATGATGGCTGACGATGTTGACGAGCGCCTGGATGCGCTCCTCGCGCCCGCTCGCCTGGATGACCACGCCGTCCGAACGCGACAGCTCGCGAACCACCTCGACGTCCTCGGACGAGGCCGGTCGCGGGAAGAACAGATCACCAAGATCGATCAGGACCGGCTTGGTCGTCGGCCCGATATTGATCGGAGCGCCGACGATGCTGGACAGATGGCGGCGCGCGCTGGCCCGGCCCAGATTGGTCGCCTGCGGCAGCAGCGCGCTCACCGCTGCGGTCAGGCAGCATTCGCTTTGCGGCGCGTGCTCGATCGCGTTCTTCAGACATTCGATGTCGCGCAGTGCGCGGCTTTCCGGCCGCCTCCGCACCGACATCGCCCAGCGCCCCGGCAAGATCGCGGCGTCGACGCCCTCACTCGAATCCGTGTCATCCAAGCCGGTGAGGCTTCGGGCCGACAACTGACCGCGCTGCGCGCCCGCTGCACTCAGGACTTGCTCGATGCCGATCGGAGTGAATGGCGACAGCTCGTCATGCTGCTCGAGCATCTCGACCAGGGTCTCAGGCTTGTCGCGCAAGACGAGTGCGGCGTCTGGCGCCAAGGCGTCAAGGGCTTTGAGGGTCACGGACGTGCCGACGAAACGCGGCCGGATCCTCACCTCGGGATCTGGCCGTGCGATGATCTCGATCTCGACCGGCCGCTCGAACAGCGGCATCTCGAAGTCCCGCCCGGCGTGGCGCCACGACGCCTGAGCCATCCCCCACACGGCCTCCTTGGTCGGATCGGCCTCCGTCGCGGCGGCGAGCTCGCGCAGCCGCTGGTGAATGGCCATGGTGCGGCGCCGTGCGCGCTCCGTATCGGCCCAGGATGTCCATGGCCCCGCGACATAGCGCTCGATCCGCTGCAGAAGATCCGGCCGCTGGTCCAGACGCAGTCGTCCAGTCCAGGCCGCGGCAGACGCGTCCTGGGATGGTGACGGCGAAAAGTCCTCAGGCCGCGCATGGCGGGCGAAGGTGAGGCGGTTCTTCTCGATCTCGCCCACCGTGACGACAACGCTCTCACGCAGCTGTGGCCGCCGATCCGGATCGGACGACGGTTCGAGCCAGGCCTCCAGATCGGAGTCGATCGGCGGCGGATCGGTCGCAACAAGAGCTTCGACGGCCAGCCACACCGGGCCATCGACATCGAAGGTGTTGAGCACGACGCCCGGCAGGCTTTCCAGCTCCCGCTGGTCCAGGGTGATACCGGGCTCCCCTGTCCATTGCTGGTCCTGGCGCTCGATCGGCGCGTCGGCAGACCGGATGATGTCGGTCAGACACCCAAGCACGTCCCGCAACGGCTCACCGACCGGCACGGTGCTGGACGCGTCCGGCCCGTCGGATCCCACTGACAAGGACTCGGACTCCGCGATCGACGTGCCACTCGCGGTGATCGCGCCGAGCAACCGCCGACCGAGTTCGGCGCTGCCGACCGGCGCGGCCCGATCGTTCGGATGATTTTCGTTAGGCCGCACATGGACCGGATGGCTCATCGCGCTAACCCCTCCCTGGACTGGGCCATGTGACTGGCCTGAGGTCGGCAAGAGGCTGACCAGCACGGACGACCCGGGCCGTGATGACGGCGCTCGGAGCGATCAAACAGCGGATACAGTCTGGGCAAGCTTTCCTCGCAGCAACGTCGATGGAACTCCCGACTCGTTGCGGAGGCGTATGGCGAAGTGAGGTCACATCTTTGACGCGACAGGTAGAGGAATGTGACGATTCTTGCCCCCGGCCGGGAGTCGGGCAAAAATCCCGGGTCTTTCCATGATGGAAATCTCCTGTAACGGCCGCGCTAGACTTGGCTTTTTCTCAAATGGACCGCGGCGCTGCGGTGATGCGAGTCACTCGCACGCGTATTTGCTAGAAGGCGTCTAAGAATACTTCTAATGGCACAGCAGAAGCGTTCTGACGCAGCGGCGCGCGCATCATTGCCGCAGAAGCGCGCGTCTCGCGCCGGGTTTTGGCCACGCCGAGAGCTGTTCTGCGGCACGTGTGGCGATGAATGTGACAGGACGCGAATGTCAGGGCGACGGCACGAGGATTTTTTCGCCGAGCACAGCGCGTGCAACGCCCTGCGCGCGACGAAGCTTTGTCTTTTGACCGAGGTGGCTGCGCCTCCGCTCGCGGCGCAGCATTCGCCGAGCAAACGCGTCGCGGGCGACCGGTTGCAATGGCCCAGCTTGAAACCCATGCTTAGCTGAAGTAGCTGTTGAGGCCGACACAGTAACGTCACGCGACGTTCCCCGATCGGTGGGACTGCAACTACATGTCTTGGCAACGGGTGAAGACGGCCGCCGCGTGTGGTGCAACGCTTCTGACACTGATAATGGCCTATTCCACTGGGCCGGTGCTGGCCCAGCCGGAAGGGCGCGAGCCGGCGACGGTCAAGCTTTCCGCAGCGCAGCAGAAGCAGGTCGGTCTGCAGACCGCGGTGCTCACGGCGGAATCCCATCCCGAGCAATTTCGGGCCTATGGCGCGGTGCTGGATGTCGCCCGCCTGACCGACCTCACCAACAGCTACGCGAATGCCCAGGCGCAGCTGCAGACGGCGCAGGCGAAGCTCGAGGTCGCAAGGCTCGCCTTCGACCGCGCCCGCGACCTGGTGCAGTCGGCAGCGATGCCGAAGAAGGACGCGGAAGCGGCTGAAGGAACGTTTCGCACCGATCAGGCCGCCCTCGCCGCCGCGGAATCGCAGGTGAAGACGTTGATGGCCACCGCGCGGCAGGAATGGGGTCCGGTGATCGGAAAGGGCATCGTCGAGCGCTCGCCGCAGGTCGTCCAGTTGATCGAACGCGAGCAGTTGCTGATCCAGGTCACGCTGCCGCCTGGCGTGTCGCTGGCCGTGCCGCCGCGCACCGCGCTCGCCCAGACGCCAGGGCGCACCGCCAATACCGATCTTCTTTACCTGTCGCCGGCGCCGCGAACCGATGCCCGCATCCAGGGTGTGAGCTATTTCTTCGTGGCCGCGGGCGACAGCGGATTGCTGCCGGGGATGAACACCACGGCCTACGTGCCGTCCGGCAAGTCATTCGACGGCGTCTTTGTCGAGGATACCGCGATCGTGCAATGGCAGGGGCGCGCCTGGGTCTATCTCCGGGCCGGCCCCGAGACGTTCAAGCGGCATCCGATCCGAACCGACCAGCCCGTTTCCGACGACGACTATGTCGTGCAGGACATTCCGCCGGGCTCCGAGATCGTTCTGCGCGGCGCGCAGGTGCTGTTGTCGGAAGAGGCCAAAAGCGAGCTTCGCGGCGGCGGCGACGATGATTGATGGCATGCGTGCGGTCGCGGGCCCGCAGGCCGCGTTGATCGCGTTCGCGATCCGCTTTCGTGGCATCGTGCTGGCGTTGGCCTGCACGATCCTGGGCTACGGACTGTTCTCACTCGGCGAGGCCAAATATGGCGTCTTCCCGGAATTCGCCCCGCCGCAGGTCTCGATCCAGACAGAAGCCCCGGGCCTCAGCCCGGAACAGGTCGAGGTGCTCGTCACCCAGCCGATCGAAACCTCGATCAACGGCTTGGCCGGCGTCGAGAGCATGCGCTCCTCGTCGATCCAGGGGCTCTCGGTTCTTTCGGTCATCTTCCAGCCCGGCACTGACGTGTTCAGGGCCCGGCAATTGGTGGCGGAGCGCCTGACCGCCATCGTCAACGGCCTGCCGCAGGGCGTGCGGGCCCCCTCGATGACCCCGCTCGTTCCGGCCGCCGGCACCGTCCTCGTCATCGGACTGACGTCGGAGCAGCGATCGTTGATGGATCTGCGCACGATCGCCGACTGGACCGTGAGTCGTCGCCTGCTCGCCGTCGCCGGCGTGGCCCAGGTCACGACCTATGGCCGGGACATCCGATCGCTGCAGGTACAGGTGCGCGCGGACGACCTGGTCCGCTTCGGCATCGGAATGAACGATGTGGTGGCCGCCGCGCGCAAGGCAACCGGTGTCCGCGGTGCCGGCTTCGTCGACACGGCCAACCAGCGTGTGATCCTGCAGACCCAGGGACAATCGCTGACACCGGAGCAACTCGCGCGAACGGTGCTGCTGCACCAAAGCGGCGCCAGCGTTGTGCTGGGCGACGTCGCAACGGTGGTGAGCGCTCCTGAGCCGCCGATCGGCGGGGCGCTCATCAACGGCAAGCCCGGCATCATGATGATGATCAGCCAGCAATATGGCGCCAACACCCGCAACGTCGCCGCGCGGGTCGAGGCTGCGCTGCAGGAGCTGCGCCCGGCGCTCGACGGCGAGAAGGTCCAGCTGCACGCCGATCTGTTTCGTCCGGCGACCTTCATCGATTCGGCGATTCAGAACGTGTTGTTCGCGTTGCTGATCGGCGGTGCGCTGGTGATCGTCGTCCTGTTCCTGTTTCTCTCCGACTGGCGCACCTCGGTGATCAGTTGCACCGCCATTCCGCTGTCGCTGTTCTCGGCGGTCCTGGCGCTGCAATGGATGGGGCAGAGCCTCGATACGATGACCCTGGGCGGCCTGGCGATCGCGATCGGCGAGGTGGTCGACGATGCGGTGATCGGCGTCGAGAACGTGGTGCGACGGCTGCGCGAGAACCGCGCGCTGCCGTCGCCGCGCGCTGCGGCGCGCGTCGTCTACGACGCCATGCTCGAGGTTCGCAGCGCCGTTGCGTATGCGACCTTCGCCGTGCTGCTGGTGTTCGTCCCCATCCTCGCACTGCCCGGTCTTGCCGGCCGGTTGTTCGGGCCGCTCGGCATCGCCTATATCCTCGCCGTGCTGGCCTCGCTCATCGTGGCCCTGACGGTGACGCCGGCTCTGGCCATGATGCTGCTGGCCGGCCACAAGCCACGCGGCGCGCCACGCGAGCCGCCGCTGGCGCGCTGGTCGCGCCATTACTATGAGCGCCTGTTGCGGCGGCTCGGCCGCTTTCCCAAGCTGGTCATGGCGACCGCCTTGCTGATCACGCTGGGAGGCGCCGGCCTCGTGCCCTGGTTCGGCGGCACCTTCCTGCCCGACCTGAAGGAAGGCCATCTGATCCTGCACGTGTCGATGCTGCCCGGCACGTCGCTCGACGAATCACTGCGCCTTGGGACGATGATCGCAGAGGCCCTGCGCGCAGTGCCCGAGGTACGCAGCGTGGCCCAGCATGCCGGCCGCGCCGAGGCCGGCATCGATACGGCCGGCACCCATTCCAGCGAGATCGAGGTCGACTTTCAGCCGGGCCTGTCCGGCAACGCGCAGGAGCTCGCCGAACGGCGTATCCGCGCCGCCCTCGCCAACTTTGCCGGCATCAACCTGTCGATCAAGACTTATCTCACGGAGCGCATCGAGGAGACCCTGTCCGGCTTCAACGCTGCCGTGGTCATCAACGTGTTCGGCCCTGATCTCGACGACCTGGAGACTGCGGCGCGCGACATTGCGCGCGAGCTCGGCGAGGTCTGGGGCGCCATCGACATCCAGCAGCAATCGCCGCCGGGCATGCCTCAGGTCAACGTCACGCTGCGCCCGACCGACCTGCAATCCTGGGGCCTCGACGCCGTCGAAGTCCTGGAGCTGATCCGCACCGCCTATCAAGGCGACGTGGTCGGCCAGGCCTATGAAGGCAACGTCGTCTTCAACGTGATCGTCAAGCTCGATCCGGAGGCGAGCGCGCGCCCGATACAGATCGGGGACATGCCGATCCGTACGCCGAGCGGCGCCTATGTGCTCCTGAAGCAAATCGCCGACGTCTACGGGACGTCGGGGCGCTATGTCGTGCTCCATCGCAATGGTCAGCGCGTTCAGACGGTGACCGCGAACGTGGCCGAGCGGGATCTCGAATCCTTCGTGGCCGCCGCCAAGAGGAAGATTGCCAAGGAGGTCAAGCTGCCGCCTGGCGCCCATGTCGAGTTCACCGGAGCCGCCGAGGCCCAGGCGAAATCGCGCCGTGATCTCGTCGTCAACGCCTCGCTGGCGACGCTCGGCATCGTGCTGCTGCTCGCGCTGGTCACCAAGCATTGGCGCAATCTCGCCTTGGTGCTGATCAATCTTCCGTTCGCGTTCGTCGGCGGCGTGGTCGCGGTCGCGCTGACCGGCGGCGTGCTGTCGCTCGGATCGATGGTGGGATTCGTGACGCTGTTTGGCATCGCGCTGCGCAACTCGATCCTGATGATTTCGCACTACGAGCACCTGGTCGCGGTCGAAGGCCGCAGCTGGAGCCTCGATCTGGCCATCCAGGGCGCGGCCGACCGGCTCGTCCCGATCCTCATGACCTCGCTGGTGACCGGCCTCGGCCTCCTGCCGCTGGCGCTCGGTGCCGGCGAGCCGGGCCGTGAAATCGAGGGACCGATGGCGATCGTCATCCTCGGCGGGCTGCTGACCTCGATGGCGCTGAACCTGCTGGTGCTGCCGACGCTGGCCGTCCGCTTCGGCCGGTTCGTGGCCGATCCTGCCAGCCCGGCCCCCGGCCTCGCCACGCCGGGGTGACGGCACCGCCGCAAGTCGCGGCCGGCAGGGCGAACGGCGTCGCGTCCGCGCGGCTGTCAATCCACTGTCATGAAAGCACAACAAAGAGGTGACGAGCTCGCAACGGCGAGCCGCCGTCGAACATGCCTCCCGCGATCCCTGGTTCTGCCCTTGCCCGACACACACCCTGCCGCCGCCACCGGGACCGATGTCGTCGGGGCTCCCCACGACACCCGCTTTACCGCGCTGACATCGGACACGGCCAACCAGCCGGCATCGCGCCGGGCGATGCCCGTCCTGATCGCGGCCTCCGGACTTGCGGGGCTCGGCTACGAGATCGTCTGGACGCGCCAACTCAGTCTCGCTTTGGGAACCGAGATGATGGCGGTGCTCGGCGCGATCGCCGGCTTCTTCGCCGGCCTGGCACTCGGGGCGTTCGTGCTGGACAGCCATATTCGTCGCGCCACCAAGCCGCACCAGGTCTATGCGGCTCTTGAAATCATCATCGGCCTATGGGGCGTCTGCGCGATCTGGCTGCTCCCGGCCAGCGCGCGGGCCTTGGCGCCGCTGCTGGGCACCGCTCCCTCGCCGGTCCTGCTATGGAGCGCCAGCTTCCTGCTGCCGACCCTGGTGCTGCTGCCGGCCACGGTCGCGATGGGCGGCACGCTGACGGCACTGGAGCGCATGATGTCCGCGGCGCAGGACGCCGGTGCCGTCAGTGCCGGCGTCTACGGCGCCAACACCGCCGGCGCAGTCGCCGGCACGCTGCTGTCCACCTTCGTGCTGATCCCGACGCTCGGCTTCGCAACGACGCTGCTGTGCCTTGCCGCGGTGAACGCGGTCTGTGCGCTGGCCGCGCTCTATCTGGGCCGGCGGCTGGCGATCGAGCCACGCGCAGGCGCCGTGCGCGGACATGCTGGGATCGGCCCGAGGCTCACGATCACCTTGTTCGCCACCGGTCTGCTTGGCATCGGCATCGAAGTGCTGGTCGTGCGCCTCGCGGCGCAGACGATGCAGGACACCGTCTACAGCTTCGCCTGCCTGTTGTCCGCCTATCTGCTGGGGACCGCCGCCGGCGGCCTCATCTGGCAGCGCCTCGGGCCGAGGATGAGGTCCGGCAAGACCGCGCTGCTCGCCGGCACCGCCTTCGCCGGGCTGGGCACGGCGCTGCTGGCTCTCTCTCTCATCGACCTTGCGGATCGCGTGGCGGACCAAGGCATTCCCGGTGAACTTGGCATCGCCCTGCTACTGTTTCTGCTGCCGGCGATGGCGATGGGCGCGCTGTTCGGCCAGCTCATGCAGGAGGTCCGCGACATCAGCGGCTCAGTCGGCTGGGCGGTCGGCATCAACAGCCTCGGCGCCGCGATCGCCCCGCTGCTCGCGGCCCAGTTGCTGATTCCAACACTCGGCACCTGGAGGGCGCTTGTGCTGGCGGCGACGGGATATCTGCTGCTGCTGCAGCCGAGCCGCGCGGCGTTGCGCTGGGCGGCCGGGCCAGCCCTGCTCGGCGCGCTGTTGCTGGCGTGGCCCGCTCCCAGCCCGGTGAAGGTGCCCCATGGCGGCAAGCTGCTGGCGCTGCGCGAAGGGCCGATGGCCACCGCGAGCGTCGTCGATGATGCCTCCGGCGCGCGCTATCTGGAGGTGAACGGGCACTTCCGCATGGGTGGCACCAGCTCCGTTCGCTCCGATTATCGCCAAGCCATGCTGCCGCTGCTGCTGCATCCGGCGCCGCGCACCGCGCTGTTCCTGGGGGTCGGCACCGGAGCGACCGTGCTCGGCGGCGCGCAGCTGCCGGGCCTCGACGTGCGCGCGGTCGAATTGTCCTCCGAGGTCGTCGCGTTGCTGCCATGGTTCGACGACGGCGCGACCAAGCAGCCAATGCCGCCGATTACGGTCGCCGATGCGCGCCGCTTCATCGTCGCGGATGGCGGACGCTACGACGTGATCGTCGCCGACCTGTTTCATCCGGCGCTGGACGGCAGCGGGGCGCTGTATACGACGGAGCATTTCGATGCGGTCAAGCAGCGGCTGGCCGCCGATGGCGTGTTCTGCCAATGGCTGCCGCTCTACCAGCTCGATGCGCCCTCGCTGCGGGCCATCATCAGGAGCTTCCTCGCCATCTTCCCGGACGGCTCAGCCTGGCTGAACCATTACAGCGTCCGCACGCCGATGCTCGCGCTGATCGGATCACGCGTCCCGCAAACGCTCGATCCCGGCCGGCTTGACGCGAAGTTCTCAGACCCGCAGCTCCGCCCTCTCCTTCAGCCGCTCGGTTTCGACCGGCCCATCGACCTGCTCGGGCAATATATCGCCGACGCCGGCGCCCTGGCGCGCTTTGCAGGTCCGGGTCCGCGCAACACCGACGATTTTCCGTTCGTCACCTTCGACGCCCGGAGCAACGTCCGCGCGCTCTCGGCGCCGCCCTGGCAGTTGCTGTTGACGGTCATCGGCCAGACGACGACCGATCCGGCCGGACTGATGCCGCAGGCGGATCGCCCCGCCTGGGACCAGCGCCTGAACGCCTATGGGCAGGCGCGCAATCGCTTCCTGCAGGCCGGCGCAGCGCTCACCGGCGACCCGCGCGGCGCGGCCTTGATCGCAGCGGCGGCGCCAGGCCTTCTCGACTCGGTCCGCCTCAGCGCCGAGTTCGAGCCGGCCTATGCGCCGCTGATGAGCATGGCCAGAGCGCTGCTCGCGTCGGACCGGCGGGGCGCGGAGCGCCTGCTCCGTGCCATCGACGCGGCGGCGCCGTCACGCGGCGAGGCGCGCGATCTGCTGACCCAGGAATTCGGCGGATGAAACAGCACAACTCGTAGAGGCGACAACCGGCGTTGCCCGAAAAGATCACGCTCTCGCGTCAGGAGTCGAAGCTGACGCGGTAGCCCCAACAGTCCAGATGATCTGGGATCGCATTGAAGGCGATCGTGATGCGCTGATCGCCCTGATTGCGCGGCACCTCATGATAGAGGTAGCTCGGAAACAGCACGAGATCGCCCGGCTCTGCCTCGGGCAGCACATATTTTCCGGCATTGAACGGTCCGACCGCCGCGCTGCGCGTATGATGGCGGAAGGAGAAGTCGCTGCCGCCGGGCGGCCGCACGAACACGGTGCGGCTGCCGGGATGCGAGGGCGTCAGATAGAAGATCCCGGAGATGAAGCTATTGGCATGGGCGTGCAAGGTCTGATTGCCGCCGGTCTCCAGCATATTCGTCCACATCTCCTTGACGGTCCAGCGCAGCTTCTCGCCGAACAGCAGCTCACCGAAATCGACCAGCTTCGGCACCGCCAGTTCGGCGATGGTCTGGAACAGATTATTGGCGCGGGGATCGGCCACTTCGGTATGAAACAATTGGCCGGAGCGCAGATTGCTCTCGATCTTCGCATTTCGGATCGCCGCCACGGCTGCATCTTTCAACTCGGTACTGAGCAGTCCCGGCGAACGCAACAGCGGAATCGGAAAAAGCGCTTCGATCTGGTCCATGCCTCAATTTCCTGCACGCGTCGTCACAATCCGACAATGTGCTGACTTGCATGACAGAGCGATGACGGTGCGCTCCGCGGACCTTTCGATCAGCGCGGCGGCACCTCATGCGCACCAAGAATGTCGAGCCGCTCACCCGACTTCAGGCTGTGAGGCCGCTCGCGTGCTTCCAACAGCGCCCGCTCGGCCTTCTCGACACAATCATCGAACTCGCCATTGCCGGCTTCGACCAGCGCCTGCTGGATGTCCCGCTCGGCGAAATAGCGCGACACGTCATCGGCCGGGAGCGCGGCGGCTTCCGCGCGCGCCTCGGCCACCGCAGCGTCGCAGGTCTCCTGCGTCGGCTCTTCCTCATTCGCCGATACAGCATTCGTGAGCGCGAGGACGGCGGCAATCGAGATCAACAGGCGAGACATCGGCGGACGAACCCAGGCAGATCCTATCAAAGACAAGAAGCGCCGGTTCGTGAACCGGCGCCGATCGCGGCGACGACCGGACGACCCTTCTCGGCCGCCCGGTCGATCAGGAGCGCTTAGTCGCGATCGAAATCGCGGTTGAACGCCCAGTAATCCCACTGACCCCACTGGCCCCACTGATCCCAATCGTGCCTGTGGTGGTGCTCATGCGCCAGCTTGCGCGCCAGCTCATGGTTCTTTTCAACCAGCAACTTCGGCGTGCCATGCGGACGGACGAAGATCGGGTTCGCATAGAACCAGACATTCGACCAGGCCTGCACGTCGTTGGTCACCCTCTTCACGCCATTGACCGTTCCGAGATGCGACGGGCACGCCGCGTCGGTGCAGCTGACATTGACGTTGTTGAGGTCGAGCAGCGGGTTGCCGGCGCTGTCGGAGACGTTCGGCGTCGCCGGCGGGATGTTGGTGCCGCGGGCGCGGATGTAGAACGGCTTCTCGCTCGCGACGAAGGAGGTCGTGAAGCTGAGGCGAACCGAACCATCCTTCAGCTTGTAGCTCTTCATCTTGGTGGCCTGGATCTGCTTGGCGATCTTGGCCGACGCATTGTAGACGATGGCCGCGCCGGCAACGCCGGCCGCATTGGCCACCGCATAGCCCGCAGCCCCCGGCGCGATCGGGCCGGTGACGTCACCGGTGATCAGATCGACATGGTCGAGATAGGGCTTGTTCAAAGGCTGCTTGATGCCGACCGGCAGCAGCAACGGGTTGTTGAAGCTGTAGGGGCTGTTGTTGGCGACCGGGACGGTCATTTCCATCTCGAGGACGATCTTCTCGCCGGGCCACACGCGCAGCGTCTCGCCCATCGTCTTCCACTCGTCATCCCACTCCCCCCTGGCGCGGAACACCATGTCGGAGCCGATGATTTGGGCATTGACCGAGTACGAGTTACCCGAGCGCATGCCGTCGATGATCGACTGCTGCGTGAAGTGCTTCTCGTTCGGAACGTAAAGACGGGTGTATTCGCCGGGGATGAAGTCCGCCGTGGTGCTGGCGTCGCGGGCGCCGTAGACGCCGCGGCTGTGCCAGTCCGAGCTCTGGAACACGAACACGTTGCGGCCTTCGCCGAGCAGACCATCCCACAGGCCGCCGACCTTGGCGGTGTAGACGCCATGCATGCCGTAGGTGCCGCCGCCGACGGCATTCGCCGTATAGGAGCCCGAACCGCCATTGATGCCGCCCTCGGCCATGTGGCCCGGCGCCTCGATGCCGAACGCCACCGTCGGGCCGGCATTGTTGAAGTCGCGGAAGTGCTCGATGTTGTAGCCCGCGGTGCCGCTCGGGTTGAACGGGCCCTGACGCTCGGTGTGGGTCGGGATGGCGTAGGACTGCAGCGGGTGGTTGGCCTGCAGCCAGGTGATACCGGCGACGGCCTTCTGGTGGCCGGCCGTGCCGGAATTGTTGACGTTGTCCTTGCCCGACCACAGCGGATTGTTGCTGGCGTCGACCGGACCGATCGCGTCGGTGTCGGCGCGGTCGAAGCGGTATTCGAACTCGGCCATCTTGTCGGCATTGCCGTAGCCGCGTGGGTTCTGGCCGGCGATCACGGCGACGTCGCCATGCTCGTGACCGGGCAGGATCCACTCCAGGCCTTCGACCAGCACCTTATTATACGTCGCGGTTCGGCTGACGATCGTCGGGTACTCGATTTCCTGGATCGACTGCCAGCGCCACATCTTGGCGTTGGTGTCGGTGCCGTTCGGCGTGCCCTTCAGCTTGGTGATGGTGATGCCGTCGATCGTCTTGCCGAGCGTCTGGCTCCAATAGGTGGTGGTGTTGTCACCCGGGATATTGGCGCTGGCATCGCTGAAGCGGCAGTCGCGGTTGCCCGAGCCGCCGTGGTTGCCGAGCGTGAACCAGTCGAGGTCGAAGTTCTTGCCACCAGCCGCCGCGGTGCCCTTGCCGACAGAACGATCGATGGAATAGCCGGCGGCCACCGAACCGTCGGTGCAGGTGTTGTGATTGTGCATGTCGCCGGCGACATACGGATTCATCTTCGCTTTCGGCTCACCCCAATATTCGCCCCAGCGTTCGCCGGCATCGGCGCTCTGCGAGAGCGCCAGCGACACCGAGGCCGCTGTCAACAAGATCTTTTTGGCAGATGGAACCATTTCGTCGCCCCTGGACGTTCAATGAGATTTCAAACACGAATCCCCAACGCATGCACGATGCGCCTCGTCATTCGTGGCGCGACCAAACCAAAACTCGGAGACAGTTTGTTGAAGGTTTTATTTTTCGTGCGCCTTGCCCCCACCAACGAGACCCGTCACGGCTCTTGCGAATTTTTTGTGACACGGCTGATTGCACGGTGACAACCGCGAGTATGCCGTTGCATATACGCGCCGCGCCTCGAGCGCGGTCGTCATTTCAAAAGAGCGTATGTCAGCACCTGCCATGTCCAATGCGGCGCAGACCTTCGAAGGCGCCTCTGCCCACGCCAATCCGCGAGACGGCCATAGCGCGTTGCCCGCGCCGGCACGAAGCTGGGGCACGGCCCTGCGCGCGCTGGCCAGAGAACCCCTGCTGCATTTCCTCGCGCTCGGCGGCCTGATCTTTGCGGCCGATGCCATTCTGCATCCGCCGGCCAAGGACGAGAAGGTCATCACCGTCACCAAGGCGCTGCGCCAGTCCTTCATCGACACGTTCGACGAGGATAAGCAGCGCACCCCGAGCGAGGCCGAACTGCAGAAGATGGTCGAGGCCTGGGTGGCCAGCGAGATCCTCTACCGCGAAGGCAAGGCGCTCGGCGTCGACCGCGGCGACGAGATGATCCGCGACCGCGTCGCGTTCAAGCTGCAATATCTGATCTTCGACCAGGTCCGCGTGCCGAAGCCGAGCGAGGAGCAGTTGCGGGCCTGGTTCACCGAAAATCACGCCCGCTTCGACGAGCCCGAGCGCGTCAGCTTTCTGATCACCCCGCCGAGCGACGAAGCAACGGCCAAGCGACACCTCGACGACATTCGCGAGCAGCGCGAGTCCGAAGAGTTGCGCGACCAGACGCGGGCGATCCTCGACCGCCCCGTACCCAGCCTGTCCGCCGCCTTCGGCGACCAGTTCGGCGAAGGCCTGCTCAAGCTGCCGACGCAGCAATGGACCGTGTTGCAGTCCAAGGATGGCTGGCACGTCGTGCGCCTCGACGCGCGCACCCCTGGCGCGCCGGCGAAATTCGAGGACCTCCGCGACGACGCCGCCAAGATCTGGCACACCGAGGAAACGCGCAAGCAGGCGTGGGAGGCAGTGAGCCGGCTCAAGGCCAACTACACGATCAGGTACGAGCCGTGACCGGCTGGCGCGTCCTGCAGGTCGTTCTGCTCGCACTCGCCGCGCTGCTGCATTCGCGTCCCGCGACGGCGCACCAGGCAACGCTCGGCGTGCTCGAATTCCGGGAGATGCGCCCCGGCGTCTTCATCGGACGCTGGACCACCCTGCCGAAAGACGGCGCCAACCGCATCGAGCTCAAGATGCCGGCACATTGCTTGCTGCGCCTGCCGGAGCTCAATTGCGGCGACAAGGGGCTGGTGGGGCAGATGACCATCGCCAATCTTGGCGAGGACATGTCGGCCGCCATCATCCGCGTGACCTCGCTGAACGGCGAGACGCGCAGCTACACGATCTCGGCGGCCAATCCGGTGGTGACGGTGCTCGGCACTGACGCGCCCACGCTGGACACCTGGCTGGAGCTCGGCAAGACCTATATCAATCTCGGCATCGATCACATTCTGCTCGGCGCCGACCACCTGCTGTTCGTGCTCGGCCTGATCTGGATCGTGCAAGGCGGCTGGCGGCTGCTCAAGACGATCACCGCCTTCACGATCGGGCACAGCGCGTCACTCGCCGCAACGGCATTCGGCTGGATCGGCGTCCCCGAGGGACCGCTCAACGCCTGCATTGCGCTCAGCATCGTGTTCGTCGGCGTCGAGATCGTCAAGCAACAGCGCGGCGAGATCGGCCTCACCGCGCGTTATCCCTGGGCCGTGGCCTTCAGCTTTGGTCTCGTGCACGGCATCGGCTTCGCGAGCGCCCTCGCCGGCCTCGGGCTGGAGCGACGCATCCTGCCGGCAGCCCTGCTCTTCTTCAACGTCGGCGTGGAAATCGGCCAGATCCTGTTCGTCCTGCTGGTGCTGGCGCTGATCTGGGCGCATCGCCGGCTTGGCGCGGTGCTGCCGAGCTGGGGCGCGGAGCTTCCCGCCTATGCGATCGGCTCCGTATCGATGTTCTGGTTCCTGGGCCGTCTGGTGCGGGTGCTGGCGCTGGCATGACGCGGATGGAGCAAAGATGATGCGGCGTAACCTCCTGCACTCCGCTTGCGGCGTGGTGTTGCTGTCCGTGCTGACGGCGAGCCCGGGTTTTGCCCACGAGCAGACCGGCGTCGGTGGCGGGCTGGCCGCCGGACTGCTGCATCCGCTGACCGGGCTGGACCATCTCGTTGCGATGGTCGCCGTCGGCATCTGGGGTGCGCAGCTCGACGGCGCCGCGATCTGGGTGCTGCCGATCGTCTTTCCGCTGGTGATGGCGCTCGGCGCCGTGGTGGGCATCCTCAAGATCGGGCTGCCCGTTCCCGAGCTGGTGATCGCACTCTCGGCGCTGGTGCTCGGACTGGCGGTCGCTCTGCGCGTCCGGGCCCCGTTCGTGCTGGCCGCGGCGGTCGTTGCGGTGTTCGCCATCTTCCACGGCCATGCGCATGGCGCCGAGCTCCCCTCCGCGGCAAATCCCCTGGCCTATGGTTGTGGCTTCGTCGTCGCCACCGGCCTGCTTCATGCCTTCGGCATCACGATCGGCGCGCTCGCCCGCTGGCCGGGTGGCGAACGCGTCATCCAGGGCGTCGGAGCAGCCATTGCTGCGCTCGGCGGCTACTTCCTGGTCACGAGCCTGGGAGTCGCGGCATGAGCTTGCGCCTGAGAACGTCGCTGCTGACGGCGCTGCTGCTGTTGACCCAGATGCAGATCGCCGACGCGCACATCGTCTCGGCACGGCTCGGCGACTTCTATGCCGGAGCATTGCATCCCCTGCTCACCTTGCAGGACGTCGTGGCCTGGGCGGCGCTCGGACTGCTGGCCGGATCGCTCGGGGCCGCGAGCGGACGATGGCTGGTTGCGGTGTTTCCGCTCGGTCTGTGTCTTGGGCTCGCGCTCGCGGTGGCAGCCGGCCTGGCTCCCACGCCGCCGATCGTCGATGCCGTGACCGTCCTGGTCATCGGACTTCTGCTCGCGGCCGCCCTGCGCATTCCGGTGGCGCTGCTGTGCATGCTGGCCTTTGTCCTTGGCGTGATGCGCGGCGTCGCCAATGCCGGCGAGCTCGTGCCGCAGACCGATCGTGTGCTCTACGCAGCCGGGCTCGCCAGCGCCGGCTATGTCGCCATCACGCTCATCATGGCTCTCGTGCTCACCTTCCGACGGCCTGAGACCGAGCCGGCCTTCAGCTGGCGGGGGATCGCCGTCCGCGCGATCGGCGGCTGGCTGGCCGCGATCGGTCTGATGATGGCGGGACTATCGCTCGCCACCTGAGCACGTCTATGCTGCCGCCTTCGCAGCCGTGAATTCCGCCGGGACCTCTTGACCAGCGCCATCGATATTCTTTGCATCGCCGCGCTGCTGCCGACCTGCGCCGGCCTGATCTGGACCGATCTGCGCAGCGGCCTGCTGCCCGACTGGATGAATGCGATCATCGCCATCAGCGGGCTGGTTCGAATGGCGGCGGGCGATGATCCATCATCGGCGCTGTGGGGCGCCGCCGCGGCTCTCGCCGTGGGCATTGTCCTGCTGCTGCTGCGGCGGCTGTATGCGATGGTCCGCGGTCGGCAGGGATTGGGTCTCGGTGATGTCAAATTTCTGATGGCCGCAACGCTTTGGACCGGCCTCTCCGGCCTGCCGATCCTGCTCCTGGTCGCGACGATGACGGCGCTTGCGGGCGTGCTCGTTCTCTTCGTCATGGGGCGGCGCTTGACCGGCCAGACCGCGCTGCCGTTCGGCCCCTTTCTCGTCATCGGGCTTCTCGCCGTGCTCGTGCTGCAGGCCATCGGCAGCGACCTGGTGCTTCCGGCGTAGAGGCCGAAGACAGCTCAGCGCGACCGCCGCGCCATGCGCGCGCGCGCCGATGGCGGCGCAGGGACCGGATCGCTGTCGTCGTCTGCGCTCTGTCCCAGTTGCGGCATCGGCAGGATCACCGTTTCACCATCCTTCCGCAGGACGGCCTCGCGCGGCTTCAGCGCCTCGAGCCGCCACCCTTCATGCGCAGCCCCGATCCGCAGGCGCAGCGGTAGTTGCGAGGATGGATCGACGAAGATGCCAAAGCTTTCCTCGTCGCCGATCACCGTGCCAACGAGCTGCAGGTTCGGCCGTTCCGGCTCCGGCGGCGGAGGCGGCGGCGCCGCGCGCATGACCAACACCGGCGCGGCGACCTGTGGAGGCGGCCGGCGCGAAGCCGAGAAGATCGGCCGCTCACGCGTCGCCGACAGCGCACCGATCGGAACCTCCCACAGCGGATTGGCGCTCGTCGCCGCCGAGATCGCTTGCGGTGCCACGGCGGCGCGCTCCGGATCGGCGGCCGCCTGTCCGACATGGCCGTCGATGGGGGCAGCGTTCAATGCTGCAGTCGGTTCGAGACCTTCCGCTTCATCGCCCCACGCATCGCCAAGACAGCCGACGGCCAGGCACGCAACGGCCAAGGCAACGGCGAGAGAGCTGACCGGCGCGCGCATCACGATTTTCCTTGCCATTGGCCGGACACGGTCACGAGCACCCGCAGCCGTCCGCTCTCGCTGGCCGCGGCCGCGAGCGGCTGCTGCACATGCAGCTGATCAACGAACAGGAACGGCAATCCGGCTTCGATGTCATAGAGCAGTTGTTGCAGCGCCGGCTGTTCGAGCTCGCAACTGGCGACCACGCTGATGGCGCTCGTGCTCGCGCGCGCCGCCGGCAGGTCGACCTGCGTCGACAGTACGCTGCCGCCGACCTTGGTAACCGCCTCGGTGAGGCGCTGGACCAGCGCCGCGCCGGCAATGGTGACCGTCCGCCCCTCGACGAACACGGATCCGCCGGGCGACACGCCGGTGCCAGCACCCGCGGTGCTGCCCGGCCGCTTGCGTCCCGCAAACTGCGCCAGCTGGGCGTAATTGTCATTGAGCTGCTCACGCTTGGCGAGCAGATCGACGACGGCGGCAGCGCCGACCCAGAGCAGCGCGACCAGGCTGACGGCATAGAGGATCGCGGCCGTGGCCGGCGAGGCCAGGAAGATCCGGCGCAGCGGTGCCGACCAGTTCATGCCCGATCTCCGAAATAAGGGTTGATGCGTGCCTCGATGTGGAAGCGCTCGCCGGCTTCTCCCGCCGTCCGGGTCGTCGGCGCGTAGAAGGTGGCTCGGCTGAATTGCGGCGACTGCTCGATCAGCCGGATCAAGGCCGGCGCATCCTGGGTCATGCCTGAAATCTGCAGGCGATCGTTCTCGACATGCATTTCGAGAACGTAGGTGTCGTCCGGCAGGATCTTGGACAGCGTCTCGAGCACAATCACGCTGGCCGGGCTGGTCTGCTTGCGCTTGGCGAGCAGTCCGTCGGCGGCGGCGCTTCCGATCGCAGGCCGCAGAGCGGCGCGCAGCCGTGCCATTTGGGCCTGGGCATCATCGAGCTCACCATCGAGATATCCCCCCGCGAAGGTGGTGGCGATCAGCAGCACGGCTGTGGCCGCGGCGACCGAGAGCCAGCCGATCTTGAGCACGCGTCCAAGATCACGGCCGCCTCCGAGCGCAGAGCGCAGCGACGCCTTGTAGATCTGGATCGGCGCACCATCGCCTGCATCATCCTCCGCGACCACCGCGATCTTGGCCGCGCCGATCTCCGCCGCGAAAGCCAGCAGCGGCTGGATCAATGCGCGCGGCGCGGCAATCAGCGTCACCGCGATCCGATCATTCGCGGCCGCCGGCGCCGTGCCGAAGCCGAAGACGACCTGATCGATCGTCCACGGCGTCAACCTTGCGATCTGCGTCCGGATCATCCCGTCCAGAAATGGCTCCGCCTGCCTGGGAAAGTCGAGCGGACGAACCAGCAGGTTGCCAGCGGCGACATGGACCTCGAGCGCGCAGCCGCGGAGCGCCCGCAACCACTCCGGCGAGAGCGCAGGGCGCGGTGCCGCCGCTGCGAGATTGATCGTAGCTGGCGGCAAGGCTGGCTTTCCACGCGACGGCGCCTGCAGCGTCAGAACCACATGGTCCAGCCGATGATACTCGACGACGACCCGTCCCCTGCTGAGCTGCCGGTCGGCGACCGCCTCGACCGCGAGGGCCACGCTCGCCGTCCACGCCGTCAATCCTTGCTCGATCGTCTCTGTCAGCTTCATGGCGTCAGCCGCGCCTGTCGCGCGCCTCTCGGTTGCGGTCCTGCGTCCTGCCGTGCGAGCAGCCGATAGGGCTCCTCACCTTCGCCCGGAATGATGACAGCGGTCGCGGCATGCCGCAGCCCGCCGGCCGGTTCGACCAGGATGCTGAGCCGATAGGCCTTGCTCTTGCCCTTGGCGGCGTCCTTGGCCGCCGGCCCGAGCGTCTTGGTGAGGGCATCGGCATCCTGCATCAGCGATGCCCGCGCATTAAGGAAGTCCTTCAGGATCAGCGGTGTCATTCCGGGCAACGCGGCCACCACCTCCGGCGGGGCGATCGTCGGATCGATCCCTGGAGAGCCATTGAAGACGGTGATGAATGGCAGCGTGCGCTCGACCAGCGCGGCGGGAATGCCAAGAACCAAAGCGAGCTCGCTGACATGGGCAAAGGGCGCCAGCCGCGGCATGCGGGCAAGCCCGGCCGCCGCATAGCGCGCCTCCTCGGCCTGCGCCTTGGCCGCATCGGACGGCTTCGAGCGCCACGCGACGACGCGCTCGGCAAAATCCTTCGCGGCGTCCCGCTCGGTGCCGACCGTCACAAACAGGGCTTCGAGCATCTCGACCGGCGCCGTGTTCAGGTCGATCCGCGCAGCTTCGCTCACGAACGACACCGCGATGTCGTTGCCCGCGAGCGCGAGCCGGAAGCTGCCCTGCCTCGGCCGCTCCTCTTCCTTGGAGAGCATCAGGCGATAGGCTGACAATTCGATCGCCGCCGACGCCAACGCATCGGCCTGGACGGCCCCGTCCTCGAGTCGCAACAGGCGCGCCGAGCTTTCCAATTGCTGCGAGACGATCACGACGAGCGCCGCGAGGGCGGCAAGCATCCACAGCACGGCGATGAGGATGAAACCGTCCTGTGCGCCGCGCCCGCAGGCGAGCCGATCGCTGGAAATCCGCCTGCGCATCAGTCGATCAGCCCGTCGTTGTTGGTGTTGTCGGGCTGCTGCGGCGGCTGGGCCGCAGCCGGGGGCTGGTTGTTGGAGCTGCCGCCGGCTCCTGACCCCGCAAAGCCGCCGCCCGGCGTGTCGACCTGAATATGGACAGCGCTGACCAGCACCGGTCCCCCGCCGCGGCTCTCGTCATAGACCGTCATACGCACCGCGAACGGCAATTTGCTCGCATCATGCCATTCCGGCGTCCAGGCCATCGTCCGGTCGGCATAGGCGAACGACATCCGGAACGGAGCGGACAACAGCGTCACCGGATCGCGGAAGCGGAAATACGCCGCGACGGCTTGCCCGAGCGGAATGGGCTCGAACGCGGCGCGTGCGCGCAGCAAAGCCCGGCCGTTCCTGTCCCCCTCCTCGCCGATGCGCACGACATCAAGACCGTGCCCGGCGTTGGGACCCATCTCGGACCGAACAAACGTGGCGGAGAATTCCTGCCCGATGAACAACGGCCCCTTCTGTTCGCGATTGGGCGCCACAAATTGAGCCGCGGCGAAATCATCGCCAACCCGGCGCAGCGCGGCAGCAACCATCTCGGCGCGTTGCACGCGGTCCAGCCCGCGCTTCCAGGCCGGTAGCCATTGCGACGTGACAGCCAGCAGCGCCGACAGCACGATGCCGGCAATCGCCAGCGCGCCGAGGGCCTCGATCAACGCGAACCCCGCCTGATGTCGCTGGTTGGCTCTGACGCTCATCAGCGGGCCATCCGCACGAGCCGGACCGTCTGCACCTCGGCAACGGCGCCGGAGCCGGTCTTCACACGCATCGTCACGGCTTCGGGAACCCAGCCCTGCTGTCCGGCGGGCTGCTCCCAATCGCCGCCGAGCGGATTGATCCTCAGCACCACCGAGCCTGTCCCGGAACGCTGATCGAGGACGCCGGGCTGCAGCCGGCCGCGATCCGCCAATGCCGTCGTCAGCGCCAGCCGCGTATCGCTGACCAGCGTGACATGCTGCTCGAATTTGCGGACGGCGTAGGCATTGCGTGCAACGACCGCGCCGATGGCGACGATCGACACGCTGACGACGGCGAGCGCGACGAGCACCTCGATCAGCGTAAAGCCGGCCTGGTCGTGATCAGCCATTGGCGAGCGCGCGCGAGACAATGTCGATCCTCCCCGTCAGCCAGTTCACCCGGATCTCGAGGCTCAGATCGGCGCGGGACAAGGTGATCGCCCCGCCGCAGGACAGGCCGTCGGGAAAGAAGCTGATGGTCGCCATCACCGGCCGCTGCTGGCAACTGCGCGGCAAGGTCGCCTGGAAACCGACGTCGTCCGGCAGCTTCAGCGCCGCACCGCCGCTGCCGGAGCTGATCAGCCGGCGCGACGTGTCCAGCCGCGTATCGACCCGCAGGCCGTTGCGCATCGAAGCGGCGCGATCGGATTTCAGCAGCGTCACCGCCTGCAGCGCGTAGGCCTGCAACCGCGGCCGCGACGTCTGCCGCGGCAGATAGGGCCATGCGACGGACGCCAGCAGCGCGACGATCGCGAGCACGCAGACCATCTCGAGCATGGTAAATCCGCGTTGGCTGTCGTCACTCACTTCGCGCGCTCGTCTGCGTTCCCAGCACGATGTCGGCGGCGGTGCCGCTGCCGCCCTCCTGGCCGTCCGCACCGTAGGACAGAATGTCGAACGGCCCATGATCGCCCGGCGCGCGATAGACATAGGCCGTATTCCACGGATCCTTCGGCACCGCTCCGCCCTTGAGATAGGGACCGTTCCAGGTGCCCAGCCCCGGCGGCCGCTGCGCCAATGCCGCAAGACCCTCCGAGGTCGAGGGATAGCGGCCGACATCCAGATAGAACAGATCGAGCGCCGCCGAGAAGCTCTGCAGTTGAATCCGCGCCGCCTTGGTCTTGGATTCGCTGAGATAGTTCAGAACACGCGGACCGATCAGCCCCATGATCAGCCCGATGATGGTGATCACCACCAGCATCTCGACCAGCGTGAAGCCGCGCTCATTCTCGCGTCCGGACCTTCTGACCCGCTGGGCCTGCACGTTCGAGCTCATGTCATTCTCCTTGATACAAGTCAGCCGACGAGTTGCGTGACGGAGAGCAGCGCCGTCATGATCGAGACGATCAAGCCGCCGACGACGACGCTGATCAGCAGGATCGCGGCGGGACCGACGATACCGACGACACGGTCAAGCCCACGCTGCAGCTTGGATTCATAGAACTCGGCGATGCGGGTCGAGAGCGTCGGCAACTGGCCGGTCTCCTCACCGAGGCGCAGCATGCGCAGCGCCATCGGCGGCAGCATGTTGTCGGCGGACAGCGCCTGGGACAGCTTGCCGCCATGGCGCACGCGGTCCGCGGCGGCCGACCACGGCGCTCGTGACGACGTCACCGCCATCACGTCGACCAGAATACGCAATGCCGCGCTGAGCGTGACGCCGCAGCCGAGCAGCAGGCCGAGATTGCGGCAGAACAGGCTGGTCCGATAGAACATCAGGATGTCGCCGATGCCGGGGATCACCGCCAGCGCGCTGGTCAGTGCAGCGCGGACCGCAGGCCGGCGCAGCAGCCACCAGACGGCAGCGATCAGCATCGCGCAGCCGAGCGTGATGGCCGCCGCATTGGCCCGCACGATGTCGGACAGCGACATGAAGAAGCCGAGCGCCGTATCGGCGCGACCGCCGAAATCGCGCAGCACCGCCGAGAAATTCGGCAGCACGGCCACGAGGAAGAACAGCATCACGCCGATCGCCGCGAGAAAGACGAAAGCGGGGTACTGCATCGCGTCGGTGAGCTTGCGCCGCGTCGCCTCGGAGCGCTCGCGTTCGCCGGCGAGCGCCGTCAGCACATGATCGAGCGTGCCCGAGGCTTCGCCCACGCGCATCAGCGCGACATACATCGGTGAGAACAGGCGCGGCTGCGCGGCCGCGGCGTCGGCGAAGCTCTCACCGGCCATGATGGCCGTTCGCAGACGAGCCACCACCGGGCGTAGGCGCCCGACCTCCGAGTCGCCCGACAGCAGCTCCAGCGCATCGTCGAGCCGCGCGCCCGCCTTGAGAAGCAGCGCCAGATCGCGCGTGAAGGTGGTGACTTCGGCGGCTGACGGCGCGCCGAAGGCGAACCCGGACGCGGCTCCCGAGCCCGACGTCTTCTCCTCGATCGTCTCGATCGGCAGCAGCTGAAGATATGAGATGCGCCGCTCGACCTCGCTGCGCGACGGCGCCACGAGGGATCCCACGACGATCTCGCCGGACTGTGTCAATGCGCGATAGCGGTAGCTTGGCACGGTCCACCTCAGCGCGCGACGAGGACACGAAACAGCTCGGAGGTCGAAGTAACGCCGGCGCGGCACTTGGCGACGCCGTCGTCGAGCATCGTCGTCATGCCCTCCCGCATCGCCAGCCGATCGATCGCCAGGCCATCGGCGCTGTCCGCGATCAGCTCGCGCAGGCTGCTCGTCAGTTCGAGCATCTCGAACACACCGACGCGTCCGCGGTAACCGCTCTGGCCGCATCGCTCGCAGCCGACCGGATGCCATGTCACGTCCCCGGCCGCGAGGCCCAAATGGCCGAAGCGCGGATCGTTCCGACAGGTCTCCTCGTCGAGCGGCTTGGCGATCTTGCAATGATCGCAAAGCTGGCGCACCAGCCGCTGCGCGATGACGGCGCGCAATGTCGATCGCAGCAGATAGCCCTCGACGCCGAGATCGAGCAGCCGCGGCACCGCCGCCGCCGCGGTCTCGGTATGTAATGTCGTCAGCACGAGATGGCCGGTCAGCGCGGCGTGAACCGCGACATGCGCGGTCTCGTTGTCTCGGATCTCGCCGACCATGATGACGTCGGGGTCTTGCCGGACGAAGGAGCGCAGAGCGGTGGCGAATGTCAGCCCGATCGCCGGCTTGATCTGCGACTGGTTGATGCCGGGGATCTCATATTCCACCGGATCCTCGATCGTGAGGATCTTGCGTTCCGGAGTGTTGAGCATCGACAGGATGGTCGCCAGCGTCGTTGTCTTGCCGCTGCCGGTCGGTCCGGTGATCACGATCATGCCGTGCGGTAGCGCGATCAGGCGGCGGAGCGCGGCGTCATCGCGCTGGGACAGGCCGAGACGGCTCGCGACGAGCTGCGAGCGATCCTTGGGCAGGATGCGGAGCACGGCGGTCTCACCATGCTGCGTCGGCATGATCGCGACGCGGACGTCGATCTCCGCGCGGCCGGCGCGAATGCGCGCGGCGCCGTCCTGCGGCAGTCGCCGCTCCGCAATGTTCAGGCCCGCGACGATCTTGATGCGGGAGATCACGGCCTGCGGCAGCACGCCCGCCGGCGCTGCGATCGGACGCAACAGCCCGTCGACGCGGAGCCGGACGACGAGCCCGGTCGAGAACGGCTCGATGTGGATGTCGCTGGCGCGCATTTCCACGGCCTTCTCGATGAGATCGTTGACCGCCCGCACCACCGGCGCGCCGCTCGCCAGATCCCGCAGGCTTTCGATGTCGTCGTCGCGCAGGTCCTGGACCGGCGAGATGTCGGCTTCCTCTCCAGCGGCCAGCCGCTGGTCGAGCACGACCGCAATGTCCTCGTGCGACGCGACCTTAAATATAATGTCAGGGCCGAGCACCAGTTCGGCGGCCCGCCGCACCGCCTGATCGGTCGGATCGGCCATGGCAAAATTGGCGCTGCCCTCGGAGCTCCGGTAGGGATAGCCGAGCACTTCGCGCAGGAAGCGGTCCGAGAATTCGCTGACCGCGGGCGGCGCCGCCATCAGCTCGCGCAGGGATGCGCGATCCAGCCCGGTGAACTGCACGGCCTCCTCGGCAAAGGCCTCGGCCGACAGGCCGAACCGATCCCAGAGCGCAAGCTGCGTGTCGCCGGCAGGCTCGCCCGAGCGCTGCGGATGCCGCTGACGAAGATAGGCCTGAAACTGGGTCGACAGCGTACCGCTCATGGCGAGATCCGGGGAGCGCCCGTGCCGGCATGTTGTCTCGGCACACTACAAATGGCTGCCGCTGTTATTGATCGCGAACATGACGGTTGTACGAATGCGGAGCGTGCCGACATTTCCGACACACAAGTTGCGCAAAACTCCACAGCTCCCGCCAAATATACATAAGTGTCACATTGGACCGCTATGCAGGCCGCACAGTCTCCCGCAGCAGCATCATGTTGCGGCCAGTCCACATGAGTAGGTCGGCAAGTCCATGTTTTGCATCGGCAATCGAAGCCAGTCCGCTGCGGTTGTCCGGCATGGTTTGCTGCTCGCAGGCACCGTCCTGCTCGCCTCCTGCAACATGGCGACGCTGAATTCTCAGGCCAGCGCGCCGGCGGATGTCGACGTGATCGACAAGGTCCGCTCGCTCGATATCTTGCCACGCGATGAGCGGCCGGTCGGGTCGCTCCAGAGCCGCCCCGAGGTCGAACGCGCGAGCGCGCGGACCTATCAGGGGACGGTGGTTCAGGAGGTCGCCGAGGTCAGGCCGCAGCCGGCGGCCGATGGCAAGGGCTACGATCTCAATTTCGAGAACACGCCGATCGCGCTGGTCGCGAAGGTCGTGATCGGCGACATTCTCGGCGCCGGCTATTCGATCGATCCGCGCGTCCAGGGCAGCGTGAGCCTGGTCTCCGCGCGGCCGGTGCCGAAATCCGACATTCTGTTCGTGCTGGAAAGTGCGCTGCGCCTGTCAGGCGTCGTGCTGGTCCGCGAGGGCGGCGGCTACAAGCTGACGCCGCTCGGCGATGCCATCGGGGCCGGCCGCGTCGACGGCGAAGCCGGTCGCGCCGAGCCCGGCTACGGCGTGTCGGTGGTGCCGCTGCAATATGTCGGCGCGCAGACGATCCTCAAGCTGATGGACAGCTTCGCAACCCGCGCCGGCAGCGTGCGCGCCGACTCCACGCGGAACCTGCTGCTCATCCAGGGCACCGGCGCCGAGCGGCGCTCGGCGATCGAGACCGCGCTGAGCTTCGACGTCGATTGGATGCGCGGCCAGTCGGTCGGCGTCTTTCCGGTCAGCAATTCGGCGCCCGAGCCGCTCGTCGCCGAGCTCGAAAAGATCATGGACACCGGCGAGAACGGGCTGAGCCAGAATCTGGTGAAGCTGCAGGTCGTCAGCCGGCTCAACGCCATCATGGTGGTGACGCGCAAGCCGGCGCTGCTGCAGACGGCGGCGACCTGGATCCGCCGGCTCGACCAGGCCGATTCCGGGCGCACCAGCGTCCACGTCTATCGCATCCGCTACGGCGATGCGCGCCAGCTCGCGAAGGTGCTCACCGACATGTTCGGCGGCGCCAGCTCCTCGTCCACCGACAGCACCGACAACCAGGCGGCGCCCGGCTCGGATGGGACGACGACATCGGTTGCCGATCGGCTGTCCTTCAACACCAACGCAGCCGGATCAGCCAACGGCGGTGCGACGACATCGAGCCGGCTGCAAGGCGCCGGCGGCCTGTCCGGGATGCAGTCCTCAAGCGCGTCATCGGCGTCCAGCAGCACGCCGTCGGCGAGCGGGCTGGAACCGCGCTCCGGCGGCAGCGGCGGCCAGGCGCTGATGCCGAACGTCCGCATCACGCCGGATACCGTCAACAATTCGCTGCTGATCTATGCTGATCGCGAGAGCTATCGCACCATCTCCAGCACGCTGCAGCAGCTCGACCAGCCGGTGCTGCAGGTCGGCATCGACGCGACCATCGCCGAGGTGACGCTGACCAACGAATTGTCCTACGGCGTGCAGGCTTATCTGTCGAGCAAGGTGCTCGGTCTCGGCACCGACAAGGGCTCGATCACCAATACCCAGACGACCTCGGTGGCGACGGCGACGACCGCGGCCGCGACCTCGGCGCTGATCAACCGCGCGCTGCCCGGCTTCAACTTCCTGATCGGGCACGAGGCGTCACCCAACATGATCCTCGATGCGCTGCATACGGTGACCAGCGTGAAGGTGCTCTCGAACCCGTCGCTGGTCGTGATCAACAATCAGACGGCCACCCTGCAGGTCGGCGATGTCGTGCCGGTCTCGACCGGCAGCGCGACGGTGCTGTCGTCCAGCAACACAGTCGTGAACACCATCGACTATCGCAACACCGGCATCATCCTGCGTGTCGTGCCGCGGATCGCCGCCAATGGCAATGTCCGGCTGGAGGTCGAGCAGGAGATCAGCAACGTCGCCGCGCAGAGCGCCGCGAGCCTGACGCCGACGGTGTCACAGCGCAAGGTCAAGAGCGCGATCTCGGTCGCCAACGGCCAGACCGTGCTGCTGGCGGGCCTGATCAGCGAGCAGCAGAACGGCAACCGCAACGGCATTCCCGGCTTCGACGAGATCCCGATCCTGGGCGACACGTTCTCGCATCAGGACAAGAAGGGCACCCGGACCGAGCTGATCATCTTCATCCGGCCGCAGATCATCCGCGACGGCAGCGATGCTCATCAGGTGGCCGAAGAACTCCGTTCCAAGCTCCGCGGATCGGTCGGAGCCAGCATCACGGATGATTTGCGTGTCCGCACCACCCGCTGACCATCTCGGCCACCAGCCTCGGCCGTCGATCCGACGTCGCATCAAGGCCGCGACCGCGGCGGCCCTGCTGCTCGCAACGATGTCCGCCTCCGCTCACGCCGACACGATCAGCGCCGCACGCAGCGCCTATGCGCGCGGCGATTTCGTGCGCGCCGTCCGCGTGCTGAGTCCGCTGGCGCTGCACGGCGATCCGCGCGCCCAGGCGATGCTCGGGTTCATGTACGAGAACGGCTTCGGCACGCCGCAGGCCTATGAGGTCGCCAGCGATCTCTATTGCCAGGCCGCGGCCGCGGGCAATCCGTTCGGCCAGGCCATGCTCGGCCTGATGTATGACAAGGGTCACGGCGTTCCGCAGGACGTGGTGCTCGCCTACAAATGGCTCAACCTCGCGGCCGGCAATGCCGGGCGGGCGCAGCGGAGCTATTACCTCCGCCTGCGCAACGCCGTCGCCTCGAAGATGTCGACCAGCCAGATCGCGCAAGGTCAGGCGCTCGCGCTGGGCTGGGTGCCCGGCCAGTTCTGAGCTGCTACTCACAACTGATTACGCAAGCGCCGCAACCGACGTCCGGTTCACGCTGACGTTCGATCCGGCTCGCACGAAGCTCGTCGCGCGGATCGACAAGCTCGCATCGCGGCGATGCCCAGCATTTCTGGACATTTCACAAAACCGCATCACGACCGACACCTCGTTGCAATTTGTTGCCGCGATAAATCGTCGCAGGCCGCTCACCACATGGCGCGCGTGCCAGCACCCCACTCCGCCCGGAGATTTTCATGACCAGAACAGTCACGCGGTCGAAGGCGCTTGCGCTTGCGACCACCGCCGTCTTCACCGCAACCAGCATCGCGCCCGCCTTCGCCGGACCGGCGACCACCACGCCGATCGAGCACGTCATCATCATCGTCGGCGAGAACCATACCTTTGACAATCTGTTCGGCACCTACAAGCCGAAGTCCGGACAGAGCATCGATAATCTGCTCAGCAAAGGCATCGTGAACGAGGACGGCTCCCCGGGCCGGCACTTCAAGAAGGCCGAACAGCGCATCGGCCGCGACGAGGTGCGTTACACCGCCGAGACGGCCTCCACCGGCGCCTACGCGACATTGCCGCAGCCCTACACGACCTATGGAATCGGCCTGCCGCAGAACGTGCTCGATACGCGCTTCCCGGCCAATCTCCCCAACGGACCGTACCAGATCTCGAAATACGTCCCCTACGCCGCCTACACCGGAGATCCGGTGCACCGCTTTTTCCAGATGTGGCAGGACGTCGATGGTGGCAAGCACGACAAGTTCGTGTGGGTCGAGCAGACCATCGGCACCGGTTCGAACGGCAAGCCCTATCCGGCGGGCGGCTTCAACCCGATGGAAGGCGCGATTTCCATGGGCTTCTACAACATGAACCCGTTCACCGACGCCTCGGGCAAGGCCCAGCCCGGTGACGCGCCGTTCTTCAAGCAGCTCGCCGACGAATATGCGATCAGCGACAATTATCACCAGGCCATCATGGGCGGCACCGGCGCCAACTTCCAGGCGCTGGTGACCGGACACGCGGCGTTCTTCACCAATCCCGAGACGCTGAACGGCGCGCCTGCGGTGCCCTATGCCAACCAGATCGAGAATCCGGATCCGGTTTCGGGGACCAACAACTACTACAAGCAGGACGGCTACAGCGGTGGCTCCTACGTCAACTGCTCCGACCCGAGCGCGCCGGGCGTTGCCGCCATCAATGAGCAGCTGTTCAAGAACGGCGTCTATCACAACAATTGCGCGCCGAACCATTATTACCTGGTCAACAATTACAGCATGTACTGGAATCAGACGAGCGCCAAGCCGAACGCACTCGGCTCGGACAAGTTCGTGCTGCCGCCGCAGAGCGCGCCGACCATTGCCGACGTGATGACTGCGAAGGGCGTGTCCTGGAAGTACTACAGTGCCGACCGTGGTGACGACGCCACCACCTTCGCCAAGAGCGTCGATGGCGTGCCGCTGCTGTTCCACTCCTATTGCGGCATTTGCGATCCCCTCACCGGCTTCAACAAGATCATGAAGACGCCGTCCGAGGAAGCCAAGCTGCAGAACTACGGCGCCTTCGTGAAGGACATCCAGAACAACACCCTGCCGGCGGTGTCGTTCGTGCGTCCGTTCGAGGCGCTCGCAGGTCATCCCGCGGATTCGACCACGGACCTCTATGAGAAGTTCCTGGAAGCCCTGATCAACCGCGTCAAGGCCAACCCGCAGCTCTGGGCCAAGACCGCGATCTTCATCACCACCGACGAAGGCGGCGGATATTACGATTCGGGCTATATTCAGCCGGTGGACTTCCTCGGCGACGGCACCCGCATTCCCTTCATCCTGGTCTCGCCGCTCGCCAAGAAAGGGCATGTCGACCATACCTACTACGATCACGTTTCGCTGCTGAAGTTCATCGAGCGGAATTGGCGGCTGCCCACCATTTCGGCCGTCAGCCGTGACCGGCTGCCGAACCCGATCCATGACCGCGACGATCATCGCTATGTTCCGGTGAACCGTCCGGCCATCGGCGACCTGATGAATCTGTTCGTCTTCGCCGACGAAGATGGTGATCATCACCACCACGGCCATTGGCACCACCACGATCGCGATGACCGCGACGATCGCGACGACGACCGCTGATTGTTCGGCCCCATCAGCGTCCAATTCTATTCCGACAAGCAGGAGCCCGCCGCAGATGATGCGGCGGGTTTTGCGTCGTGCGCACGATCGAGAATCCCCGACGCCATGCGCCGGCGCCATCATGGATCCGTCAGTTGATTGTCAGCCGATTGTCACGTCCCCGTTAACGACGCTCCGCATCGTTGCGGGGCTGCTTGCACACAAGCGGCACGATGTAACCGAGGTCTTGGGGGATCTTGCCGAATGTCATTTCGATCATCATTCAACTCCGCTTTTCAAGAACTGCTCACGCTGTCTGCGGCGGTCTCGCTGCTCGCGTTCGCCGCAGCGCCGAGCTTCGCGCATGACCACGAGCGCGACGACGACGACAGCTATACGATCGGGCTTTGGGGCGACCTGCCCTATTCCACGCTGCAGGCCACGGTGGGCGTACCGAACCTGATCGCCGACATGAACGCGCACCGGCTGAAATTCACCGTTCACGACGGCGATCTCAAGCAGGGCTCGAATTCAGCCTGTGACGCCGGCCTCTACGCTCAAGCGCTCGCTTTCTTGAACAGCCTGGAAGCGCCGGCGATGTTTACGCCGGGCGACAACGACTGGGTCGATTGCGATCGACCGTCCAATGGCGGCTTCAACTCGCGCGAGCGGCTCGACTATGAGCGCAAGGTGTTCTTCTCGACCCCGTTCTCGCTCGGTCAGCGCAGGCTGCGCCAGGAGGTGCAGACCGATGCGCTGTGCCTCGGTGCCAACGGCACCAAGGTCGGCTGTGTCGAGAATCGCCGCTGGACGGTCGGACGCGTGACCTATGCGACGCTCAACGTGCAGGGCTCCTGCAACAATCTCTGCGACACGAATCCCGATCCGGACGAGTACAACGCACGCAATGCGGCCGTCATTCTCTGGATGCAGCAGACCTTCGCGGAAGCCAAGAAGCGCCATTCGGCTGCCGTGATGCTCATTTCCCAGGCCGATCCCGGCTGGGATCTGTCCGACTCCACGCGCGCGCCGTTGCGCGATCCGAAGACCCTCGCCGAGACCGACGGCCAGCCCGACGGCTTCGCGAGCTTCCTGACCGCGTTGCGCACCGAGGTCGAAGCGTTCCGCAAGCCGGTGGCCTATGTCCATGGCGACTCGCATTACTTCCGCATCGACCAGCCGTTCCTCAACAGCGCGGGTCAGCGGCTCGAGAACTTCGTTCGCGTCGAGACCTTCGGCGACAATCAGGGCAACGGCAACAACGACGTCCGTTGGCTCAAGGTCACCGTCGATCCGCGCAGCCGCGACGTGTTCTCCTACCAGCCCGTCACCGTTCCGGCCAACCGGACCGCGGTGCCGGCGCCGACCCGCTACTGACCCACGACACTTCAAGTCGCCCAGCCTGGCTGGGCGACTTGATGCGGCGCAGAGAGACGGCCGTTAGTCCCGCTGGCCGAGGCGTTCGCTACGCGGCGGCCATGGTCAACGGCCCGGATCCTGATCGGGGAACCATCCCGGCACGCGTGGTACGCTCCGGCCGCCAAGTAGCAAATGGCGCCATGACCGACTAGCATGGGACATGCCGCGCAAGCTGAAGACATACCAGACCTCGCAAGGGTTCTTCGACCTGGCCGTCGCCGCCCCCTCGATGAAGGCCGCGCTGGAAGCCTGGGGCGCGCGCAGCAATCTCTTCCACCAGGGCTTTGCGAAGGAAATCGGGGATCCCCAGGTGATCGCCGCGACGATGGCAAAACCGGGCGTCGTGCTGCAGCGACCGGTCGGGACGACGGAGCCTTTCCAGGAGCACGCGCGCCTGCCTTCGCCCGACATGCTGGACCTGCCGCGCAGGACAGAAGCGCCGGCCAAGCGCAAGCCACAGAAAACCTCCACTGCGCAGCCGGTCGACGACAAGTCCGCCCGCAAGGCCGCGCGGACTGACCAGAAGGAGCAGCGCCGGCGCGAGAAAGAGCGGCAGAAGCAACAAGCCGCCGCAGCCAAGCAGCGCGAGCACCAGCAAAAGGCCGTCGCAGCCGCCGAGGCCGCACTCGAACGCGCCCAGAAGGAGCACGAGTCCATCGCATCCGAGATCGCGGCGGACCGGGCGCGGATCGAACAGCGCGCACAGGCTGAGGAACGGCGCTGGCAAGATGTCAAGGACCGTCTTCAAGCCGCCTTGCGCCGGGCCAGCCGTAGCTAGAAGATAATCCATGAGCCCTCGCGGGCGCGCGCCTTGGCTAGCTCACAGCCTCCTGCATCATGGCCTTGAGTATCTCGGCGAGCACGCTTGCGATCGCGCTGGTGCCGCGCTTGTGTCCGATCAACATCAGGGCTTGAGCGTCGTCGGCCAGTTCGCGAATGGCGACATAGACCAGCCGGCCCGCGCGCCGCTCGAAGTCGATGTCGAACGGCGTCAGGAACGTGATGCCATTGTTCAGGATCGCCGCCTGGCGCATGATCTCGATCGAGTTGGTTTCGATGATGGGGTGCAGGTCGAGCGCGGCGCGGGAGAATGCCGCGTCGAGATAAGGCCGGATCGCGCTGCTCTGATCGGCGATGACAATCGGGTAATCGATGCAATCGCTCAGCCGGATGCTGGCGCGCTTGGCCAGTGGATGATCGGGAGCCATGACGCCGCCGAGTTTCGCGACCGCCCGTCCGAGCAGCTTGAGATTGGCATCCTTGGCGAAGTCGAAACCGATGCCGAGATCGGCTTCGCCGTTCGCGACCGCCGACTGGATCTCTGCGCCAGTGTTGTAGAGCGTGAGGCTCAGCTTCACGCGTGGATTGGCCATGCGGAATTCCCTGACCGTGCCCGGCACCAGATTCGACGCGAGACCGCTCATCATCGCGACGGTGATCTCGCCGCGACGCAGGCCCTTGAGCTCCTCGATCTTGGCTTGCGCCCGGGTCAATTCCTTCAAGGTCTGGCGGACATGTCCGATCAGGATCTCGCCGGCTGCGGTCAGGATCAGCTTCTTCGGCAACCGTTGAAAAATGGGCGTCCCGAGTTGCATCTCCAGCGCGAGGATCTGGCGACTGATCGCGGAAGCAGCGACGTTCAGGCGGTTTGCCGCCTTGCGGATCGACCCGGTACGGGCGACTTCGTCGATATAGTTCAGCAAACGGCTGTGAAGCATGGCCGGGGTCCGCGAGACGCTGGCCCGGAGGTTGGCGTCACGTTGCTCAAAAGGCAACAGGGTTGCCGAATCTTGGTGCTTTGAAGCGCCGGTCGCACATGCAAGATCAAGACACCTGCGGGCATTGGGGCCCGGACGGCAGACGCGACGGGACGATGGCTGCGACGTCACGCTTTTGGTGGGACCTTTCGACCACGGAGTTCGGCGCGCTCGATACCGAGCGGACCGTGGCCATCCTGCCGGTCGGCGCGATCGAGCAGCATGGGCCGCATCTCCCGGTGAAGGTCGACGCCGCCATCAATGCGGGCATCCTGTCGCGCGCCCTGGAGCTGATGCCGCCGCACAGCGCCGCACTGGTGCTGCCGCCGCTGCCTTACGGCAAGTCCGACGAGCATCTCGCCTTTCCCGGGACGCTGACGCTGTCCCATGAGACGCTGGGGCGGGTCTGGTACGAGATCGCCGAATCCGTTCACCGGGCCGGGGTCCGCAAGATCCTATTCTTCAACTCCCATGGCGGCCAGCCGCAGCTGCTCGACATCATCTGCCGCGATCTGCGGGTGAAGCTCGGCATGCTCGCGGTCAACACGACATGGTGGCAGCTGATCGACATCAGCGACCTGTTCGCAGCAGACGAGATCAGGCTCGGCATTCATGGCGGGCAGATCGAGACCAGCGCCATGCTCCATCTGGCGCCCGATGACGTGCGAATGGACCGCGCCGAGACCTTCATCTCGGCTGCCGCGGCCATCGAGCAGGAGTTCGCGCTGCTTGGTCCGGAGGCCGCCGCACGCTTCGGCTGGCAGGCCCAGGACCTGCATCCGGCCGGGGTCTGCGGCGATGCGCGTGCGGCCAGCGCCGAGCTTGGCCGCGCCGTGGTCGAGCGCGCGGCTCCACGGC
This sequence comes from Bradyrhizobium denitrificans, assembly GCF_013179005.1. Taxonomy (NCBI): domain Bacteria; kingdom Pseudomonadati; phylum Pseudomonadota; class Alphaproteobacteria; order Hyphomicrobiales; family Nitrobacteraceae; genus Bradyrhizobium; species Bradyrhizobium denitrificans. The sequence goes on along the minus strand of NZ_JABFDP010000015.1, from coordinate 17,600 downwards.
TGGTCGCGCTGGTCGACGATATCAGCCGCTATCCGCTGTCGCGGATCGTGGCCGGCCACCGCTCACAATGATCAGCGCAAGAGGTGATGCATGGCGTTCAGCGCAGTTCAGCTGTCACAAGCCAAGGCGTTTCGCATTTCTCCGAAGGACACCAACTACTTCGTCATGCTGTTCGACGGCGCGAGCGACCGCATCGCCAATATCTTCGTGATCGAGATCTTCCGGCCGGGAGGCGCCACGCCGCCGAACGTCCATGCCACGGCGCATGAGTTCTTCCACGTGTTGCACGGCGAGGGCATTGCCCGCTGCGATGACAAGACGCTGCCGATCAAGAAGGGTGATTCGCTGCTGCTGCATCCCGGATCCGAGCACGTGATCGAGAACACCGGGGCGGGCAAGCTGTATACGCTCACGGTCATGACGCCGAACGAGGGGTTCGCCGAGCTCATCCGGAATGGCGAACCGGTCGAGATCGAGACGGACGATCTCCGCGTGCTGCAGGGCGCCGGCTGATGGCGGTCCGGACAGACGCAGGCGAGGAAGCCGGCCTGCATCCGCTCGGAACGAGCGCATCCAATCGCTGGATGGTGTCGCAGGCGCATGCCGATCTGGTTCGTCCGCGGCTGCCGGCGCTGCCCATCGCGGTCGAAACGCGGAGCAAGAGCGTGCGCTTCGATCTCGCGCGGAGCGCGATCATCGTGATCGACATGCAGAACGACTTCTGCCATCCCGAGGGCTGGCTGGCATCGATCGGCGTCGATGTGACATCCGCGCGGGCCCCCATCGCCCCGCTCCAACGGCTGCTGCCGGTCCTGCGCAACCAGCGCGTGCCGGTGATCTGGCTCAACTGGGGCAACCGGCCGGATCGCCTCAACCTCAGTCCGGCACTGCTGCATGTCTACAAGCCGAGCGGCGTCGGCACCGGCCTCGGCGACCCGCTCCCGGGGTCAGGCGCGCATGTCCTGGAGCACGGCAGCTGGTCGGCCGGAATCGTCGATGAGCTGGCGCCGGCCGCCTCCGATATCCACGTCGCGAAGTACCGGATGTCGGGCTTCCAGGATACCGAGCTCGACAGCATCCTGCGCAATCTCGGCGTCACGACGCTGCTGTTCGCCGGCGTCAATGCCGACCAATGCGTGCTGTGCACGCTCCAAGACGCCAATTTCCGCGGCTACGACTGTCTCCTGATTGCCGACTGCACCGCCACAACATCGCCATCCTATTGCATGGCCGCCACGCTCTACAACGTGCAGCAGTGCTTCGGCTTCGTCGTCGACTCTCCAGCGATCGGCGTCGCGCTCGCTGGCCTCGCGCCGGATCGGCGGGAGGCCACGTGAACACGATGTCACCGGACACCCTGGGCCGCCTGCTGGCCGATCTCGACGACATCCCGACGATCACGGATGCACGGATCGTGCGCCGCCGTTCACGCGATTTCTTCTGGTACAGCCCGATTCTCAACGAGCTGCTGAGCGACAAATCGGCGGACATTCTGGTGTCGCCGCGCAACGAGGCCGAGATCATCCGCATCGCGGCGGCCTGCGCCCGCCATCGCGTGCCGCTGACGGTGCGCGCCGGCGGGACTGGAAATTATGGCCAGGCCGTGCCGCTTCGCGGCGGCGTGCTGCTCGACATCACGGCGCTCGATCGCATCGAATGGGTCCGGCCGGGCGCGATCCGGGTCGCGGCGGGTGCCAAGCTGAACGTCATCGACGCCGAGCTCGCACCGCACGGCTTCGAGCTTCGCATGCATCCCTCCACCAAGCGAACGGCCACGATCGGGGGCTTCGTTGCCGGCGGCTCCGGCGGCATCGGCTCGGTCACCTATGGCGGCCTGCGCGAGCCCGGCAACATCCTGGCCGCGCGTGTCGTCACGATCGAAGAAGAGCCGCGGGTGATCGAATTGCGCGGCGATGCGGCGCAGAAGATCAATCGTGCCTATGGCACGACCGGCATCATCACCGCACTGGAAATGCCGCTCGCACCGGCATGGACCTGGATCGACATCGTCGTAGCCTTTGACGACTTCGCGGAGGCTGCGGCGTTCGGCCAGGAGGCGGCGCTGGCCGATGGCGTCGTCAAGAAGCTGATCTCCGCCGTGGCTGCACCATTGCCGACCTATTTCGGCGCGCTGCGGCCGCATTGCCCGGACGGCAAGAGCATCGTGATGGCGATGGTGGCCGAACCCAGCCTCGAAAGCTTCAAGGCGCTGCTGAATGGCCGCGGCAGCATCACGCTGGAGACGCCGACCGATGACGGCCCGGGCCAGGTGCCGCTCTACGAATACAGCTGGAACCACACGACCTTGCAGGTCCTGAAGGCCGATCGCAGCGTGACCTATCTGCAGTCGCTTTATCCGCCTGATCGTCTGCTGGAGAAGGTTGCCGAAATCCGTCAGCTGTTTCCCGACGAGGTGCTGCCGCATCTCGAGTTCATCCGCTTCGGCGGCCGCGTGACCTGCAGCGGCCTGCCGGTGGTGCGCTATCGCGATCCGGAGCGGTTGAACGAGATCATCCGAATGCACGAGGCGCGCGGCGTCTCGATTGCCAATCCTCATGTGTTCACGATCGAGGACGGCAGCCGCTACAAGCGCGCCGATGCCGATCAGTTCGGCTTCAAGCGCGAGGTCGATCCGCTTGGGCTGCTCAATCCCGGCAAGATGCGCAGCTTCGTCCCCGACGGGGCCTGACCGATGCGCGTGCTCTATGTCTATTGCCATCCCCTCGCCGACAGCTTCCATGCCGCGATCCGGACGGAGGCGCTGGCGGCGCTGGCCGACACCGGGCACGATGTCGATCTGCTCGACCTCTATGCCGAAGGCTTCGATCCGGTCCTGACCGCGGAACGGCGGCGCGTCTACCACGATCCGGCGCGCAACCGCCGCAACAACGCGACCTATGCGGACCGCCTGGCTGCCGCGGAAGGCCTGATCGTTCAGTTTCCGACCTGGTCATTCGGGCCACCGGCCATGTTGAAGGGCTGGTTCGACCGCATGTTCGGCCCCGGCATCGCGCTCGATCTGTCGGATCCGGCCCATGCGAAACCGATGCTGCACAACATCCGCTGCGTCTCGGGCATCAGCACCTATGGCCGGCCGCGCTGGCAGGCCATCGCGATGGCCGATCCGCCGCGCAAGATCGTCACGCGTTATCTGCCCTGGTTCACGGCCAGGCGAACCCGCGTGCGCTACCACGCGCTCTACCACATGAACATGGCCACCGCCGATCAGCGCGCGCGCTTTCTGGCGACCGTCGGACAAGCGATGCGCGCGTTCTGAACTTATGGCGCGGGCGCCGCCGCGATCGCCTCGATCTCCACCACGAATTCCGGCCGCGTAAAGCCCGACACGATCACCAAGGTCGAGGCCGGTGGCGTATCGCCGACATGGCGGTCGCGCGCACGCATGTAGCCCTGCATGTGCTCCCGTCCGGTGACGTAGGCGTTGAGACGCACAATATCAGCAAGCGAGAGGCCGTCCTCGGCGAGGATCGCCGCGATGGCGGCAAAGCAGAGGTCCGCCTGCGCCTCGGCGTCCGGCGGGATCACGCCGTCGGCCGTGATGCCGAGCTGCCCCGAGGTGACCACCAGGCGGTGACCAGCCGGAACAGCAATCCCGTGGCTGTAGCGCGCGAATGGCGGATGGATGCTTGGCGGAGACAGCGCGCGACGGGTCATGATGACAGGCTTGGGCAGCAGACGATGCATGATGTTAGTTCACGCGCAGGACCGCCGTCACGCCGCATTATTGGCCTCATTACAGCGCGACTGCTGCTTGCGCTCGCACTCTTTGCTCAAGAAGTCGGCGTTGCCGCGAAGGCAACGGATTGCTCGAATCAAAATGCTTTGAGGTGACAGTGGGCCTGTGCATTCTGGATTGCAGGGCGCGACGGCCACGGACTTGGCCTGCAGCCGAAGCGGCTGGAATGAGGTCGATGGCGAAGGTCATGAAAGCGATGGTCAGGAAAGCTCTTTCTCAACTGCTGGGGGCTGCGTTGATCGGGAGCTACGTGCTCTCCCCAGCATCGGCCGCCGACAAGGTCACCTTTCTCACCTCGTGGTTTGCCCAGGCCGAGCATGGCGGCTTCTATCAGGCCAAGGCCACGGGCCTCTATGAGAAGGCCGGGCTGGACGTCACCATCAAGACGGGCGGGCCGCAGGTGAACGGCACGCAACTGCTGCTTGCGGGCGATGCCGACTTCATCATGGGATATGACATCCAGGTGCTGAAGGGACGGGAGCAGAAGCTGCCGCTGGTCACCGTGGCGTCGTCCTTCCAGTTCGACCTTCAGGGCATCATGGCGCATGACGACGTCGCCGATCTCGCCGCCCTCAAGGGACGACCGGTCCTGATCGCCGGTTCGTCGCGCGTGACGTTCTGGCCCTGGCTGCGCGCCAAATATGGCTATACCGACGATCAGATCCGGCCCTACACGTTCAACCTGCAGCCGTTCTTCGCCGACAAGACGATCGCCCAGCAGGGCTATCTCTCCTCGGAGCCCTACCAGGCGCTGCAGCAGAACGAGAAAGTGAAGTTTTTCCTGTTCGCGGACGGCGGCTATCCGCCCTACGGATCCACCATCGTCACGACGGAAAAGATGATCGCCGAGAAGCCGGATGTGGTCGCGCGCTTCGTCAAGGCCTCGCTCGAGGGCTGGCGCGACTACATGGAGACCCCCGCACCCGGCAACGGTCTTATCAAGGCCGACAATCCCAAGATGACCGACGGCCAGATCGCCTTCGCGCTGGAGAAGCTCAAGGAGACCAAGGCCGTCGACGGCGGCGATGCGGCCAAGCTCGGCATCGGCATCATCACCGCCGACCGCTACAAGCAGATCTACGACTTCCTGGTCGCCGGCGAGCTGCTCGACGCCAAGACCGAGTGGCAGAAGGCGTTCGACGATCGCTTCGTCAAGGATCTCAAGATCGGCGTGAAGTGAACGGAGCCCATGAACGCGCTGCCCCCAGGCGATCGTTTCGAGGACAAGGCCGATCACGCGCGCGAGCCCGCGGGCCGCGCTCCTGTCGTCGAGGTGCTGTCGGCGGAGAAGGTGTTCCAGAACGGCGCGCGCGGGCTGGCGCCGATCGACCTGACCATCGCCGACGGCGAGTTCCTCACGCTGATCGGCCCGTCCGGTTGCGGCAAGAGCACGCTTCTCAAGCTGATCGCCAATCTGATCGAGCCGTCGGACGGCCGGCTGCTCTGGTGGCGCGGTGGACAGGACCGGGTGGGGCAGGACGGCCGGCGGCTCGCCTTCGTATTCCAGGAGCCCACTTTGATGCCCTGGGCGCGGGCTGACGCCAATGTGCGTCTCCCGCTCGAACTCGCCGGCGTCGGCAAGCGCGACGCCGCGCCGCGCGTCGCCGATGCGCTGGCGCGGGTCGGCCTGTCAGCGTTCAGCCGGCACTATCCCAGGCAGCTCTCCGGCGGCATGAAGATGCGGGTGTCGATCGCACGGGCGCTGGTGACGGAGCCGAACCTGCTGCTGATGGACGAACCCTTCGGCGCGCTCGACGAGTTCACCCGCAACCGGCTCGACGACGATCTGGTCCGGCTGTGGTGGGAGCGCCGGCTGACCACGGTGTTCGTGACGCATTCGATCTATGAAGCCGTGTTTCTCTCGACCCGGATCATCGTCATGGCCGCCAATCCAGGCCGGATCTTCCGCACCATGACGATCGACGCGGCCCAGCCGCGCGATGTGGGCTTTCGCGACAGCCCGCAATTCGCCGCCTATTGCCGCGAGCTGTCGGCCTGGCTCGCCGAGGCCTCGCTGCCGCAGCGAACGGGAGGCGCCGCGTGAGGCCGCTGTTGCAGTCCGAAGCCTTTATCCGCATCGCCGCGCCGCTCGGCGTCGGCATCGTCATGGTCGGGCTCTGGGAGATCGGCTTTCGCCTTGCAGCCGTGCCGGTGTACCTGTTCCCGAAACCGAGCGACATCGTCGCGAGCTTTATGCAGCATGGCCCGGCCCTGCTCCGCGCGCTGCTGGTGACCCTGCGCATCACGCTGCAGGCCTTTGCAGCCGCCGTGCTGCTCGGTACGCTGATCGCCTTCATGTTCGTGCAGAGCCGGGCCATCGAGATCAGCCTGTTTCCCTATGCAGTGCTGCTGCAGGTGACGCCGGTGGTGGCGATTGCGCCGCTGATCATCATCCTGGTCAAGAACACCCAGCTCTCGCTCACGATCTGCGCGACGCTGGTCGCGCTGTTTCCGATCATCTCCAACACCACGCTCGGCCTGCGCAGCGTCGATCCGGGCCTCGCCAACTACTTCCGCATGAACCGGGCGAGCCGGCTGAAGACGCTCATCAAGCTGCGCATCCCCGGCGCGCTGCCCTACTTCTTCGGCGGCCTGCGCATCTCCAGCGGCCTCGCGCTGATCGGCGCGGTCGTGGCCGAGTTCGTCGCCGGCACCGGCGGACGCTCGTCGGGACTGGCCTATGAGATCCTCGACGCCGGCTTCACATTGGACATTCCCCGTATGTTCGCGGCGCTCTTCCTGATCACGCTGACCGGCGTCGCGTTGTTCGCGATCATGGTGGCGGTGTCGCGGCTGGCGCTGTCGAGCTGGCACGAGAGCGAGATCGGCGCCGAGACATGACCACGATGTTGATCGAGAACGCGGCCGGCATTTTTACCGGACGCCCCGGCGATGCCATGCGGACGACGGGCGCGATCCGCATCCGCGACGGCGTCATTGCGGAGATGGGGGCCTTGCACGCCGAGCCCGACGAGCCGCGGCTCGATGCCACCGGCTGCGTCATCTATCCCGGCCTGGTGTCGACCCATCACCACATGTTCCAGAGCGTGCTGAAGGGCGTGCGTGCCGGCATCAACCTGCCGCTGGCCGGCTGGCTGCGCTCGGTGCCGTACCGGCACTGGTCGGGCATCGACGAAGAGGCGCTGGCGGTCGCAGCGCGCATTGCGCTGGCCGAGCTGCTGCTGTCGGGCACGACGACGGTCGCCGATCACCATTATCTGTTCAGCGACAGCTACCGGTTCGACCCCGCACAGGTGATTTTCGATATCGCCCGCAGCCTTGGGATCCGCCTGGTGTTCTGCCGCGGCGGCGCCACCATCGGCCGCAACTTCGATACCGACGAGTTTCCGCCGATGCCGGTGCAGTCGCTGGACCGCATGCTGCAGTCGGTGGAAGCCTGCGCCCAGCGCTTCCACGACGCCTCGCCCGGGAGCCTGACGCGGGTGGCGGTGGCGCCGACCACGCCGACCTGGTCGCTCGATCCGGGTGAGCTGCGCGAGGTGATCGCCGCCGCACGGCGGATGAAGCTGCGGCTGCACAGCCATCTGTCCGAGACCGCGGACTATGTCGAGTTCTGCCTGTCGGTGCACGGCAAGCGCCCGGTGCACTGGCTCGCCGAGCATGACTGGCTCGGCGACGACGTCTGGTTTGCGCATCTCGTGCATCTCGACGCGGAAGAGGTCGGCATTCTCGCCAGCACCGGGACCGGCATGGCGCATTGTCCGCAGTCCAATTGCCGGCTTGGCTCCGGGATCGCCCCGGCCGATGCCATGGCGCGGCTCGGCGGCGCGGTGTCGCTCGGCGTCGACGGCGCGGCCTCGAACGAATCAGCGGACATGCTGAGCGAGATGCATAGCTGCTGGCACACCCATCGCGCGCTCAAGGGAGCGCATGCGTTGACCGCCGAGGACGTCGTGCACTGGGCGACCGCCGGCGGCGCGCGCGTGCTCGGCATGCCCTCGATCGGGACGCTCGCGCCCGGCCAGCAGGCCGATATCGCGATCTTCAAGCTCGACCAGCCGCGGCACTTCGGCATGCACGATCCGATGATCGCGCCGGTGACCTGCGCCGGATCGGCCGACATCCGCTATCTCCTGATCGGCGGCCGCACCGTCGTCGAGAACGGAGCGATTCCCGGCCTCGACATGCAGAAGCTCAAAGCCGATGCCGCGCGCGTCGTGACGCGTCTGGCGGCCTAACCCGGAGGGATCATCATGCTCAGCACCAAGCAGCCCGTGCTTCGCCGGTTCTGGTATGCGATCATGCCGATGGACCATCTCAAGGACGGTCCCAAGCCCTTCACCCTTCTGGGACAGCCGATCGTGCTGTTCCTCGACGACAAGGGCGAGCCCGCCGCGCTCGAGGACCGCTGCTGCCATCGCACCGCCAGGCTGTCGAAGGGCTGGTGCAACAATGGCCACGTGGTCTGCGGCTATCACGGCTGGGAATATGACCGCGACGGCAAGCTGGTGATGGTGCCGCAATTTCCGTTCGAGCAGCCGATCCCCGAGGCGCGGGCGCGCGCGTTCCGGGCGCGCCAGCGCTACGGCTATGTCTGGGTCGCGCTGGACGAGCCGCTCAGCGACATCCCCGACATCCCGGAGGACGGCAAGCCCGGCTACCGCCGCATCCACCAATTCTACGACACTTGGAACACCGCCGCGCTACGGCTGATGGAGAATTCGTTCGACAACGCCCACTTTGCCTTCGTGCACAAGAGCACGTTCGGCGACATCAGCCAGCCGAAGCCGGAGAAATACGAGATCGTCGAGACCGAGGAGGGTTTCGATGCCGAGACGATCATCACCGTCCGCAACCCGCCCAACGCGGCGCGGATCACCGGGACGACCGAGCCGGTCACGAAGCGCCATCAGCGCAACAAATGGTTCATGCCGTTCTGCCGGCGGCTCGACATGGAGTATCCGTCCGGCATTCGCCACATCATCTTCAATTGCGCGACACCGATCGCGGACGGCCGCATCCAGGTGGTGCAGCTGCTGTTCCGCAACGACACCGAGGCGGACTGCTCGACGCAGGAGCTGATCGACTGGGATGCGGCGATCATCGCCGAGGATCGCGAGATGCTGGAATCGACCGATCCCGACGCGATCGTCGACATGAGCCGGAAGATCGAGATGCACATGCCCTCGGACCGTCCCGGCATGATCATGCGCAAGCGGCTGCTGGACCTGCTGCGCGCCCACGATGAAGACGAGATTCCCGCCGGCGCGGCGTGACCATCAGACCGCCTGCTCGGCGGGCCCGCTCGGCGGCGAAGCGCAGCCAAGAACCGCTGTGCTTGCTTGGGTCGTCGATGACTGCGATCACGCGCGACGGAGCGACCGCAAGCCGGACGACCATCCGGCGCCGATCACCGCAACCCGCAACGCAGCGCCAGGCCGGGGGTCATCATTCGATCCTGTCGCCGGTCGTCAGGTCATGGGCTCACGGCTGCCGTCGCCCGGCCGCTGCTGTGGAAGTGGCTGAGGAAGGTTAGCGTCGCCGGCTGACGCGGCGCATCGATGACCTGCGCGGCCGGCCCCTCCTCCACGACGACGCCGTCGCGCATGAACACGACAGTATCGGCGACCTCGCGCGCGAACGCCATCTCGTGGGTCACGAGCACCATGGTCATGCCTTCAGCGGCGAGCTGGCGGACCACCGCCAGGACCTCGCCGGCCAGCTCCGGATCGAGCGCGGAGGTCGCCTCGTCGAACAGCATCACCTCCGGCTTCATCGCCAAAGCGCGCGCGATCGCCACGCGCTGCTTCTGGCCACCGGACAGCTTGTCCGGCGCGACATCGGCCTTGTCCTTCAACCCGACCTTCTCCAGCAGCTTGAGCGCGGCCTCGCGCGCCGCCCCGCGCTCGACCTTCTGCACCGTGACCGGCCCCTCCATCACGTTCTGGACGGCGGACATATGCGGGAACAGGTTGAAGTTCTGGAACACCATGCCGGTGCGGGCGCGGAAGGCCGCGAGCTCCTTGTCGGCCGGCAGCTTGTGGCCGTTGGTGAAATCCATCATGCGCTGATCCACCCGGATGACGCCGCTGTCCGGGATCGTCAGCAGATTGAGGCATCTCAGCAAGGTTGACTTGCCGGACCCGCTCGGACCGATCAGCGCGACCACGCCGCCACGCGGCACGCTGAGCGAAATGTCCTTGAGCACGCTGACCGCGCCGAACGACTTCTTCACCCTTTCTCCTTGTGCCTTTTGTTGATGAGCCGCCGAGCGGCTCGGCGTTTCCGCTGTCTCGACGATGGGGCAGGGCGTCATTCGCGACGACCACGGACGCGCGATCGGCATCACTGGCGATGACGGTCGATTTGCATGCCGGTCGTGCCGGCGCGCCGACCTCGTCTTCGATGTCGGCTGCTAATGAGTAGCGACGATGAGCTGGCAGTGACCAGTTCCAAATGGAGAGACACGGATCGTGCTGATCGCTGAGGTCGAGGACATCATCCGCGGGCGTTCAACTGGACGCAGCCGTGCGGGAGGCATTCACGCTGAGCGAGCCGGTGTCCGCAGAGGTTATGACTCCGCCGCAGAAGATGGCAGTTCTCGCGCTGGGCACAAACGAAAACTCCCGCAGCCGAGTCGGCTACGGGAGTGTCGTTGGTTGCGGGGACGTGCAGCCACTGCCGGCATAACAAGGCTCGTTCTTTGATTTTCCAGCGCATTCGAGAATTCAAGGATACCCATCAGCTCGCCACGCAGCTCAGCATGGACCTCGCCACGCTTCTTGCCGGGTTTGAGTACGATCTCGCCGATGAGCGAGCGCAGCGCCTCGGCTGCCTCGCGCCCGCCATCCGGATCGGTGAGCGCCTCGGTGAACCGGGCCACGTTCTTGCGATAGACATTGGCGATGTTGGGATGCATGTCGGGAACGTCGGCGGCAGCCTGTGACAGGCGCGCTGTGATCTCCGCCTTCTGCCGTTCAAGTTCATCCATCCGCGCCTTCATCGACGGCTGGTAGAGACCATCCTCGATTGCCGCCATGATGCTGGCAAGCGCCCGCTCGATCTTCTGAAGCGCACGGTGGTCTGTTTCCGCCTGTGCCCGCCGGTCGTGGTTGAGGCGGTTCATCTCTTCGGCATAGGCACGCACCGCTTCTGCGACCGCCTCGGAGGAGACGAGACGATCCTTCAGTCCCGCCAACACCCGCGCCTCGATCTTCTCGCGCATGATGGTGCGGTTGTTGGCGCAAGTCCCGCGACGATGATGGTTGAGGCAGCCATAACGATTAGGCGTCAGGATGCCGATCCTGCCGCCGCAGCATCCGCAGGTGAGAAGGCCGGAAAGGAGGGAGGCGGGCCGGTTGGCGAGGTGCAGCCGCTTGGCCCTGCCCTCCCGCGTATTGGCCGGGTTGGGGCCAAAGAGGGCCGAGATTTGCTGCTGCCGCGACCGCGCGGCCTGCCACAGCTCATCGTCCACGATCCTGAGATGCGGCACCTCGGTCCTGATCCACTGGCTTTCCGGGTTCGGCCGTGACACGCGCTTGCCGGTCGCCGGATCCTTGACGAAACGCTGCCTGTTCCAGACCAGGACTCCGGCATAGAGTTCGTTGTTGAGGATGCCGGTGCCGCGCGAGACATGGCCTCGGATGCTGGTGTCGCCCCAGGCCCGGCCGAGCGGGCCGGGAATGCCGTCCTTGTTCAGTTCGACCGCGATGGCCTTCGGGCTTTTGCCGGCGGCAAAGGCGCGGAAGATGCGTCGGACAATCCTCGCTTCCTCCAGGATGATCTCGCGATCGCCCCGGATCGGCTCACCGTTGGCGTCGAGCCCCTTCATGACGTTGTAGCCGTAGCAGAGGCCACCGCCGGCCTTGCCCTTCTCCACTCGGCCGCGCAAACCACGATGAGTCTTCAGGGCGAGGTCCTTGAGGAACAGGGCATTCATAGTGCCCTTGAGGCCAACGTGAAGCTCGCTGATCTCGCCTTCGGCCAGGGTGACGATGGAGACGCCCGCGAAGCGCAGATGCTTGAACAGCGTGGCGACGTCCGCCTGGTCACGAGAAATCCGGTCTAGCGCCTCGCCCAAAACGACATCGAACAGACCGCGTTGCGCATCCTGCAACAACAACTGGATGCCGGGCCGCAGGATCATGCTCGCGCCCGAAATGGCGGCGTCGTGATAGGTGCTCGTGACCTTCCATCGCTCGCGCTTGGCGTGCTCTCGGCAGAGGCGGAACTGATCCTCGATCGAGCTTTCGCTCTGATTGTCGGACGAGTAGCGGGCGTAAAGCGCAACGCGAGGCATGACGGTCTCCGTTCTGTCTAATCCTTGCCGGCCTCGTCCTCCGCATCGTTCGCGGCTTGAGGCCTGTTGTCATTGGCGGCGCTAAGCGCCGCGAACTGTTTCCGCGCAATCCGGCGTCCGATCAGCCGGGCAATGGTCAACGTCACCTGCTCCAACTGTCGCCGCGTCTTGTTATCCGCCTTGCTCGTTCCATCCTCCGGACCTTGATTGTCGTTGGCCAGTCTGATGTCGTCCAGCTCCAGTTCTGTGTCATCTGCCATGCCGTCGCTCGCCCGATTGGTGAAGTCAAACGAGCATCAAGCGGCGACGAATTCAGGAAGAGAAGAGCAAAGATCCTGCCATCGTACGGGAGCGCGCAGATACTTGCGAACGGCCGTTTTGGCGTAGATTGCGAACGCATCACAGCCTGCAAAGCCTTCTGCACTGCCTTCGGGGCGCGCTCGATCGCGAGAAGATCAACGCGTGTCCGTCCTCCCGGCTGTCGCGGCCTTGCTCCGAATAGCAAGCGTATTGAGCGCTGAATCCGAAGCGAGCTGCGAACTCTTCCTGCGTCACGTCTAAGCGCACCCGGATCGCCTTCACGTCGATTCTTCGGCCTTTTGTGGAGCTGAGATGTGGCACGATGGTCGTGGGTCGGAGATATCCTTTCGCACCGCTTTCGTCTGGCGGCGCCCGAGCGATTCGACCAGCCTTCGTTTCCACATCCCGCTCGTAGGAAGGCGCGCAATCGTTATCGAGGATCAACACCACGATTCGGAGTAGCGAGACCAACGGCGGCGCAAATCGCGTGTTCAGTTGAGAGCAGCAGCAACCGGTAGCCATCCTCCTCGTAAAGAGGGTACTGGCGAGCTTCGTAACACTCGCGCACATACTTTAACGCCGCGGCCGCTCCTTTGAGGCTTCCAGGTACGGTGCCGGCGAGTTGACGCGAGGCCTTCATCTCAGCCCGACCGAGTGCGCCTTCTGCCTCGCAGAGGTTACTTAACTTGGCCTCCAGCTCGGCCCGCCTACTGCAAGGCGCACGGCGCAGCTCGCGCTCGGCAGCATCCTGCTCGGCGAGCAGGCGCCCCAGTTCCTCAAAGGCTCGGCGGTGGCCCTCGATGGCATCGAGGACCGGGTCGGGCACGGTCGAAACACCAACGCAGTCAGCCCGCGAGGGGGCGACGACCCCGGCCAGGATGGCGGCACCGCCGGTGACGAACTGCCGGCGCCGAACGGCCGGGCCGGCAGGAAAGAATAAACGACTCGTGGTATAAGCAGAATCAGCCTGAGACATGGTGCTCTCCATGTTGAGGGTTAGGCTCGTGCAGGTGTTCCTAGCACCTGTGCGGGCCGCTTGCCTGGCCTGTAGCGGCCAATGCCGCGAATCGAATCACGGCCGATTCGTTACGTCAATGGATATCCGGTTTTCACTCACGGCCAGGCCGTATACCCATAAACCCTGCTGCGTAATGCGACTAAAGCAATGTCTGCTTTGTCCCTATAGCGACTGACTTCGTGCAGAAGCGCAATATGTCGCGATGGGTCGATCGCGACGGCTTTGCCCGATCTCTGGCAGGTCCGGTCTACTCCCTCAGACTCCATGCAGGCCATAGGCGGATTTCGTCCCGATCGGCCATAAGCTGACAACTAGCCTGTCTCCTGTTACAAGTCGTTCGACGATCATCATAAGGGCTATCGCTTGTGGATACTCTCATCGTAGTCGACATGCAGGTTGGGCTATTGCGAGGCCCCGCCAAGCATAATCTGCAAGGTGTGATCGAACACATCAATTTGCTGGCGAAGAAGGTGCGGGACGATGGAGGCCAGATAATCTGAATTAGGCATTGCGGTAATGCAGGCGACGTCTTTGAACCGGGCGCGCCCGGCTGGGAGTTCCTTCCAGACCTAATCCGAAGTGATGCCGATCTCGTCGTCGATAAGACGTTGAACGACCCATACGTCGGGACGTCTCTCGCCAGCCTCTTGGCTCACATCTGTCCAAACCGCGTGGTGGTCATAGGATGGGCGACGGACCTTTGCGTCGATGCGACTGTCCGTTCAACGGTCTCTCATGGTTACGACGTGATCGCAGTCAGTGACGGTCACACGCTCAGTGACCGACCTCACTTGCCTGCGACGGTCGTCATTGCGCATCACAACTGGCTTTGGGGAGAGCTGATTACCAATCGATCCATCCGCGTCATACCAACCAGCGAACTAATGACTTCGGTTTTTGATTCTAACGCTATTCAAGGAAAATTGTGCAAGTCGTGGTCGTTGGCGACCTCCAGCAAATGGACCATGCAAAATCCGGCAGCCGGACAGTGCAATGTCACTTCGCTACTCGTCCATGAACTATTTGGCGGTGAATTACTGAGAACTCCCCTTGTGCAAGGAGATCACTTTTACAATCGAATTGGAGGGGTACGATACGATTTTACTGAAGGCCAGTTCGACCAACCAATCCCGTACTCAGACATCCCGGCTGATCGAGCCGAGGCGGAGAGAGGCGCAACGAGCACGCAGCTTGCAGCGCTCAGGGCGGCCTTCACGCGCCAGACCATCGCGTCGAATTAAGCTCCGGAGCTATGCCGCCCGAAACCACTTGCCACTTCCGCTCTGGGCGAATTGCGGACGTGACAGGGCCGCTCTACCGGGCCGTAAATGGCCTGGAGGCTGCCGACTTGCGGCGCTGCATCAAGTCGGCAACCATCCGAGTACACCGGCCGTGACGCTAGCTCATTCGGGAAGGCAGCTCGTGACCCAATCCGGACCCCATGCAGTTACGAGGAGGCGTGTTGAGTGCTATTGTCACCTGGCACTCCGCGTCGGTCAGGGTATGCCGGCAGCCACCCTCGGCCGCTGGAGCGGCGCGCACGGCAATCTATTTATTTTGGAAGCGGCAATGCGCAGCTTGATTTTTTGTCTGTTCGCAGCAGCTTGGCTCACTGCTGTCGTCGCACCGGCAAGCGGTGCGGAAATCAGAGACGCAACACCGGAGGAACTTCTTCGAGTCGGTACCAGCATAATCTTGGAAGGCAAGATTGAAGCGGGAGACTATGACAAGCTTCTAAAGTTGATTGATGTGAATTGCGGCTATGAATTTAAGGGTATGCCGGCCTGCGCAGATGGGATTTACCTTGCGTCGCCGGGTGGTGATGTGATTGAGGCGATGAAAATCGGTCGCCTTGTGCGAAAGCTGCGCTTGGAAACGCGTGTCCCAAGTGACCTACCCCCTCGATATCGTCAGAAAGCGGAAGCTATCCTAAAGGATCCCAAATCCAACTTCATGTGTGCGAGCGCGTGCTTTTTCGTATTTGTCGCAGGCATCAACAGGGAGGGAGGGGAAGGAGGAATCTATCCTCCTATACTTGGCATTCACAGGCCATACTTTTCGGACGTTGAGCTAAAGAGGCTAAGCGGCAATCAAGTCATCGCATCGTCGGGACAGATGCGAACACTCGTTCGGGACTATCTCAAAGAAATGGGCGTTCTGGCGAAATACGCGGATTTGATGTTTTCCACCCCGAAAGAGCAGGTTCGCTTTCTCAATGATGAGGACTTTGAATCGGATTTCGAGGGTTACATTCCTGAACTTCGGGACTGGCTTGAAGCGAAATGCAATAGCCTTACGGACATTGAAAAGAGCGTCGAGAAAGTCATCGAAGGGAAAAAGAGACATAGGGAAGTGCTAACGGAGAGCGAAGAGCGGATGAACCGCATGCTTTCGGAAAAGCACATTCAACAGGGCGAATGTCATGCAAAAGTCCTATCAAAGCTGCGCGAAGATGCATGGAGGCAGTTTCACGGTCACTGAGTCGCCTATTGGCCCTTCGCGACATATGGCGCCGCCGCAAGACTGATCGCTGAGTACTAGGATTGGCGCAAATGGAAAAGCCGTCTATGGACCGCGATAGTCTGATCTTTTCACAAGCCCGCCGTTTGGAGCGAGGAATCGAATTTGTGGCGGAGTTTCAAGCTGACAAGGTGTCAAATCCGAAAGAGGGTCGCAGATACTACTGCGTGACTTTAACAATCGACCCAACAATCCGATGCCCGCGTAACGATGGCAGATGGGAACTAACGAAAGATCGTATCTATAGCGGTCCCAAAGACAAGCTTCGAGTGTTAGAGTACCAGCTTTGTGACGAGTTCACTAAAACGATTGCTTGGGATGTACTTTCTGAGCGAACGTCCGATCCTAATTTCATCGTCGATGAATTGGGGAACATCGTCGATCCCCCGCCACCGATCCATCGCCGCTTTTAGTATTGTAGCGCGTTGCCCCCTCTTGGCCCATGGCTGCCGCCCCAGGATGTCCGCGCTGACGCGACCGGAGGTAACCCGGACATAGTGATCCAGCCCGGTTCGATCGCGAATATCAGCAGCCTACGTCCGTAATGAGCTGGAAGGGGACGCTGCTGACTTGATCGAAGATTCAGCTTCGGGTCAGATTTCGCTTTTCGGTCCTGCCGTGCACTACTTCCGGTTGGCCCCCGGAGCGGACATCGCCCGTGCAGGCGACGGACAGACATGTCGGACGCCACGCCGCGGGATCGGCGATCCAGCGGTTGATGTCGGATTCCCGCCAGCCTGCGCCGTTGACGCTGATCCTGAGTTGGGCCGGGAATGAGCCTTCGCCGATCTTGCGGTAGATGGTGGATCGGGACAGGCCGGTACGGGCAAGAACGGTTTTCAGACGGACGATCCGGTCTGGTTCGCGCATGGCTGCGCTGCCTCCTGCTGACTGCTCCTGAGCTACACAGAGCAAGCAGTTGCGCGCGCGCAAGAGCGTTTTTCACCCTGTCGTGCTGTAGCGTAGAGACGGCGGCAAACAGGCCGGATCAACGTTCAAGGCCTCTGTCTCTTCCAAAGCCGATGCCGTGAGCGAGGGCCAATTGCTGGCCGAGCCGGCCACCTGATTCGAAGGCGATGCCGAGGTCTTTCCTGCGGCTGGCGAGGATGGACTCCAGTTGCGGATCGCGTTCGAGGCCTTTGGCCATGTCGCCCATCGCCGCGCGCGTCGTCCTGTAGCCGGACATGTCGCCGGCCTGATATTGTCGCTGGCTGGTGTGCTCGAGCTTCTGCCAGCGCTCCACGAAGCGCGCGGCGCGGCGGTTCGGATCGATGCGCAGTTCGGTCTCGAGCTGGAGCGCGCGGATGGCCCGGTTGAGGCGTCCGCCAGCGGCCTCTCGGGCCAGCTCCGGGTTCTTCCTGTACGCGGCTTCGGCATCGTGCGAGCCATAGGGGCGCACCTTTTCGAAGGCCTGGCGGGCGGTCTGTAGCTCTTTGACCTGTTCGGGGCTCGCTCTGCCGCCCGTCTCATGCGCCGCGAAGATCGCATCCACGGCACGAGCATGGCGCACCAGCGCCCGGGTCCGCACGCGACGGGCTTCCGCTTCGGGATCTTGCGCCACGGTCCTTGCCGGCACTTCGGCTTCGCGCCGGTCGGCTGCCGTGCCGCTGTTTTCTCTTTCGGGGGATCCCCGCTCGGGCCGTCGTCCGCCATCACGCTCGAGCACCCCTCCAGGAACGCTAAGGCCGTCGAACATGCCGCGCGGCTTCTCCGGCACGGCCTTGCGCACGATCTCGGCCACGCGC